>NZ_JBFAXY010000004.1:0-316937 GCF_040681035.1 Nocardia sp. NPDC051911
CCGTCATCGGCAACGACTACATCTGGCCGCGCCGGTCCGCCAAGGCGATTCGGGAAAGGGGACGCGAGCCGGGCCGCGAACGGCGCATGCTCGGTCTCGCTTCGCTCGAAAGTCGTGGTCGAGGTGCGCTGGGCGCTCGGTGCTGGGATCAACCGACCCGTATGTTCGCCGCGGCCCGCCGCCCGGCATGAAAACCGTCGGCTGCCACGGCGTCTCGAGATCTGAGCTCGTAGCGGCCATCCGCGCCTGCCGGTTGGCAGATGGGAGGGTGGCTCGGATGCTCGCTCGGGCGCAGGCTGGGCCTGATCTGTCTCGCCTCGCTCGGAGCCCGTAGTGATGCCGATTCGCTGGCCTGCCGGAGTGATACCGATCCGACCGGTCGAGACGATGCTCACCGAACTCGCGCGGTCGGCGGTCACCGTGACTCCGCGTGGGGGTGGCAGCTCGTATGACGGCGTCGCGGCAGCTCTGTCAGGAACGCGATCTCCGCCGCGCAGCCTCGTGGGCGGGCGGGGACGAGCGAGGCGGCCACTGTCAGCCGCGCTGCTGGAGGCGTTCGACGTACTTGGCGATCACGTCGACTTCCAGGTTGACGGTGGTGCCGACGGTGGCGAAGCCGAGGTTGGTCAGGGAGAGCGTGGTGGGGATGAGGGAGACCTCGAACCAGTCGCTGCTGCCGGTCTCGGCGGGCTCGTCGGAGACGCCGAGGCCGGAGACGGTGAGCGAGATGCCGTCCACGGTGATCGACCCCTTCTCCACGACGTAGCGGGCGATGTTCTCGGGCAGCGAGATCCGCACCACGTCCCAGTTGTCCGACGGAGTGCGCGAGAGCACGGTGCCGGTGCCATCGACATGGCCTTGGACCAAGTGGCCGCCGAGCCTGCTGTTCAGAGCGGCGGCGCGCTCGAGATTCACCTTGGCGCCGACGTCCAGCTTGCCGATGCTGGAGCGATTGAGCGTCTCCGCCATGACGTCGACGGTGAACGAGTCGCCGCCGACCACCTCCACGACGGTCAGGCACACTCCGTTCACGGCGATCGAATCACCGTGCCCGGCATCGGAGGTCACCAGCTTGCCCTTGATCGTCAGCCGCGCGGCGTCGGTCAGCCGCTCGCTGGCGACGATCTCGCCGAGTTCCTCGACGATGCCTGTGAACATGTGCTGTGACTCCTGTCGCGTCGTTGTCTTCCGGTTGCGGAACAGCGCGGGACCCTGCCGCTATTCCCGCCCCTCCTCAGCCTAGTGACGCGGGGTCGCCGTAGACAGCCGCGTTCCGTGCCCGCCGAGGGCGGACCGGGACCCGCGCCGGAACCGACCGCAGGGCGGGCCGAGGCGGGCGGAACCGGCCGGTCCCATCGAAAATGGAACGAAATATGTCCACACCCGCCGTGATCACCCGGACGGACGACATATCCATGATTATTCTGCGGCATTTGGCGTACCGCACGAATTAATTTACCCCGCAGAGAGTTTGCGGATTCATTCTCGATACTCGAACGAAACACGGTTATAACGCAGATTCCGCGCTCGGACGGCGCGGGAGGCGATATCGTTACGCGGCTGACTTCTCGCGTTCAACTTTCCCGACCATGCAGTCCGATGACACGCTCTACCAGGGAACATGCCCGACAAGCGGGAAGCCTGCCACACGATGTTCACTCCTCGAGAAAGCCGGAGAACACAGTGGGACAAATTGGGTCGAACGCAGCTGGGGGCGCAGTGTGACCACATTTCTCGATTCGACGCCGGAAGTTCGCTGCTCACGGTATCGGCGCGAATTCCAGCTGCCCGCATCGATGGATCCCGGTTCGCACCGCATTCTCCTGCACATCGGTGTCGACTACGGCGCCGTCACCATGCCCGCCGAACTCGGCGAGCAGGTGCTACGGCGACTCGCCCAAGACGGAATCGCCGGGCCGGTGGTCGACCATCCGCGAGCCAAGCATTGGACGTTCCTCACCGGCCCCGCCGGGCCGGACGCCGTCAGCCCGGCGGTCTCGGCCGAATTGTTCCGCCTCTACGCCGCGGTGGCCTGCACGGGCAGCCAAGTGGTGCTGCCCTCACCGGACGACGAGCGCACCGGGTATCGCGTGTGGATCCGGTCACCGGAGGCCGGCGCCCGCCGCCCGCCGATCAGCGCGGTGATCGAGACGATCCGCGCGGTCGCCGCGCGTGGAACGCGGACCGGCTAGCACCGTTCAGCGGGCCCACGCCGAGGCCGCCTGGCCGCGCAGCTTCTCCACGGTGGCCGCGGGGTCGGCGGTGCTGTAGACCGCGGAACCGGCGACGAAGCAGTCCACACCCGCCTCCGCCGCCGCCTCGATGGTGTCGGCGTTGATCCCGCCGTCGATCTCGACCAGCAGCCGCAGCTCACCGGCATCGACCAGGTTCCGCACGACGCGCGCCTTCTGCAGCACCTCCGGAATGAACGACTGCCCGCCGAAGCCGGGTTCCACGCTCATCACCAGCAGCGTGTCGAATTCGCGCAGGATCTCCAGGTACGGCTCGATCGGCGTGCCCGGCTTCACCGAGAGCCCCGCCTTGGCGCCCGCGGCGCGGATGTCGCGGGCCACCGCGATCGGATCGTCGGTCGCCTCCGCGTGGAAGGTCACGTTGTGCGCGCCCGCCTCGGCGTACGGCGGCGCCCAGCGGCCCGGATTCTCGATCATCAGGTGGCAGTCGAGGGGGATCTCGGTCGCCTTCAGCAGGCTCTCCACCACCGGGAGGCCGAGCGTGAGATTCGGCACGAAGTGCGCGTCCATCACGTCCACGTGCAGCCAGTCGGCGCCTGCGACGGCCGCCGCTTCGTCCGCGAGGTGCGCGAAGTCTGCGGACAGGATGGAGGGGGCGATCATCGGAGCGGCCGGACGCGGGTGAATCGGGTTGGACACAACGCCGGAGTCTAACGGTACCCAGGGTTGTCCAGCGCGGGAGTGGGTAGCCTGCATAGGGTGATCAATATTTCGGCGGAACAGGGGCTCTACAGCACCCCGGTGGAGATTCGGGTGGCGGCGTCGGTGACACAACTGCCCATCGTGCGTGGGCTCGCCGAAACACTCGTCCTACTCAGCGATTTCACACTGGACGAGGTGGCCGATATCCGGCTGGCCGTCGACGAGGTCTGCTCGACCCTGATCGCGGTCGCCGCCCCGGAATCGAGCCTGAACTGCCGTTTCACCGTCGGCGACACCGTGTTGCTCGTCCGGGTCGACGGCCTGGCGGAGAAGCCGGGGCTGCCCGATCAGCGCAGCTTCGGCTGGCACGTGCTGCGCACCCTCACCGACTCGGTGGAGGCGACCCAGGATTCGTTCGACGCGACGGTCTCCGGATATCCGACGACGGTCGAGTTCCGTCGGGTCCGGGGGAAGGCGTAGTGGCGGACGAAGACACCGTGTACGACTCCCAGCGCGACGACGACGCCGACACGCTGACCACCGAGGACGAGACCGATGCCGAGGAGACCCTGGAGGCGGCGGGCGCGGTTCCCGGTTACGACGATGTCGGATTGCTCTTCGAGCAGCTCGCCTCCAGTGAGGCGGGGACCGCGCGGCACAGCGCGCTGCGCGCGGAACTGATCAGCCGCTGCATTCCGCTCGCCGACCACATCGCCAGGAAGTTCAGCGGGCGTGGTGAGCCGTTCGACGACCTGACCCAGGTCGCGCGGGTGGGGTTGGTGCACGCGGTGGACCGTTTCGACGTCGAGCGCGGCTCCAACTTCCTGTCTTTCGCGGTGCCGACCATCATGGGTGAGGTCCGCCGGTATTTCCGCGACAACACCTGGGCGATGCGAGTGCCGCGGCGTGTCAAGGAGACTCACCTACGCATCGGCGCGGCGATCGACAGTCTCTCCCAGACTCTCGGCCGCTCGCCGACGGCGAAGGAGATCGCCGCCGAGCTGGACGTCGACCCGGACGAGGTGACCCAGGCGGTCATCGCGGGCAACGCCTACCAGCCGAGTTCGATCGACGCGGCCACGCTCGGCCGCGACACCGACGCCTCGCTCCTGGACACCCTCGGCGAGGAGGAGTCCCAGTTCGATCGGGTCGAGGAGTACGTCGCGATCCGTCCGCTGCTGGCCGGGTTGCCGGAGCGGGAACGACGCATCCTCACCATGCGGTTCTTCGAATCGATGACCCAGACGCAGATCGCGCAGCAGATGGGCATCTCCCAGATGCACGTCTCGCGCATCCTCGCCAAGACCCTAGCCCGCTTGCGGGAGCAATCCAGCCGGGAATGACCCCGCTCAGCGCGGCTTGCGCAGCGCCGCCACGAACATGGCGTCGGTACCGTGCCGGTGCGGCCACAACTGTGCCCCCGGCCCGTCGCCGACATCGGTGACGCCGGGCAGCAGTTCGCGGGTGTCGAGCTGCTCGGCGCCGAGGCGGCGCACGGCATCGGCGACGATGGACACCGTCTCCGGCAGATGCGGCGAGCATGTCGAGTACACCACGACCCCGCCGGGGCGCAGCAGATCCCATGCGGCGGTGAGCAATTCGCGCTGCAACACCACCAGTTCCCGGACGTCCGCCGGGGTGCGCCGCCAGCGCGCCTCAGGTCTACGGCGCAGCGCTCCGAGGCCGGTGCAGGGGGCGTCGACCAGGATGCGGTCGTAGCCCGGGGTCAGTCCGCTGGCGCGGCCGTCGGCGACGTGCACGTCCACCGGCAGGTCGTGCACGGCTTTGCGGACCAGCTCGGCGCGGTGCGCGGCGGGCTCGACCGCGTCCACCCGGAAACCGTCGATCGCGGCGATCGCCCCCAGCAGCGCGGCCTTGCCGCCCGGCCCTGCGCACAGGTCGAGCCAGCGACCGGTGTCCGGGCCGTCGAGCGCGGCCCTGGTCAACGCCAGCGCCACCAGCTGGCTGCCTTCGTCCTGCACCGCCGCCATGCCCTCGCGGACCGGCTCCAGCTTGCCGGGATCGCCGCCGTCCAGATAGACCGCGTACGGCGACCAGCGGCCCTCCTCGCCGCCGGTGACCAGCGCGAGTTCCTCCGCGGTGATGTCGCCGGGGCGGGCCACCAGGTGCACCAGCGGGCGGGCGTCGTCGGCGGCGAGCACGTCGCGCAGTTCCGCCGCTCGCGCGCCCAGCGCGTCGGCGAACGCCTGCGCGATCCAGACCGGATGGGCATACTCGAACGCCAACCGGCCGAGGGGGTCGGCGGGCGCGAGCGCGTCGACCCATTGCTCGGGGGTCTTCTCCCCCGCGCGCCGGAGCACCGCATTGACGAAACCGGCTTTGCCCGCACCGAATTCGGCGCGCGTCAACGCGACGGAGGTGTCCACGGCGGCGTGCGCGCCGATCCGGGTGCGCAGCAACTGGTAGACGCCGAGCCGGAGCACGTCCAGCAAGGGTCCGTCGATCTCCTCGATCGGCCTGCCCGCGCCTTCGGCGATCACCGCGTCCAGTAGTCCCAGCGACCGGCACGCGCCGTAGGCGAGTTCGGTGGCCAGTGCGGCATCCCGACCCGACAATCCCCGTTCTCGCAGCAGCGCGGGCAGAACGAGATTTGCGTAGGCATCGCGCTCACGGACCGCCCGCAGCACATCCCTGGCGACCGACCGCGGCGGGTCGGCGGATTCCCTTGGCCGTCCGGCGGCTTTGGCCCCTTGGCGCGGCGCGGTTTGCGAAGCCGGGCGCCCGCCGGTGGAACGGTCCGATCGGCCCGCCGCCGAGCGTCGTCCGGTGGAGCCGCGCCGTTCGTCGCGATCACGGCCGCCCGCCTCGGCGCGCCCACCGCCGGAACGCCGACCGGTCGCCCGCGACCTGTCCGCCGCGTCGCGATCCTGCTGCTTCCCGCCGCCCTGCGCGCGTGCCCGGCCTGCCTCGCCGGAACGATTCGGCGCGGCCTCTCGTTCGTCGCGCCGCCGGTCGCGTGCGTTGCCGTCGCCGGGCCGATTGCCGCGCGTCATTCGACCACCGCGCCCGGCTGCAGGCGGGCGCCGCGCGCCCAGTCGAGCGCGGCCATCATGCGCTTGCCCTGCGGCTGCACCTGGTCGAGCCGCACCGCGGTTGTCGCGGTGCCGACAAACACACCGGACTTGCGGACCTCGATCACCCGCTCCGGCAATTCCTCCTCGACCAACTCGACCGGCCCCAGCTTCAACCGGGTGCCGCCGACCTCGGTCCACGCCCCCGGCGCGGGAGTGACCGCGCGGATCCGCCTGCTGATGGCCAGCGCGGGCAGATCCCAGCGCACGTGCCCGACCTCGACGCCGACCTTTGGCGCGTACGAGACACCGTCGGTGGACTGCGGGACCGCTTGCAAGCTCCCGTCCTCCACTCCGTCGAGCGTCGCTTCCAGCAGGCGCGAGCCGCTGTCGGCCAGCCGCTCCAGGAGAGTGCCCGCGGTGTCGGTGACGGTGATCTTCTCGGTCACCATGCCGAAGACCGGGCCGGTGTCCAGTCCGGCCTCGATCTGGAAGGTGGAGGCGCCGGTGATCTCGTCGCCCGCATCGATCGCGGCCTGCACCGGCGCCGCGCCGCGCCACGCGGGCAGCAGCGAGAAATGCAGGTTGATCCAGCCGAAGCGCGGGATGTCGAGCACCTGCTGGGGTAGCAGCGCGCCGTAGGCGACGACGGGACAGCAGTCCGGCGCCAATTCGGTGAGCCGCGCGACGAATTCCGGCACCGACGGCCGCCGCGGGGTGAACACCGGGATGCCGTGTTCGTCGGCCAGCAGGCCGACCGGCGACCTGGTCACCTTCCGGCCGCGCCCCGCGACCGCGTCCGGCCGCGTCACCACGGCGACGACCTCGTGGCGCCCCGATTCCAGCAGACGCCGCAGCGACGGAACCGCCGGTTCCGGGGTGCCCGCGAAGACGACGCGCATCAGCGGCCCGCTCCGAACGGGTTGGGCCGACCCGCACCGCTCATCGAACGGGCCGGGCGCACCGTCGAGCCCGCCGCGAACCAATCGGATTCGCGGATCACCCGCATCGCCTCCTTGCGCTGGGCCGGGTCGAGACGGTCGATGAACAGCACGCCGTCGAGATGATCGGTCTCGTGCTGCACGCACCGCGCCAGCAACCCTTCGGCTTCGAACGTGACCGGTGCGCCGTCGACGTCCACACCGGTTGCCCGCACCCGCAGGGCCCTGCGCGTGTCGTAGCGCACGCCGGGAATCGACAGGCAGCCTTCCGGCCCCACCTGCTCCTCGTCGCCGACGACCTCCCACCGCGGGTTGACCAGATGCCCCGCGGCGTCGCCCGTGTCGTAGACGAACACGCGCAGCCCGACCCCGATCTGCGGCGCGGCCATCCCGACACCGCCGTCGTCGTGCATCGTCTCGGTCAGGTCGGTCACCAGCTGACGCAGATCACGATCGAACGCGGTGACCTCCGCGGCGCGGGCACGCAAGATGGGATCGCCGAACAGGCGAACGGGCTGGATGGTCACGGCTGGCTCCCGGAAGCGACGAATACGGTCGCCCCATTCTAGTGAGACGACCGGAAATCCCCGATTCGCCAGCCGGAAGCTGGTACAACTCCTATGCGGTCCGGGCGGGGTGTCGATCCCTCCGCCCGGCCGCCCGGAAAAGCCCTGGTCAGCCGTCCGCCGGTGACCGCGGACCAGTGGTGGCCCGCAGCTCGCCGAGCAAGGCGTTCGGCAGCGGGCGGGCAGGCTCCGGCCGGAAACCGTAGTATCGGCGCACCATTCGCTCGTATACCCG
The DNA here is from genome assembly GCF_040681035.1 of Nocardia sp. NPDC051911. Classification (NCBI taxonomy): domain Bacteria; kingdom Bacillati; phylum Actinomycetota; class Actinomycetes; order Mycobacteriales; family Nocardiaceae; genus Nocardia; species Nocardia sp. NPDC051911. The sequence continues at coordinate 7,669 of NZ_JBFAXY010000004.1, forward strand.
GCTCGGGAGCAGCCTGCGGGTCCAGAAGGACAAGCGGACGTCGCGGCCGCACAGGTAGGTCTGCCGTGGCCGGTCCGAGGCCAGGATCATCGCGACCTTGTCGGCCACCGCGGCGGCGGGCTGTCCCGCGGCCAAGTAGCCGCGTACGAGGTCCAGCACGGCGGCACGGTCGTGGTCGTAGGCGGAGATCGGGCTCGACACGTGTCGCGCCGTGTCGATGATCGGGGTGACGGTCCATCCCGGGATGAGTACCGACACCTGGACGCCCGACCCGGCGGCCTCGATGCGCGCGGCTTCGCCGATCCGCTCGACGGCGGCCTTCGTAGCCGAGTACCAACCGCCGTATGGCTCGGCGACGGCGCCCGCTCCCGAACTGACGACGATCACGCGCCCTGCGCCTCGGGCGCGCAGCAACGGCAGCACCGCGCGCAGTACGCGGTGCGTGCCGAGGACGTTGGTGTCATAGAGCGCCGCGGCCTCTGCGGGCGTGGTCTCCTCGACCGCGCCGACGACGCCGTACGCCGCGAAGGTGACGACCGCATGGATGCTGCCGTGCCTGGCGTGCACGTCGCGAACCCAGCGGTTCACCGCTTCTTCGTCGCGCACGTCGACCCGGGCGATTCCGGACGCGGCGACCCGGTCGCATCCCTCGACCGTGTACCCCAGCGCCGCAAGGCGTTCCATGGTGGCCGCGCCCATGCCGTTGGCCGCTCCGGTGACGAGCACCACCGTCACGCGGCACACACCTTCAGTACCCGCGGCAGAACCTCCAGCCGCGCCGACTCCACCATCGTGACCTCGCCGTCCAACTCCAGCGGCGCCGGACGATCCGGCCGCAGCTCCACGACCGAATCGCGATGGCATACCGCCAGCGGCGACCGCCGGAATCGGCCCGCGTACAGTCCCGCGACCAAGCCGAGCGTCCTGAGCTTCCCCGCCTCGGCCCAGATGTTCACATCGAACCGGCCGTCGGCGCGGGTGACCGCCGTGTCGTAGCGCATGCCGCCGGCGAAGTGCACGCTCTTGAGCACGCCGATGTTGGTGATCGGGGCCGCGTGGCTCCAGTCGCCGCCACGAACGGCGACGGTCAGCGGCCGATGGGTGGCAAGGGTGGCGAGTGCGGTGGCGATGATGGCGGCCTCCACGCTGCGCGACTTGAGCCAGCCGACCACCCCGGTGGCGTGGTTGAAGGAATGATTGCCCGCGGCGACCAGCCCCATGCTGGCGTTGAGCAGGAAGTAGCGCACCGCACGCGTGCCGTCGGCCAGCAGCACGCACGCCTTGCCCACGTCGACGAATTCGGCGCGCGCGGCGTCGACCCGCACCGGAACGGTGCCGATACGTCCGGTGCCGGGCACCGGTTTGTGGAAGTCGTTCGAACTGCCCAGCCCCACCGCGCCCAGTGCGCAGCCGGGAGCGCGCGGGTGGTCGGTTGCCGGGTCCATGAGCGCGTTCAGCACCAGGTTGACCATGCCGTCGCCGCCCGCGGCGACCAGCACCGGAGGCGGATCGGGCCGGGTGACGGCCGCGCGCACGAGGTCGGTGGCGTGCCCGGCGTCGGCGGGCAGTTCGACCGACAGGTGCGGGTGACGGTCGCGCAGGGCGGATTCCACCGGCTCCCAGCGCCGCAGTGCGGTACCCGCGTTCGCTCGCGGGTTCAGGACGACGAGCACGAATCCTCCTCGATGCCGAGCCATCGGCGTAGTGCGTGGTGATCGCCCACCGTGACCAGTCCGGTCCGGGCCACGGCCGGCGGTATGCCGGTGGTGGGCGGGCCGACCAGGAAGACCGGGATGCCCAGTTGCGCGGCGGGACCGTCGTGAGCCGGGTCGTTGCCGACCATGACGCAGTCACCCGCGGCCGCGCCCAACTGGTCGAGCAGTTCGCGATAGAACTCGAGCCGCGGCTTGGCGCGGTGCATGGTGTCACCGCTGGTGACGAAGGCGAACGAAGCGAGATCAATTCCGCCCCAACGGATCCTGGCCTCGACGGTGCTGCGCGGCCACAACGGGTTGGTCGCGACCACTTGCCGCGCACCCGCCTCCGCCAGCCCGCGCACCGTCGCCACCGCCGCCGGGCGCGGCGGGAAACACGCTCGCAGCCTCGCGAATTCGACCTCGGCCAACCGGGTGAGGCGGTCCGCGACCACGTCACGGCCGGTGCCGAGACGCTGGGCGAGCAGCAGCACCATCAGCTCCGTGTTGGTGTGGTCGCTGTCGTTGGCGCGCACGTCACCCAGCGTGCGGCGCAGCAGGGGCAGGAAGCGGTGCGGTGGGACGAGATCGCGGAACACCCAAGCCGCGCCCGCGGGCATCAGCGTCGCGAAGGTGCGCCGCCGCTGCCCGATCAACGTGCCGTCCAGATCCCACAGCACGGTCGGCCGTGGGCTCATTCCTGGCTGTCCAGTACTGCTCGCAGGTCCGCTCTGGTCAGCCCGAGGCGGGCGGCGTAGTCGTCGATGCCGGGCGGCCGCGCACCGCCGAGCCCGGTGCGGGACCGGAGTTCCCCAGCGTATGCCGCGCCGAGGTCGTAGACCGTCTTGGCCAGCGCGGCGGGGAACAGCCACCGGCCGAGGTCACGCTGGAACACCCTGGTCAGACGGTAGGGCGCGACCAAGCGGGCCCCGACGGCGGCCACCGCGCCCGGATCGCGCAGCGAACTCATCCTGGCCGCCTCGGCGCCGGGGACCAGGAGCAGCCCGGACCACAGCCGCGCGAAGCCGTCCAGCTTCTCCCGCGCGTCAGCGGTCATATTGAATTCGGTGTAGGCCTTCTCGATCCGGGAGGTGTGGGTGGAACGGCTGCGCAGCAACGTGTGCACGTCGGCGACCTTGCGCGCGGTGTCGGCGCGGGTGAATCGACCCACGCGGGGCGCGATCCGGTCCAGCAGCGCCGCGAAGTCGGGGTTCGGCACCAGCCGGTGCGCGAGGGCGAGAGCGTGGTACATCAGGCCCTCGCTGCCCGCCGCCGCGATCTGACCGGAAAGCAGGTCGTAGTCGAGGTCCGTGCCCGCGTATCGGGCCAGGTTCCAGATGTCGCCGAGTTCGCGTACGCCGGTTTTGTAGTAGGGCAGGTGGATGCCCAGATGGTGCAGGTTGTCCTCGTGCGCCATCGCCCACGCGGGTACGCCGTGGAAGTCGATGGGACGCACACGTTTCCATATCGCGGTGTAGTCCACCGTGTAGGGCGCCAGCGGCGTGATCAGGCCCCAGTGCGTGCCCACCACGAGCGCGCCGTCGCGCGAGACGAACGACGGCAGGTGGTGGGATCGCTCGGCCCGCGCCTTGGGCGGCTTGCCGAGCAGCTCGGAGGTCGCGAACAGGCCGAGTTCACGGTAGACCTCGACGGCCGTGTCGACCTGGTCCGGTTCCAGCAGGATGTCCAGGTCGTTCATGCGCTTGTAGCGCGGGTCGCGGTAGATCTCGGTGGCGAAGAGCATGCCCTTGAGCACCACGCAGCGCACACCGCGTTCGTCGAGCCGCCGCACCAGCTCCACCGCCCCGGCCAGGCGGCGGTCGTTGGCGGTCGCGATTTGCTCGGTGACGGCGTCGAACCGCACCCGGACCAGGGGCGGCACCAGCTCGTACACCTCGGCGGCGATCAGCGAGCGCCGCGCCAGCGGGACGGTCGCGTTGAGCTGTGCCAACTCGAAGAAGGCCGCCCAATCGGTGACCCGGTGGGCCAGCTCGACCAGTTCCGCGCGTTCTTCGCCGCTGGGTGCGGCCAGCGCGGCGTGTACCAGCAGCCGTTCGGCGTCGGTCCCGGCCGCGGCGATCACGGTGTCGGTCATGTCAAGCGATCCCTTCCTGTTCGGGATGGAAGCCGAAGCGGCGGGCGACGGTGTCGATGCGGTCCAGTGCGCGGTCGAGGTGGTCGCGGGTGAGGGTGGCCATCATGCTGATCCGCAGGCGCTGCTGGTCGCGGGGCACGGCCGGGAATTCGACGCCGTTGACGAACACACCCTCCCGATGCAGAGCGGTGACCACGTCGGCGACGGCGAGACGCTGTGGTACGAGCAGCGGGATGATCGCGGTCTGCGGGTCGACGGCGAAACCCATCGCGCGCAGCCCGCGCACGAAGTAGCCGACGTTGTCGTGCAGTCGCGCCACGCGTTCGGGATGCGCGGCCAGGAAGTCGATTCCGGCGAGCACCGCCGCGACCACCGAGGGGGCGAGCGCGGCGGAGAACATGTAGGAGCGGGCGAAGAAGCGCAGCGTGTCCACCAGGTCTCGCGACCCGGTGACGAAGCCGCCGGTGCCCGCGAAGACCTTCGAGAACGTGCCCATGGTCAGCTCCACCGATCCCGGACCGAGCCCGAAATGCTCGGCGGTGCCGTGCCCGCGCGCGCCGAGTACTCCGGTGCCGTGCGCGTCGTCCACCGCCAGCCACGCGCCGAAGGCGTCGCACAGCGCGCGGATCTCCGGCAGCGGTGCGATGTCGCCGTCCATCGAGTACACGCCCTCGACGGCCACCACCACGTTCGCCCCTGGATTGCGCCAGCGGATCTGCATCAGCCGGTGGCGCAGCTGGCGTACATCGTTGTGCGCGAAGGCCATCGAGCGCACCCGGCCGAGCTGGATGCCGTCGTACAGGCTGGCATGGTTCTGTTCGTCGTAGAGCAGCACGTCGCCTCTGCGCAGCAGACCGGTCACCCAGCCGACATTGGCCGCGTAGCCCGAGGAGAAGACCATGGCCGACTCGCAGCCCTTCAGTTCGGCCAGCCGTTCCTCGAGCCGCCGATGCAAAGTGGTGGTGCCGTTGAGCAAGGGCGGGCCGCCGTGTCCCACGCCATATTCGCGAATGGCGGCGATGGCGGCCTCGACGATGCTCGGCTCGTTGCCCAGGCCGAGGTAGTTGTTGGACCCGAGCATGATCAGCTCGTCGGTCGCGCCGGTCGCCGGATCGCGCACCGGGACGACCGCGCCGGACGGCCCGGCCACTTCTCGCAACACGAACCCGCTGCCGCGAGCGTGCTGCGCGTAGGGCCGGAATTCCGCGAAGCGCTGGTCGAACGTGTGCGCGGCTGGGTCGAGATAGTGCTCCAGGCTGAAATTCTCGCCGTGGGCCAGATCGGGTGCGGTCATGGTCGTCGCTCCTGCCCGAGGGTCACGGTTCCCGCGCGGCCGTCCAGCACCAGGACGTCACCGTTTCCGATCAGGCGGGTGACTCCGGGCACGCCGACGACCGTGGGGATGCCGAGTTCGCGTCCGATGATGGCGGTGTGGGAGAGCAGGCTGCCTCGTTCGCTGACCAGGCCGCCCGCGGCGACCATGAGGAACACCCAGCCCGGGTCGGTGGTCGCGGCGACGAGGATCTGCCCATCGATCGCGACGTCCGGATCCGGGGTGTCCAGGACCAGCGCGGGAGCCTCGACGCGACCTGGGGCGCAACCGATTCCGTGCAGCACGCGCGCTCCCTCGGCAGCGTCCGGGCCCGGTTGCTCCAGTGCCGGATCGCTGATCCCCGACGCGGCGATCCCGGTCGTGACGATGCGGGAGGGCAGGCGCTGAGCCTGCCAGCGGTCGTAATCCGCCTTGCGGAGGGCGACGGTACGCGTGATGTCGGTGTCCACCGCCGTTCCGCGGGTGAGGGCCGCGATCTCCTCGTAGGTGAGCCAGAAGACGTCGCGCGGATCGCCCACCAGGCCGTCGGCGTGCAGTCGCCTGCCGTACTCCCGGAACACCCGCTTGAGCAGACCGAAGGCGCGGCTGCGGCCCAGCCGCATGTTCTCGCGCTGCTTCACGTGTTCGCGGGCGAGCCGAAGCGCGAGCCGGAAAACCCACCGCCGCACGCCTTCACCTGCGAACAGCTCGGCCGCCGTCCGCTCGGCCGCACGCCGGATCGCCCGCTCACGCGCGATCATGTCATCGGCGTTCTGCCCGCCACGCAGGTAATTCCGCAGCATGGGCACCAGTCGTTCGGGGTGCTCGCCGAGCGGATCGGTCTCCAGCTTGAGTTCGTCCACCGTGCGGTCGCCGAACTCGGCGATGTGGCGCAGGCACGCCGCGCGGAAGGTCGCGAACCGGTCTTCCGACAGGGACGCCCACACTTGCTGCGCGGTGGAAGGACCGTCGAACAGCGCACGCAGCGCCGAGTCGGCGCGCACCCGCGCGGCCAGTGCCAGTGCCGACCGCACCGGATCGACGCTGTCGACACCGTCCTCGCCGCAGAACAATTCGTTGCGCAGGGTGAGCGCCGCTTCCTCGGCGAGGCCGGCTCGGCGCAACTGCAGTCCGACCACATGGAACATCTGCTGGGCGAGGAAATCGTTGAAGATCTGCACCGAGTAGGCGGGCACGAGTTCGTCGAAGAAGCGTTCGGTCCACGCCAGCAACGCGTGTGCGTCGCGGTCGCGCTCCGGCCGATCCTCGTCCAGCCTGCGTTCGAGGTCTGTGGTTGCCGCCGCCAGCGCCTTGAAGAACGCGCGCAGTCGCCGCGGCAGTCGCAGCCAGCCGAGCAGGATGATCGCGAACACACGCAGGCGCAGCGCGATCGCGCGCAGCCGGGCGATACCACGGGCAGGCGCAGGCGGTCGCTGGTATCGGTTCTCGATATTGAGCGCGGCCTCCCAGCCTTCGATGGCGAATTCCATGCCGGGGATCTCGAGGAACAGGCGGTACCAGTTGCTGATGTTGTAGTAGATCCGGCCGCGCGCGGTGCCGACCAGGTACGGATACAGATCGGCGGCGTTGCGCTCGACGATCCGCGCGGTGGCGCCGAAATCGCGGTGACACGTGCGGAAGACCCGCTCATAGGCGGTACGCAGCACCGAGAACGTCAGCGGACTCGACAGTCCCGGATACGACTCCGCGACATTGACGTTGTCGAAGACCGTCTCGCGTGCGCCGGTCGCCGTGACCGGTCTCGCCTGCAGCAGGTGCAACCGCCCGTCCGGCGTGTAGGCGAACTCGACATCCTGCGGTGCGCCGAAGCGGTCCGCGAGTGCGCCCGCCACCTCGGCCAACTCCTGGATCTCCGTGTCCGACAGCGCAGCCGCGGTCAGCGGGTCGGCGAGTTCTTCGACCGTGGTCCCCGCGCCGTGCGGCGAGGGTGCGACCCGGCTGCGCTTGTCGGCGACCACCCGTGAGGTGATGGCGCCGGTGCCGCGGTCGACGAAGTAGGTATCGCAGTCCACCGTGCCCGCCACCACGCCTTCGCCCAGCCCGAGCGCGGCCGCGACCACGGCTTCGGAGGGATCACCGCTGCGCGGATTGCAGCTGAACACCACCCCTGAGACGGCGCTGTCGAGCAGTACTTGCACCACCACGGCGCAGGCGACCGGCGCATTGTCGAGACCGCGGCGCGCCCGGTAGAACAGCGTGCGCTCCGACCACGCGGAGGCGAGTACCGTCCCGATCGCGGCGGGCAGATCAGCGGCCCCGACGTTCAGCACGGTGTCGAGCTGTCCGGCGAAGGAGTCGGTCGCCGAATCCTCCCCGCGCACCGACGATCGCACGGCGAAGCGCACCTCGCCCGCGGCGGCCGGACCGGCGGCCAGTTCGGCGACCACGGTGTCGAGTTCGGCGGCGATATCGCCGGGCAGGGGGCATCCCTCGACGAGAGCGCGGATCCGGGACGACACCGACCGCAAGGCGGCCGGGTCGTCCGGATCGAGTTCGGCGAGCAGTCCCGCGATGGCGTCGGCGGACGGAGCCAGCAGCCGCGCGCACGTATCGGTGCCCAGGACGGCGAACGGGGGCACGCGATATCCGGCGGCCTGCAGTCTGGCGAGGTTGGCGGCCTTGGCTCCGGCGTGCGCCGCGGCCGCCGGGTCCGCCGCGAGGGTTTCGGCGCGCAGTATCGCGCCGGTGGTGGCACTGGTCATCGTGCGGCCTCCTGTCTGGTCCGGGTCGCCGGGACGGCGCGCTCGCGCCGGGTCAACCGCACCAGGACCGGGTCGGGGGTGTTGGAGATCTCCGGGTGCTCGCGCACCCGCATCCCGTTCACCAATTCGATGTCGTAGCGCGACAGCACCATCGCCAGACCCACCCGGATCTCGATCAGCGCCATCTGCTGGCCGACGCACAGATGCGCGCCCCAGCCGAAGGGGAAGTACCGGAACGGCGGACGCGCCCGGTTCCGCTCCTTGGTGAACCGGTCGGGATCGAAGGTCAGCGGCGCGTCCCAGAACCGGGGCAGGCGATGGTTGACGAACGGGCTGATCACGACGATCGCACCGGGTCGCAGGTCGAACCGGTCGAAATGGTCCGGCTCGAGCGCGGTACGGCTGAACGCCCAAGCCGGCGGATGCAGGCGCATCGCCTCATCGATCACGCGGCCGGTGTACTCCAGCCGGGGCAGCGCGGCCCGCACGGCGTCCGGGTCGTCCGGCGCGTCCGGCAGCGCGTCGATCTCGGCGCGCACCCGGTCGAGCACGGCGGGGTTGCGGCCCAGTTCATAGATCGTCCAGGCCAGCGCCGCTCCGGTGGTTTCGTGACCGGCGAGCAAGAAGGTCAGCACCTCGTGCCGCAGCTGCGCGTCGTCCATCGCGTGTCCCGCGTCGTCGCGGGCGGTGAGCAGCCGGGCGAGCAGTGACCCGGCGTCGTCGTCGGTTCGCCGGTGCCTGCCGATCACCTCGTCGACCACGTGGTGCAACCGGCGTCGCACTTCCCACAGCCGCCGGTTACCCGGAGTCGGGAGCCGCGGCGGCAGCTGGATCGGCGCGGCCATATGCTGCATGACCCACGAAACGCCCTGGCGCACATCGTCTTCGATCTGCGGAAGCACGCCGTCGAGGTCCGCGCCGAGTACCGCGCGGCACACCACGTCGGCGGCGAATCCCATCAGCTCGGGCACCAGGTCGAAGGCCGCGCCGTCGGCGGCGCGGGCGTCCAAGCGGGTGCGCATCCGCTGTCCGCACTCGACCATCAGCGGGATCTCGGACTCCACATGACGGCGCGTGAAAGCCGGTTTGATCAGGGCGCGCTGACGTTTCCACAGCTCGCCGCCGCTGGTCAGCAAGCCGGGACCGAGCAAATGGTTCAGGCTTCGGTAGCTGATCCCCTTCTCGTAGCGCCCCGCACGGGTGACCAACACCTGCTCGATGTGCTCGGGTTCGACCAGCAGGTGCACGTGCTGGTGCGCCAGGCGCAGCCGGACACTGCCGTAGTGGAGCGCGGACTCGTAGAACAGACCGAGCGGGTCGGTCCGGTACCGGGCGTAGACGCCCAAGGGATGCCTGGTGGACGGGCCGTCGAGGCGACGCTCGCCGGTCCCGGTCGTCGGTGTCACCGCGCCACGTCTCCCCCGCGCACGGCGCCGACCAGTTCGTCCGCGTCGCCGTCCAGCAGGCGCCGCGCCGCGGCACGCTGGACTTTGCCGCTGGTGGTCTTCGGGATGCTGCGCGGCGCGACGATCCGCACACCGGCCGCCAGCACGCCGGTGCGTTTGCTCACCGCGGCGCGTACCGCACGGGCCAGCGCGTCGTGCTCCGTCCGCGCCACGGCGGATTCGACGATCAGGTGCAACTCTTCCGATCCGGCGTCGGCATCGGTTCGTCCCAGCGCGACCGCGCCGCCCGGCCGCACTCCCGGCACCTGCTCGGCGGCGATCTCGAAGTCGGTGGGCAGGTAGTTCGCGCCGCGAATGATGATCAGGTCTTTGCGTCGCCCGGTGATCCGCAACCGCCCGTCGCGCAGGTAGCCGATGTCCCCGGTGTCCCACCAGCCCTGCGTCCGGGTGGCGGCGGTGACTTCGGGCAGCCGGAAATAGCCCGGCGTGGTGGACGGCCCACGGAATTGCACCCGGCCGAGCAGATTCGCGCCGCACGGCGTTCCGTTCTCGTCCACCACGCGGACTTCGGTGCCCGCCACGGGCGCTCCGCAGTCGACGATGTCGAGCGCGTCGCCGTCACCGGCCGGGACATCCACCGCGACGCCGTCTTCGGCCAGTCCGCGCCGGGAGACCGAGTCGAACGCGATCGGCGCCCGCGGATCGGACACCGTCACCGCGAGCGACGCCTCGGCCAAGCCGTAGCACGGTACGAGCGCGTCGGAAGGCAGCCCCCAGCCGCCGAACCGGTCGACGAACCGCCGCACCGTGGGCGGATGGATCGGTTCGGCGCCGCAGAACAGGAACCGCCATGCGGACAGATCCACTCCGTCGAGTTCACCGTCGGCGATGCGCGCGGCGGCGTAGCCGTAGGCGAAATTCGGTGCGGCGGTGTGAGTTCCGTGATGCCGGTGCACCGCGCGCAGCCAATCGGCCGGGTGGCGCAGAAACCGGTTGGGCGGGATCAGCACCGCGTCGATGCCACGGAACAGCGGTGTGAGAAACCCGCCGATCAGGCCCATGTCGTGGTGCAGCGGCAGCCAGCCCACCCAGGTGTCGCCGGGTCCGATCGCGGCGGCGCGGGCGATCTGCTCGCAGTTGGCGGCCAGATTCGCGTGGGTGACCTGAACCCCCTTGGGCGTGCCGGTCGAGCCGGAGGTGGCTTGGATGAACGCCAGATCCTCCGGTGCGGGCAAGTGGGGCGCGAGCGCGGGAGCGCCCGGTGTGCCTGCCAGCGCATGCAGTGCCGAGGCGTCGATCGTCGCCACCGACGCGGGCACGGGCAACGTGGTGAGCACCGCCGGAGTGCTCACCACGGCCGCCGGTTCCAGATAGGCAAGCAGCCGGGTGAACCGGTCCAGGAAGATTTCGGCGGCCCCGAAGCCACCCGGCGTGGCGATGGCGGTGGGCACCGCGCCGAGCGACAGTGCGCCGAAGAAGGCCGTGACGAACTCCGCCGAGGTGGGCAGGCACAGCAACACGCGGTCGCCCCTGCGCACGCCGTCGGCGGCCAGGCCCGCCGCGGCGCGGGCCGCAGCGCTCACCAGATCATCGTGGCGCCAGCGGATTTCGTCGTCGTGCCGGGCAGCGGCGCGCTCGGCCAGGATCACCGTCGACGCCGCCGCCGTACCTCGGTCGCCGCCGGACAGCAGCGCGTGCACGATGCTCGGGTGTTGCGGGCGCAGTGTCCCTGATGACGCGGTCATGGCTGGTCCTCGACGTAGCGCACGATCGTCGCGACCGTGGTCAGCCGGACGGCGACGTCTTCCGGAATGCTCACGGAGAACTCCTGTTCGAGCTGAATGGTCAGTTCGATGGCGGTCGGCGAATCGAGTCCGTAGTCGATCAGCGGTGCCGCCGGATCCAGATCGGTCGCGGGCACCCACAGCACCTCGCCGACGATCGCGCGGACCCGCGCCTCCAGGTCCGCCGAGCCGATGTCGTCACGTGCACTCATCCGAGCAACTTCCCTTCCGTCACGCAGGCGCGCACCGATTCCTCGAGGTCGACGTCGTCGGCGGTGTCGATGCGGTGAAACGCCACTTCCGGGAACGCGGTCGCGAGGGTCTCGCGCACCCGCTCGTATCCCGAGCGCAGGGTGGTCAGCCGCTCGGCGGTCTCATGGGCCTCGACGGGCCCGTGTGCCGACCGCCGCGCACAGCGGGCCGCGGCCTGCCCGGGCGGTGCGTCGAGCCACAGCACCGCGTCCGGCAGCGTGGTGCGAAACCGTTCGCCGAAGCCGGATACCGCGCCGGCGATGTCGCGACCGACCAATTCCGCGATCTCCGACAGCAGCAGCCACGGGTCCGGCGAGCTGCCCAGCCGTTCGGCCTGGGCGTGCTGCCATGCGAGGATGTCGGCGAACGTGCCCGGTCGATGCCGTTCGAGCACCGCCGCGATCTCGTCCTGTCGCGCGCGGCAGCGCCCGTCCGTGCCCGCCAGCGCCACGTACAGCGGACCGTAGACGAGCAGTTCGATCAGCGGATGCCGTTCGCAGACCAGCACATCCGGTTCCCAGGTGCGCAGGAAGTGCTGTTCCACCGGCCCGAACAGGGTCATCTGCAGGTACATCGCGGTGGCCTTCATCGCGACGTCGCCGATCTCGTCACAGCCGACGCTGAAGGCCCGCAGCTGCCGGGACAGATCGGCGAGCGGAACGTCGCGGGTGTCGTGGAAATCGGGGCAGGTCATCGACGCGAACCCACCGGCGTCGGTCCGCACCGCCAGCGCGCGGAGCGCGGCCAGCACCGAGGACTTGCCCGCGCCGTCGATGCCGACCAGGGCCACCCGGCGGGTGTACGAGCCGCTCATCGGTCGTCCTCGCGCAATTGGGTCAGCACCGCGCTGGTGATCTCGGCCTGCGCCGCAGTGCCGTCGAGCCGGATCCAGCCCAACTCGTCCGACAGCGCGTCGAGCGCCTCGTGGCTGCGCTGCTGGAAGGCCAGGAACGACTCCTCGTCGCCGTAGCCGCTCTCGTAGTCGCTGCGCAACCGTTTGCGGCTCAGCGCGTCCTGCGGCCGCACCGCGAGGTAGAAGGTGCGATCGGGTTCCGGGAACCCCGCCGCCAGGCTGCGCAGGACGGCCGGGTCACCGCCGTGGGCGACTTCGGTGGCGTAGTACTTGTACCAATACGCGTTCGCGAGCACGATGTCCGCGCCACGCTCGGCGGCCAGGTCCAGTGCCAGCTGCATGGCGTGGAACAGGAAGTGCGCGCGGCTGAGCGGGGTGAGCATCTGGAGGTAGCCGTAGATCTCCGCGGGACTCCCCCAAGGGAGTTTCGAGGAGACCTTCGGGTCGAGGAAGGCGTCCCAGATCGTCACCGCCGCGACACTGTGGCCCTGCGCCTCGAATTCCGCGGCGATCCTCGCCACCTGGGTGGTCTTGCCCGAGCCGTCGCCGCCCGCGAGACAGATCAGGCGTTTACGTGCGGTCAGTGTCGTGTCCTTTCCGGAGCCGCGCGTCACGCGAGGTGATGCGACAGGATCTGCCACCTGCGTGGCGGTTTCGGGGAGCGCGGGGGGCGGCGGCGAGTCTTCCTCCGGTCGCGCGCGAGCGGCGACGTCCGCTCGCCGGTGATCCGCGGACGGTGCGCCGCCCACGGTGGCCGTGACGGAGTCCGCGTCCAGGATCCGCACCACTCCCGCGCTGCCGTCGATTCGGATCCGCTGACCCGATCGCACGACACTCGTCGCGCCCGCCACGTTCAGTACGGCGGGGATGCCGTACTCGCGTCCGATCACGGCGGCGTGCGACAGCATGCCCCCCACCTCGGTCACCACACCCGCCACCAAGCCCAGCGCGGGAGTCCAACCCGGGTCGGTGAATCTCGTGACGAGGATGTCGCCGTCGCGCAATTGGTCGAGGTCGGTGAGCGCGGTGATCACCCGCGCCGTGCCCTCGGCGACACCGGGACTGCATCCGAGGCCCGAGAGGTCGCCGTCGGCGACGGCGCGCACCGCGGCCACGGTCACCCCGCCACCGAGTTCGTGCGGCGGTGTGAGATCGCGATAGGCCGCGTACATCGCACGGCGGTAGGCGATCACGGGCGCGAGGTCCGCCGCGTCCGCGCGGCCCGCGACCAAGTCGGTGAGCTCGTGGATGGTCAGCTGGAACGCGTCGTCGGCGTGCTCGAGCGCGCCGGCGGCGGTCAAGCGCGTGCCGGCCTCCACCACGTAGGCGCGCACGACGGCGTAGCACTGCGACGAGAATTCCCGCATCCGTTCCCTGGCCACGAGGTAGCGGCGCATCCGCTCGATCTGCTTGTCCAGCGCCTTGGCGTAGCGCACCCGTGTCGTCGGACGAGCCCGAACCCGGGCTCGGACCGCCGCCGATTCGGACTCGTAGCGCTTGCGCTGCTCCACCAGCGTGGCCGCCGGGTCGGCAGGCGCGGTGCCGTGTTCGAGCATCACCGCGATCATTGATCGCACCCGCTGCGGGTCCTCCGACCAGCGCGGGCAGGTGAGGTCGAGTTCGGCGTCGGCGTGGAAGCCCTGCTCGGCGAGGAAGGCCGCGAGCGCCACCTCCCACTCCGGGCTGTCCATGCCGAATTCTTGTGCGACACGGTGTAATTCGACGATTCCGCGTTGCAGCGCCATGTGGCTGATCTCGGCGAGACCACCCATCAGGTCGATGGCGGAGCTGGTCGCGCCGGTGGCCGCGTCGACCTTGTCCAGCAGCTGTTTGAAGTCGGTCTGCACGCTCGAGTTGTGATAGATCGTCGTGAAGTAGGTGCGCTCGGTCGTCGCGTGCAAGGTGAGCAGGCAGTCGGCGAGGTCGGCGGCGAAGGTCGCCTGATCGGTCCGGGGCAGCGCGCGCACCCGCTCGCGCCACGCCGCGTACTTGGCGGGCCAGCCCGCGGCGAACGCGTCGACGGCGGCGAGCTGTTCGCGATAGCTGCGCTGCACCGCCAGCGCGACGGGCAGCGCGCGGGCGATGGTCAGCGGCGTGTTCGGCGTGCGGATCGGCCCCTCGGGGCCGTACTCGTTGAGGACGCCCAGGTCGTCGTCGAAGTGCTGTTCGTCGAAGCCGGGTATGCGCTGGAAGCACTGCTTCACCGCGCTCACGTTCCAGTAGGCCCGGCCGTAGTACATCGCCATCCAGTCCGGCTCTTCGCCCGCCGCGGCCAGGCCCAGCCCCTCGAAGAACCGCTGCATCGAGTACTGGAAGGCGTTGTCGTACAGCGAGAACATCATGGGTGTGCACACCCGGGCCGAGACGCCGCCGTCGCGCAGGTCCGCATCGGAGAACTGGTCGATGTCGGTGCGCCAGCTGATCGCGGTGACCGCTCGCGACTGCAGCAGCCACAGTGCGCCGTCGCCATCGATCGCCCATTCGATGTCCTGCGGCCGATGCCTGCGGGCCTGCACCGCCAGCAATAGCGCCGCCAGTGCTTCGGTGTCGGCGCCGTCGAGACGGACGTCCTCCTCGCCAGCCTCGCGCGCGACCACGCCGCCGTCGGACAGCCGCAGTGTGTAGCGGGTGGGGGTGACATGCCCGGAGACCAATCGCTCGCCCACGCCGTGACAGGCCTCCAGCACCGCGTGCTCCTCGATGCCGGTGAGCACATCGATGCTGAAACCGACTCCGGCGCAACGTGCCTCGACCATGCGCTGCACCAGGACGGCCACCGTCGCCTCGGCGTCGGCCATGCCGCGGCGGGACAGATACGCCCGCACCCGCTCGTTGCGTACCGAGGCGCGGCACCGTTCGATGTGCGTCCGCAGCGCGTCCGCGTCCGCGACGTCCAGATAGGACTCGTACTGGCCCGCGAAGCTGGCGTCGTCGAGATCCTCGAGGACGCCACTGGAGCGCACGGCCACCGGGAACCCGCCGATGGCCCGCACCCAGCCGGACAGATCGTCGTCGCCGACGCCGTCGAGGTCCAGATCAGCGGGCACGACGAAACCGGCTGGGACGGCGAATCCGTCGGTCAGCAACTCGTGCAGAGTGGCGGCCTTGCCGCCCGCCCGAGCGGGGGCGAAGTCGGCCGCCCCCAGGAACATCGGGGCGGACGCGGTAGTCGGAGTGATCACGGTGGTGGCTCCTGTCGGCAGCAGAACCGGGCGCAGGTCGTGGCGCGCGGCCAGACTTCGTGCCGCGCGGACACCGGCCACGGTGAGCGCGCCGTAGGACGGGCTCGCGGTGCGCGGCTCGAAGCCGAGCAGCAGCGTCTCGGCCATGCACGCGTAGACGATTCCGGCGGGCAACCCGGTTTCGGGTAGGGACGGGGTCTGGCCGAGCGGCAGCGCCATGCGGCCGCCGTCGACCAGGGTGAGATGCGGATGCTCGGCGACCGCCGGGTCCACGTCGCCAGGTACGGCCAGATCGCAGACGAGCACCGGGTGGTGCGCGGCGAGATGTCGCGCGGTGATCAGCGGCTGCGCCGAGTTGGTGGCGGTCACGACTACCCGGCAGTCACGCAGTGCGGCCAGGTCCTCGCTCACGACCACCTCGCCGGGCAGTCCGGCGGCCACCCGGC
The DNA here is from genome assembly GCF_040681035.1 of Nocardia sp. NPDC051911. Lineage (NCBI taxonomy): Bacteria > Bacillati > Actinomycetota > Actinomycetes > Mycobacteriales > Nocardiaceae > Nocardia > Nocardia sp. NPDC051911. Next base: position 23,416 of record NZ_JBFAXY010000004.1, read on the forward strand.
GCAAGCGCGTCCCCGCGCCCGGCCTGCCCACCAGGACCAGCGAATCGGCCAGCGGAGCGAGCAGTTCGGCCATGACCGAGCCGATGTTGCCGAGTGCGCCGAGGATGCCGACCCGCCGCTGCCCCGACGGCAGCGCGGCCAGTTCGGCGCTGAGCACCTCGTAGGCGCAGGCCGCGGTGAGCGAATTGCCGGAGGTGACCGTAACGGTGTCCTCCGTCACCTCGCGTGCGGCATCGGTGACGATCGAGGTGTAGCCGCCGAGCCCGATCACCGTGGCTCCGGCCGCGATCGCCTGCTCTACCGCGTGCCACACCAGTTCGCGCACGTGGGTCCGCTCGCCGGCACGCTGATGCGCCACGATCTGTTCGGCGGTCAGCGGCAGCGCGAACACCATCATCTCGGCCTCGGCGCCGGTGGGCGAGGAGATCGTCCGCCTGGTCAGTTCGAAGGGATCGGCGACGGGGCGCAGACGTTCGAGCAAGGCGGCGAATTCCGAGTCGCTCCAGCATTCCAGCTCGGGGGCGAGCCTGCGCAGGTCGGCCGTCTCGGGCAGGTTCGCCAGGAACGCCACCTTGGTCGGCGCGTGCGGGTCGCGCGCCGGCGGCATATCGGCGCGCCGTGGCAACGGAGCCCGCTCCGTCACCGTGGGCTTCGTGGTGACAGGAGTGGCCAAGTGCGCCAGCAGCACGTCGTATCGCCCACGGTGCAGCAGCGCCGCGACGTCGTCCAGCGCCGCCGCCAGCCGCGTCATGTCGCCTTGGGTGACGAACGCCGAGGGCTGGACGCGCAGGGTGGTCGGTGCCGAGAGGGTGGGCAGCATGCGGATCGCGTGCCGGTGCAGGAGGTATCCGGCGACCACGTAGCCGAACATGTCGGGCGCGCAGATCTCGCGCAGCAGCGCCGATTCCGGCTCCGGCGCCCGCAGCTGCACGCCCTGCAGGAGCCCGCGCCCACGCACCGCCACGATCTCTCGCGGCCAGCGGCGGGCCACCTCGTCCAACTGCGACCGCAATCGCGCTCCCGCATCGCTGATCCGGAGTTGGTTGTCGCGCAACAGGTCCAGTGCCGCGTCGGCGACCGTCGCCGACAGCTCGTCGTCGGCGAAGGTGGAGGTGTGGTAGCGACCGAAGTCGGACACGGCATGCGCGCGGTCCACCAGCAGCGCGGCGATCTTCACCAGTCCGCCGCCGAGCGATTTCGACATCAGGTAGTAGTCCGCGCGCACACCCGAGGGAGCCGACGCCAGGAACGTGCCGGTCCGGCCCATGCCGCACTGGATCTCGTCGAAGACCAGCGCCGCGGCGTGCCGATCCGCGAGTTCCCGCAAGGCGCGCAGGGTCTCGGCGGGAACCTCCCGCACACCGCCTTCGCCTTGGACGGGCTCGGCGAACACCGCCGCGACGGGCGACAACCGCCGCCACGTCCGCACGGGCGCGCCGTCGGCGCCGAAGCCGATGACACCCACGGTGCACAGCTCGTCGGCGAACGCGTCCGCCACCTCGTCCGGCGCCCAGGTGTCGAGCCGCCACCGCGGCGGGCCGGGCACCACCAGGTCGGCCGGGGTATCGGCCTGTTCGGTCAGCGCGAAGGCGCCGGCGCTCTTTCCGTGGAACGCGCCCGCGAGCGAGACGAACACCGGTCCGCGCTCACGCAGCCGCGCGATCCGGCCCAGCGATTCGGTGAGCACGACCGCGGCGGTCCGCGGCTCGGCGTCCCCGGCGGGCGCGGATGGGCGCACATCGTGCAGGCGGTCGCGGCGCAGCCGGCGCAGCGTCCGCCGTAGCTCGGCGTCCAGTTCGCTCAGGGCGCGCGCGTGCGCGACCGCGGCGTGCCGGATCGCCGCCTCGACCGCGTCGGCTCCGGTGGAACCCAATGTCACCACGTACTCCCGGCCGGTGGACGCACCGACCGACTCGGACAGCCGCCGCGCCAACCGCGCGGCGCCGGGCCGGACACTGCCCTGCGCCACGAATGGCACCTGCTGGTTCAATGTCGCGGTCGCGGCACGTACCAGCGCCGGATGGTTGTGACCGAACAGTGCCGCGCCGAAACCGCCGACGAGATCCAGCACCCGGGTCCCGTCCGCGCGGACGAGATGGTCGCCCTCCGCGGCGGTGTACATCACGTCCAGGTGGCAGGCTCGCAGCAATCCGGCCAGGCCGGGTCGGTTGTAGTCGGCGAAATCGCCGAACGAGTCGGATCCGGTGCGCGGCAATTGTTCCTGCCACCCCGCGCCCGTGGTCACGCGCGCGCCTCGGCCCGGGTGTGCCGCGTACGAGTCGTCTTCGCCGCAACGCACGCGATCACATCGCGCGCGGTATGCAGCATGGCCGCCTCCTCGTCGGAGATCGCGATGCCGAACTCCCGCTCCAGCTCGATCACCAACTCCACCGACCGAACCGAGTCCAAGCCATAATCCAGCAACGGCGTGTCCGGTGCTATTTCGACCACGTGCAGACCACGCGAGAACATCGTGAGAACTCGTTCGGTCAGGGCATCGAATTCATTCATTCAGCGCCTCCTTCATCGCGCGCCAGACCTTTCCACCGGCGCGGAACATCTGTGCCGATCGACGGCCCTCGGGCCGTTCGAAACCGGATATACACAGTTCATCGCGGGTTTTCGCACCCGCAGATTCCGCGCCCACTTGCCCTCCGATATCCGCGAACGGGACTGCCGATTCTCGCCGCTCGTCTTACCCGTGCGGCGTGCCACGACACCGTCCCGCGTTCTCACAATCTGTACACCCGCACTATGCGGGCTGCAATCCGGAACCCGTTGCAGAAAAGCATGTTTCGCCGGAAGGCAATTTTTCAGACAACTTCCCCGACTATGTTTCCGGAAACAAAGCCACGCACCACGGGAACCAGGCCGGGAAACGCACTGTCCCAGACGATTTGACAGCAGGCGAGTGCGGTGGATTTACGTCACCTGTCACCGCTCGACACAATAAAGTGCCCGCTTTTGGAAACTGTGCAGTTCATGTGGCATTCATCCACTGGACAAACGGGAATAAATACCAACCTATCGGTATTTAACACGCGAACTCCCCTTACCGCATCGCGGCCGGAACACGCAGTCACGTAACGACGTTTTTACGCTGCCCGCCAACGCGTTTCACCCATCTGGAGACCAGCTAACTCCTGGACCGCCACCGGCGTGTGACGCCTCTCATTACCAGCCGGTAGTATGCGTAAATGCTGTGACCGACCACAATCGGCTCACGCGCCCTCTAGGGCGGTTCATACCGAGGGCAGTCCCGGTGGGCTGCCGTCGTGTCGGATGTCGCGATTAATCTGCCGGGCATGGTCAATCCCGATACGGCACTGCGCCGCCTTCTGCGCGAAACAGGAAAACTGCTACAGCCGTACGGGTTCCATGGCGTCGAGCCCACCTGGACACGAGTCGAGGCGCGCGGCGTCGCGTCCGTCGGCCGTACCCGCGTGACCCGCACATGGACCGACGGACAACAGGTCCTCGGCTTCGGGCTGACCTTGAAGGCCACCCCCACCCCGTGGTGGGAGTACTGCAACTGGCGCAACACACGACTGGGCCTGCCCCATGTACCGCTGGAATCGGCCAGCGGCCCCAACCTGATCGACACTCGCTCGCTGTCCGATGAACTGACCACGCCGTGGATCCTGCGGCTCGACCCAGCGCAGACGGGCCAGCAGGCGTTGCAATCCGACATCGACGCCATCCGCGGCCAACTTCCCCGCCGCGTGCACGCCTACGCCCGCAGAGCGCTACGGCTGCTGGAAGCCGATCACTACCTCGACGAGTTGTCGTCCCAACCCGATCCGGGCATCCGGACCTGGGAAGCGATCGTCGTCCTCCTCGCCGACCGCGGACCAGGACCGCGCCTCGACGAGGCCATACGCCGCTTCCAACAGTGCACCACGGGACCGGACGCCTCGGCCTACGCGGACGAAGTCGTCACTTACGCACGCACCCGAACAGCGGTCGGCGAAATCATCTGCGAGCGCTGAGTATGCGGATCGCGCCGGTGATCCGGCGATAATCGCGCCGATCAGGCTGAGGCCTATCTATCTTCGGCTCCCGGCGGCGCATGCGCACGACCGCGACGATGGGCGGACATCGACGGACCGGCCGGACGAGATCGTGACACCGGCAGTGGGCCCCGAACGGTCAGGAGGACCGAGCACGCCGGGGCAAGTGGGCTCGACCCGCGGGCCGGCTGGAGGTCGGGACGGCATCGGCGGCGCCGGGCGAGGTCGCCCCGGCCGGCGCGGCCACTTCGGAGCGGCGCAGTCCGGGGACACGACGTTCGGCCCGGCGGGAGACCGGCCCGATCGGGGGTCGACCGGGCATTCCCACTTCGACAACGGCATCTGGTCGCCGAGGTGTGAGCCGAGCCGTCAGCGGTATCCCGGCGCCGAGCCGATCGACAACGGACATCGTTTGTGAAGGAGGACCGAATCATGCGCGGAGTCGTCATGCACGCCCCCGGTGACGTGCGCGTCGAGCAGCGGGAGGACCCGAGGATCGTGGAGCCCACCGACGCGGTCATCCGCATCGCCGCGACCTGTATCTGCGGGTCGGACCTGTGGCCCTACCGCGGCATCGAGAAGCTGAGGGGACCCACCCCGATGGGCCACGAATACATCGGCGTGGTCACTGAGATCGGGCCGGAAGTGAGCACCCTGAAAGTCGGCGACTTCGTCGTCGGTTCCTTCTTCGCCTCCGACAACACCTGCGAGATCTGCCGCGCCGGCTATCAGAGCCGCTGCGTGCACAACGTACCGATCGGCATGATCGGCACCCAGGCCGAGCAAGCCCGGATCCCGCTGGCCGACGGCACCCTCGTCGTGGTCCCCGCCACCCCCACGCCCGAGCAGATCCCGCACCTGCTCGCGGCGTCCGACGTGCTCGGCACCGGGTGGTTCGCCGCCGTGGCCGCCGAGGCGGGTCCCGGCAAGACCGTCGCGGTCGTCGGGGACGGCGCGGTCGGGTTGCTGGCCGTGCTGGCCGCCGGGCAGCTGGGCGCGGACCGCGTCGTCGTCATGAGCCGCCACGCCGACCGCCAGGCTTTGGCCCGCAAGTTCGGCGCCACCGATATCGTCGCCGAGCGCGGTGACGCCGGTGTGGCCCGGATCAAGGAACTCACCGGCGGCCTGGGCGCGCACTCGGTCGTCGAAGCCGTCGGGACCCAGGAATCGATGGAACAGGCCATCCGGTCGACGCGCCCCGGCGGACACGTCGGTTATGTCGGGGTGAGCCACGATGTCGCGCTCGACGGCATGGAACTGTTCTTCTCCGGTGTGCACCTGCACGGCGGACCCGCGCCTGTGCGCCGCTTCCTGCCCGAATTGATCGACCTCATCCTCCGCGGCGACATCCATCCCGGCGAGGTCTTCGACCGCACCCTGCCCCTCGACGAAGCCGCCGAAGGCTACCGCGCGATGGACCAGCGCCGCGCCACGAAGGTCCTACTCACCCTGTGACACCTCGGGCCGCGCGCGATGCTTGCTCGGGATCGACGGCACCGCGCTGGTGGTGTGCGGAGAGGATGCGCTTCCTCGGCGCCGGCCGTACGGCGACCCGAAGCTTTCGGTCGGATTCCGATACCGCACCGCGCGTGAAGACGACATCGGTGGGTAGGCCACGGACGTGACCGAACCCGGAAACAAGAAGGCACCCGAACTGGGCGACCAGACCGATACCTCCCACCCCGACGACCTGGACCTCGAAACCTACGAAACCCCGCGGGACGAAGACCGCAACGAGGAGGCGGGCGCGGTGGAGCCGCCCGACTGAGCACCGTTTCGCCCATGGTGGCAGGGGAATTCATGCTCCATGGGTATTACCGTCGCCGTCACCGGACCGACCGGCGAGATCGGCATCTCCGCTGTCACCACACTCGAACGCGACCCGGCGGTGGGCCGGATCCTCGGCATGGCCCGCCGCCCCTTCGACCCCGCCGCGCACGGCTGGACGAAGACCGAGTACCGGCGCGGCGACATCCTCGACCGGGCCGCCGTGGACGCCTTGGTCGCCGACGCCGAGGTGGTGATCCATCTGGCATTCGTGATCATGGGCTCGCGGCAGGACAGCGCACGCGTCAATCTCGAGGGCACCCGCAACGTCTTCGAGGCGACGGTGGCCGCCGAACGAGCCCGCCGCCTCGTCTACACCTCCTCGGTCGCCGCCTACGGCTACCACCTGGACAATCCTTCGCCCCTCACCGAGGACGTGCCGCCCGAGGGCTCGACCGAGCACTACTACTCCCAGCAGAAGGCCGCCTGCGAAGCCGCGCTCACCGAGATCACGGCGGGCTCCGACCTCGAGGTGTTCGTGCTGCGGCCGTGCATCGTGGCGGGTCCGAAGGCACCGGCCCTGCACGACCTGCCGTGGGCGAAACTTCCCGGCCCGCTGCGCGCTCTGGCCCGCGCGAATCCGCTGTTCAAGCCGATCGTTCCCGACCCTGGACACCCCCTGCAACTCGTCCACCACGACGACGTGGCCACCGCCATCGCACTGGCCGCCACCGCGGACGCTCCGCCCGGCGCGTACAACATCGCGGGCGACGGCACCCTCAGCCTGTCCGACGTGGTGACCGCGCTGGGCGGCAGACCGGTGCGCGTCCCCGCCTTCGCCGCCACGGCGACCTCGACGGCCCTCACCTATCTCCCCTTCGTGCCCGCCACCCTCGAGTGGTTGCACATCGTGCGCACCCCCGTCGTCATGGACACCAACCGCGCGAAGCAGCATCTCGGCTGGAAACCGGCGTACACATCGGCCGAAACCCTCGCGGCGCTCGCCGCCGCCCGCTGACCCGGACGCAATCCGCCTGCCGCGGATCGACACTCAGTAGCAGGACCGGCTACCGCAGTGGATCAGTTCCGCACGGCAGGCCCGGATGGCGACGTTGCGCGACCGCCTGACGCTGCATGACTTTCGAGGACCGATGCTGCTGGACGACGGGTTGCGGCGGACGGGCTGCGGCGGACGAGTCGAGCGGAGCAATGCGGCGCCGTGGCGGGCGCCTCCGTCGCCATGCGTCCGGCCCGCATAAGTGGTCCGAATACGCCTCGGCGACTCAGGATTCGGTCAGATGCAGATCCCGCCGCCGCTGTTGGCGACTCGTATGGGTACGCACGGCGTCGAGGTATTCGGCGATGGCCTCCCGGTTGCGGGTGAGGCAGTCGATGCGCCGGGACATGCGGGTCAGTTCGTCCTCGAGCAGGGTGAGCATTTCCGGCGTCGCCTCGTCGAACATGATGGAGCAAGGCTGGTCGAGGCAGGGCAGGATCTGTTTGATGATGCGGGTGGGCAGGCCGGCGTCGAGCAGTCCCCGGATCTGGCGAACGCGGTCCACCAAACGCTCGTCGTAGGTGCGATAACCGTTGCCACAGCGCTGCGCCGCGATCAAGCCCTGCTCTTCGTAGTAGCGCAGCAATCGCCGAGACGTGCCGGTTCGCTCGGACAATTCTCCGATACGCATATGTGTTCCACCTCATACCGACCCGGGTTGACCATCACATAGATGTGAAGGTTCGAGCATAGGGCTCATGAAGATAGGCATCACCACCTTCGTCACCGACGAAGGCATCAGCGGTCCGAAACTCGGTGTGGCACTGGAGGAGCGGGGGTTCGAGTCGATGTTCTTGGCCGAGCACTCCCATATCCCCGCGAGCCGCAGGTCCCCCGCCCCGGGCGGCGGCGAGCTGCCGCGGCCGTACTACCGCGCGGTGGATCCGTTCGTCGCGCTCGCCGCCGTCGCGGCCGTCACCGAGCGGCTGATCCTCGGAACCGGCGTGACCCTGCTGATCCAGCGCGACGTCATCCACACCGCCAAGGAGGTCGCGACGCTCGACCTGATCTCCGGCGGACGCTTCGTCTTCGGCGTCGGCACGGGCTGGAATCGCGAGGAGATGGCCGATCACGGCACCGATCCACGCACCCGCGGCGCACTGCTGGACGAGCAACTCGCCGCCATCCGGGCGATCTGGACCGACGAACTCGCCGAATTCCACGGCCGGTTCCTGGATTTCGAGCCGATGTACGCCTGGCCGAAACCCGTGCAGCAGCCGCATCCGCCGATCTTCCTCGGCGGCGCGGAGGCAGCGGCCGAACGCGCGATCCGCCACGGTGTCGGCTGGATCCCTGCCGCTGTGACCGATCCCGCCGAAATCCCCGCTCAGCTGTCCCGGCTCCACGGGCACGACCTGCCGGTCACGGTCGCATTCGTCGCGACGGATCCTGCCCTGATCGAGGGCTATGCCGAGGCCGGAGTGCAGCGGTTGCTCTTCGGCCTGCCGACCCTTCCGGAATCGGAAACACTGCACGCCCTCGACGAGATCGCGAAGGTAGCCGACCGGCACCTGGTTTGATCCCGCCATGCTCGACTTGCCTTGACATCGACGGCAAGGTTTACCGTGACGACGCCGGTGTGGTGCGGAGATCGCGAGTACGGCGATGCGGGCTCACACCGGCTCCGCTCTCCATCCGAGATGCTCCGCCGCTGGATTCGCGCCGACGCGCATACGAAGGGATGTCTGTGAAATTCGCGATCAGCTACAGCACGCCGTTCAACGGGACCGACCCCGATCGGCTCATCAGGTTTGCCCAGCATGCCGAGGAATGTGGTTTCGAGGCCCTGTACGTGCAGGATCACATCGCGTTGTACCCCGGCGCGTCCTACGGCGCTGGAGAACTGCCCGCGACACTGCCCTACTTCGATCCACTCGACTGTCTGGGTTTCGTCGCCGCGGCCACGCGACGACTGCTGCTGGGCACCGGTGTCCTGTTGCTGCCGTATCGCCACCCCGTGGTGCTCGCCAAGCGCCTGGCCACCATCGATGTCTTGTCCAAGGGCCGCATGCGGCTGCTCACCGTCGGAATCGGGGCCCTGCCCGGCGAGGCGCAGGCGGTGGGGGTGGACTTCCACACCCGCGGCCGCCGCGCCGACGAGGCGATCGACGTGCTGCGCCTGCTGTGGTCGGGCGGTCCCGACGGCGTCGGCTATCACGGCGAGTTCTTCGACTTCGACGCTCTCTGCAGTTACCCGAAGCCGCTCGAGGTGGCCGGACTTCCGATCCACGTGGGCGGATCGAGCCGGGCTGCCGCCCGCCGCGCCGGACTGCGCGGCAACGGCTACTTCGCGGGCGGAATGCTGGAGGAGGCCGAGCGCGATCTGCAGATCGAGGTGGCGCGCAAGGCGGCCGCGGAAGCGGGCCGTGACCCGGCCGCCTTGGAGTACACGCGCTGGGGCTCGGCCGATCTGTCGGCCGAGCAGGTCGGGCAACTCGAAGAACACGGCGTGACCCGGATCGTGGTCAACCTGACCACGGCGAGCGCCGAAGAACAGCACGACAAGATGTCGGAATTCGCCGAACGGTTCGGTCTCGCATCGAAGTAGCAGGCGGCAGCCGATCCGCGAACGCTCACACCTTCCGGAAAATCCACTTCTCCCGGTCGCTTTCCCGGTTGATCAACAGCTGCGGTCGATTGTTCACGATCACCCCGATGACGAATTCGTCGTCGCTGGTCGCGATCGGAGAAATCTCCGGGAAATCCGGCAGGTCCCAGCCGTAATGCTCCTCGCTGCACACCAGGTGCCCATTCGCACGGATCGCCGCGAGATGGCCGCCCGTTTTCTTGTTGACGATGTCGAAATCGCCCTCTTCGGGGTTGGCCGGACAGGTCCACAGCTGCGCGTCGTCGTCGGCGGCACGCTGGCGCATGGTCACGCTGTCCGCGGTGCCGTCGACCGCGAGTGCTTGGCCCGTCTCGTAGTTGATGATCTGGTAAGTCGTGGCAGTCTTTTCGGCCATGGTCTCGTCCTCACTGTGTGAGCGCACCGCTACCGGGCTCGACACCGCCCGTGACGCTGCGCTGATCTCGTAGTCGTCGTCCAAGGCGAATCGCAGACAGCAAGTACAGCAGAAACGGCTCCACATCGGAGCGGATTCCCGCAGCTGTATCCAGATCGCCGTCTCCGCTCCTCGATGCGGGAGTAATTCATCCGAAAGAGGTGAGGGAACGCGCGGCCGCGAATTCATATGCTGCACCGGGCGAACGAGGTTCGCGCCATCGATTGCTGTCGAGCGCACGACCTGAAGGGAGACGACCGATGACCGATACCGGCATGGGAGCCAAGCGGAAGATCGTGTCTTTGTCCGCACCTACCGAGCAGCCGCCCGCCCAGAAGAGTTCGCCCGGCTGGTACAAGCTGTACAACGACACGGACGTGTACGTTTCGGTCTACCGGCAGGAATGGGACCAGCCCAAATCGCTGTTCATTCTCGCCCCCGGACAGACCAGCTCCGAGTACGAGGCGGGGCACGAGATCTACATCCTGTGGATCACCGATGTCGGCACCGAGTCGACCCCGATCACCTGGGACAGTTCCGGCGGTTTCAGCTGCGAGTACGTGCTGAGCGGGTACACGCAGGCGAACCAGGTGAACAACGTGAGCTCCTTCCAATAGGCGGGGCGATCAGGCGGGGCGATGAAGGCGCTGCGATATTTGGCCGAAAGTATGGATTTTCTGACCTCAGGTGTTTGGCATCGGTCTTTGTCCAGGTCATAGCGTTGTCGTCATGAGCACACCTTCGATCGTCATCATCGGCACCGGTTTCGGGGGGCTCGGCATGGCGATGGAACTCCAGCGTGCGGGCCTGCACGATTTCCAGATCCTGGAGCGGGCCGAGGACGTCGGCGGCGTCTGGCGGGAGAACACCTACCCCGGCGCGGGCTGCGACATCCCCTCGCCGCTGTATTCCTACTCCTACGCGCCGCGCACCGACTGGCCGAAGCGGTTCTCCCGGCAGCCGGACATCCTCGCCTACCTGCGCGGGATCGCTCGCGAGCACGATCTGCTGCCCAAGATCCGCTTCCGCGCCGAGGTCACCGAGGCCGAGTTCGACGACGCGACCGGACGGTGGACCGTGCGCACCGCCGACGGGGTCGAGCTGACCTGCGATGTGCTGATCTCCGCGGTCGGGCAACTCTCGCGGCCCGCGCTGCCGAACATCCCCGGCGTGGAGACCTTCCGCGGCACGGCCTTCCACTCCGCCGAGTGGGATCACGAAGCCGACCTGACCGGCAAGCGGGTGGCGGTCATCGGCACCGGCGCGAGCGCGGTCCAGTTCGTGCCCGCGATCGCGCCCTCGGTGGCGCAGTTGACGCTGTTCCAGCGTTCGGCCGCGTGGATCATGCCGAAACCGGACGTCGAGTACAAAGCCTGGCATCATCGCGCCTTCCGGCTGCTGCCGATCACCCGCCTGACCGAGCGGTTCGCGTTCTGGCTGTTCTGCGAGTTCCTCGCGCTGGGCATCGTCGACGTGCCGGTCATCCGCAAGCTGGTGACGCGGATCGGCCTGCGGCAGCTGAAGCGCCAGGTGGCGGACCCGGACCTGCGGGCCGCGCTGACCCCCGACTATCCGGCCGGCTGCAAGCGAGCGCTGTTCTCCAACGACTACCTGCCCGCGCTCACCCGCTCCAACGTGACGGTGGAGACCACCGCGATCGCCGAGATCACCCCGGAGGGCGTGCGCACCGCCGACGGCGCGCTGCACGAGGTGGACGCGGTGGTCTACGGCACGGGCTTCAAGGGCACCGAATTCCTTTGGCCGATGCGGATCTCCGGCCGGGGCGGCCGCAAGCTGGCCGACGAGTGGTCGCAGGGGGCCCGGGCCTACCGAGGCATCACGGTTCCCGGTTACCCGAACCTGTTCCTCGTCTACGGCCCCAACACCAACCTCGGCGTCGGTTCGATCGTCTACATGATCGAATCCCAGGCCCGCTATATCCGCCAGGCCGTCCAGCGTCTCGCCGAGCGGCCCGGCCACGTGCTCGAAGTGCGCCCCGATGTCGAGGCCCGGTTCGATCGCAGGCTGCAGCAGCGGCTCGACCGCACACCGTGGAACTTCTGCTCGAGCTGGTATCGCAACGCGGCCGGGCGAATCACCAACAACTGGCCGGGCACCGTCACCAGCTATCGGTGGCATACGCGCAAGGTCGACTTCGCCGACTACGACCCGAGGCGCGTCTCTTGACGCGACCCTCTCTGCGGCAACAACTTTCGACAAGTGGTGGAGATAAGATGACGTTCGACTACGACGTGGTGGTCGTCGGTTCCGGGTTCGGCGGCAGTGTGACCGCGCTGCGGCTCACCGAGAAGGGCTACCGGGTCGGCGTGCTCGAGGCGGGACGGCGTTTCGCCGACGACGAGTTCGCCACGACCTCCTGGGACGCGAAGAAGTACCTGTGGGCCCCGGCCCTTGGTTGCTTCGGCATCCAGCGGCTGACGCTGCTGAAGGACACCTTCATCATGGCGGGCGCGGGCGTCGGCGGCGGCTCGCTGGTGTACGCGAACACCCTCTACGAACCGCCGGACAAGTTCTACCGCGACCGCCAGTGGGCCCACATCACCGACTGGAAGGACGAACTCGCTCCGCACTACGACCAGGCCAAGCGGATGCTGGGCGTGACGACCAACCCCGCGACCACGCCGTCGGACCGCGTGCTGGCCGAGATCGCCGAGGAGATGGGCGTCGGCTCGACCTACCGCAGCACCCCCGTCGGCGTCCTGTTCGGCGGCAACGGCGCGCGGCCCGGTCAGGATGTGCCCGACCCGTTCTTCGGCGGCGCGGGCCCCGCCCGCAACACCTGCACGCACTGCGGCGAGTGCATGACCGGCTGCCGCCACAACGCCAAGAACACCCTGGTCAAGAACTATCTCTACCTCGCGGAGCTGGCCGGTGCGACGGTCCATCCGCTCACCACGGTGACCGATGTGCGTCCGCTGCCCGGCGGCGGCTACGAAATCTCCACCGTCCGCACCGGACGCTGGGTCCGCAGGGCTCGCCGCAGGTTCACCGCCGAGCAGGTCGTCTTCGCCGCGGCCGCGCTGGGCACCCAGAGACTGCTGCACCGGCTCCGCGACCGCGGATCTCTGCCGGACATCTCCCCGCGTCTGGGTGAACTCTCCCGCACGAACTCCGAGGAGCTGCTCTCGATACGCAGCCGCCGCAAGGACTCCGACTTCACCAAGGGGGTGGCGATCACCTCCTCGATCCACCCGGACGAAGACACCCACATCGAGCCGGTGCGCTACGGCAAGGGCAGTAACGCCATCGGCCTCATCGGCACCGCCATGATCGACCCCGATGGGCGGACATCGAAGCTACGCCTGTGGGCGCGAACCATGCGCAAGCTCGGACGCGACGCCTTCCACATCCAGAATCCGCGCGGCTGGTCGGAACAGATGATCGGGCTGCTGGTGATGCAGTCGGTCGACAACTCCATCACCACCTACACCAAACGCGGTCTGTTCGGTCGCAAGATGACCACCAGACAAGGTGTGGGCGAACCGAATCCGGCCTGGCTTCCGGCGGGGCACGAGGTGGCCCACCGGGTCGCCGACAAGATCGACGGCATCCCGGGCGCCGGTTGGAGCGCTCTGTTCGACATCCCGATGACCGGGCATTTCATCGGCGGCTGCGTCATCGGCGACTCCTCGGACGCCGGGGTGGTCGATCCCTACCACCGGATGCACGGGTACCGGGGACTGCATGTCATCGACGGTTCGACCATCTCGGCCAATCTCGGGGTGAACCCTTCGCTCACGATCACCGCGCAGGCCGAGCGCGCCACCGCCCTCTGGCCGAACAAGGGCGAGCCGGATCCGCGTCCCGAGCCGGGCGCGCCCTACCGGCGCATCGCCCCCGTGCCGCCGCGCAACCCCGTGGTCCCGGCCGACGCTCCGGCCGCGCTCCGGTTACCGATCATCGAGATCAAGGGGCCGTCCGACCGGTCCGAGCCGACGGCGGACACACGAGGCTGACCGACGGCCGGTATCGGCGGCTCTGCGAACCGCATCCCGCATTCGGGCCGTCGGACGCCGACGAGCGCGACAACAGGTGGTCGGCCCGGCCGTGATCGGACTCAGACCGGAACACCGCCATAGGTGCGCCGGTATCGCGCTTGGAGGAACGACAGTATCCCGAACGCCATCAGCCCGAGGGCCACAGCGATGAGCAGCCAAGGGCCCAAGGCGCTGTCGGCGAAATCATGCAGAACGGCGTCGACCCCTTTGGCGTTCGCCGGTTCGTAGTTCGCGGCCGCCACCACCGCGGCGAGTCCGATGCCGATGACGATGACGCCCCGCGCCAGATAGCCGATCCGGCCCAGCCATATCACGGCCTCCCGCGAAGCGCGGGTCATCCAGCCCATTCGCAGATCGTCGAGGAAGCCCAGCCGAATCCCGCGCAAGGTTATCAGGACGCCCCCGGCCAGGATGGCCAAGCCGAGGAGCAAGACGACCACTTGGCCGCCGCTCCAGCCGAGTATCCGGGCGGTCACATCGCGTGCGAATGCATCACTCGGCTGCGGTGTCCGGCCGGCCACGACGAACCTGAGAACGACGAAGAACGCTATGGCATAAAGGATTCCGAGGCCCAAGGCGCGCAGCCGGGGCCCGTTCGAACTCGTCGCGGGCGCGGCGGCGGCCTGCGCCAGCCGCCAGGCGGCCAGAGCCGCGAATCCGAAAACCAGAATCCACAGCAGCAGATAGCCCAGCGGCTTACCGGCGAGCGCCGCCAGCGCACCGCCCGCGGTCGGCTCGTGCTGCGCGGTGCCGACGGCCAGCATGAAGGCGAGAATGCCGATGACGATGTAGGCGATCCCGCGTGCGATGAAGCCGAAGCGCGCGGCCCCACGCAATCTGCCGGATCTCGCATACCTGCCCGTCCCCCGACGCTCGCGCCGCCGCCACCGGTCGCCATACCGGTTGCGCCATCCGCTTCCGTACCCGGTCCGCCACCGGCTGCGCCGCACTCCGCCGGTGCGGCGCCATCGGTATCTGTCAGCATTTCGGAACAAACTCATGGTTCTCACCTCTCCATGGACCGTATTGCCCACTTCGGGTGGAATAACCTTTCTCAAGAGCACTGGCTGTCGCGGACGCAGGCGAGCAGGAGCTGAGTGATGTCGGCCCGCGGGGGCGTCGTGGAGCGCGGCTGGGTGGCCAACGGGATCTGCGCGAAGTCGGCGGCGTGCGCGGCGCCGAGCTGGGTGGCGGAGCGGAAACCGTAACGCTGCCAGGCGATCGACTGGATCTTCGGATCCTGGAGCGCCGTGATCAACCGATGCGCCGGAGCGGTGAGGGCGAGGATCGGATTGCTGTTGAAGATCGTCGGGTCCGGATACAGCAGCCTGGCGTTCGCCAGCAGCGCCTCGGTGGCGGGGCCGTTGTCGCGGTAGCCGACCAGCTGTTGCAGGATCTGGTTCTCGTATCCGGCGTACAACGAGGCCGCTCCTTGGATGAGCCATTCCCGGAAACCGCCGTCGGAACTGTCGGACTGCAGACCCTGCGCGTCGTAGAGGCCGCGCACGGCGGGCAGTCCCGACCTGGCCTCGCTGACTGTCGGCGGCTGGAACACATCGCCCGAGGCGATGACCGTCAGTTCCAGTTGCAGCAGCGTGAATCCGGAATTCGAGGACTTCGGATCCGTGCTGGCGATCCGGATGGGACCGGCGAGGTCGGGCGCGCCGAGCGCGGTCCACCTCTGCTTGGGCAATACGAAGTCGAGCAGCAAGCGCTTGAAATCGACGATGTAGTAGGTGTTGTCGCGCCGCGCCACGATGCCCGCGCGAACCAGCGCGTCGGTCGCGGCCGCGCCCGCGTAGATCACTTCCGGCGTCTCGAGCACCGATTCGGCGCGGTAGTCCGGGAAGGTGGCGGTGTCGTGCGATGTCTCGAAGACGCTGCGCGCACTCGCCGAAGACGGCCACAGGCAGTCGATCTTCTGATTGCGCAGCTGCTCGGTGGGTATCTGCGCCAGGTCATAGGAACCGCGTTTGTCGAAGCGCACCTCGAGTCCGTACCGGTCGCGCAGGACGGCACGGACTTCGCCGTCGGCCATGAGCGACGATTTCTCCGATCCGCCCGAGCAGGTGAGCTGCTGGACTGCGGCCGGAGTGTCGTTCGAGTCGCGGATCACCACGACGCCAACGGCGATGGCGGTCACGGCGACCACGATCGCGATGAGGACGGGGAGGCGGGATCTGTTCATCGCTCCTCACTCGGGGGAAGCTGCAAAGGATTCATGAGTTCCAGGTGGGCCAGGTCCCGGAAGAAGGACGCCAGATCGGCCTCGCCGATTTGTTCGGCGCTGTGCGCGGCGAAAGCCTCGAAACCGGCGAGTGTGCGTCGGCTGCGGATCAGCAGCGCCTCGGCATCACGATAGGCCGACCTGTGGTCCTGGATCTCGACGTACCGCCGCAGCGCCGATTCCACACTGACCAGGTAGTCCAGCAGCTTGCGCGAGGTCATGGAAAGGCTTGCCGGATCGACGGTCTCGGTGCGATCGAGCAGGCGTGGGATGGTGCCACAGGCTCGCAGCAGGGCAACGCGTGTGTCGGCATCCGTGACGCGCGCGGCCAGTGTCGCCACCCGGCGGTTGGTCTCCGATACGCGCCGTCTCAGCCGACCGCGCCGAGTGACGACAGCGACCGATTGCCCGGCGAGGCCGGTGAGCACGGCCACGCCGACCGCGACCAGCGCCGCGCCGACCGGCGATCCGAGCACGGCGTACAGACCGAGGAAAGTGGGAACGAGCACGACCAGCGCCGCGATCACGGCGGCATTACTCGGCACCGGCCCCTCCTACCGGTAACCGGTGGCCTGGCGCAACGCCGCGACCATGTCATCGGTGGTGATATACGACCCGCCGGTGCGCTCGGCGATCGTCCGGAGCGTGTCCTGTTGCACCGCGGAGCCGAATCCGATGACCACCACCGGGACTCCGGTGCGGGCGATGTCGTCGAGGCCTCGGCCGCCTTCGGTGTCGGCGCCGTCGGTCATGAGGATGACGAGACGTTTTCGTTCCGGATCGGCCGCACCGGTGAACTGGTCGGCGGCGGCGTCGAGGCAGCGGTAGATGCCGGTGTTGCCGCCCGGCTTGCGGGCGCGAACGGCGTCGCGCAGGCTCCGCAGGTCCGGCGCCGCATTGCCGCTGGTCCATCGCGCGGGGGCCGTGGTCTGGTTGAACAGCAGCACCGCCGTGCGGTCGTGCGGACCGATCTGGAGCAGGTACTTCTTCGATTGCACCGGATCGAACAGCAGGTCCACGGCCCGCTGCACCCCGTCCCAGCCGCCGTTGTCGGCCATGCTGCCGGAGGCATCGATGCAGTAGACCAGGTCGGTGGGAGTGCGGTAGACGGTCTGGTAGTTCTCCAGCGCGGCGTCGATGACCGGAGCGGCCGGATACGTGATCGGCTGTTCGGTGATCGTCGCGCGGATGCCCCAGGCTGGATCGAAGACCGCACGCGGTGCGCCCGGCAGCGACAGCCCGATGCTGGTGATCGGCCGCCGCCCCAACTGCACCAGCCGCTGCTGGGTATCCGCCGAAAGCAAGAAGTCTTGTAGTTCGCGGAAATTCGCGAGCTTCTCCGGATTGTCGCCGTGCGGCAGGAATCCCAGCGGCGCGTCCGAGATCGCGAGTGCGCCCTTGGGGTAGATGGCGTACAGGGGTTCCTTACCCGCCCGCACCAATTGCTGGTTGCGCTCGATCACCAGATCCTCGTACGTGAACATCGTTTTGCACTGTTGCGGTGCGGCCAGGCATTCGTCCATGAGCAGCCCGGTGGACGGTGGCGTCTTCCCGAAAGCCCTTGTCAGACGCGTTATCCCGGCACGAACCTGCTCCGAATCGAGTTGCGGCCGGGTCAGCGGCACACCGGGATCGTTGCCTGCGAAGTAGTTGAGGAAGCCCAGCAGCACGGTCGCGCCGGAATTGGACTGGGTCGGATTCGTCATCCACGTCGTGGTCTTCTTCGCCTCGACCGCCGCCAGGATCTCCTCGACGCCCACCTCCCGCCCGGTGAATCCCAGCGCGTCCAACTCGCTACGCGGACCTGCGAATACCAGTGGCGTGCTGAACATGGGTTGCACTTGCCGCAGGCGGTGTGCGGTATCACCCAATTGCTGGAAAACGCTGCTGGCGAACCAGAATCCGTCGTATGGCGCGTCGCCGGACTCCAGCAGCCGAGCTTGATCCACCGATCCCAGGCGGGTCATGGTGCAGGTCAGCTTCTGGTCCCGGCACCACGGCTGCACGACCTGCTCGAATACCGCGTCGTGCTCGGAGCCCGCCACGATGTTCAGCACCCTCGCATCGGCGTTGTACGCACGGACAGGTCCGGACTTGCGATCCTCCCCGCAACCCGACAGCAGACCACAGAGCGTGAAAATTATTACGGCAAGCACTGATGTGCGGCGATACGGCAATTCGCCACCTTCCCCTCGATGACGCGATCGTAAACGCAGCCGACGGCGGAAACGGTGAACTACCAGTAACGTCCAGGGGAATCCTCGTCCATGCCGCGATCGCGGATCCCGAGAACCGCACCCTTCAGGGTGCATCGGCACGTCGTCTGCTCGATCCCGGCGCGGGTTCCTCGGGTGGAGCCGAGTTCGCCCGCGCAGCCGCGCCGGCGTGCGGCTCGAGCGAGGCACGCGGGTGAGCGTGGCACATGTCCTGATCGACGGGCAGGCGGCTGCCCCGGTGTCCCTCCCGCGAGCGAGCGTGTCCGGCCGGGCGGCAGCCCATCGCACCCGCGGCGACCGGCGCTGAGCGCGCCCGGGCGAATTCCGATGAATAGACCAGAACCACCGTTTACTTTCAGCTATCGTCGGTGGCAGAGCAACCGCTCTGCGGGACGCCAGGGATGCCGGCACGGCCGTGAATCCGGACGTCCCGCGCAGGCCCGGGCGGTCGGACACCGACCGCTCCGTTCCACCGAGGAGCCGCATGTACCCCGGCGCACACGTCGACCGATTCCCAGAAAAACCGGCTGTTGTCGTCGCCGAGACCGGTGAAGCGCTGACTTATCGGGAGCTCGAGGAGAACTCGGTTCGACTGGCCCGGCACCTGTACGACGCGGGGCTGCGCAAGGGCGATCACGTCGCGCTGCTGTCCGGCAACGACCCGAAGATCTACGAGGTGTATTGGGCGGCATTGCGAACCGGGCTTTACATCACCGCGGTCAACCGGCATCTGTCGCCCAGCGAGACCAGCTACATCGTCAACGACTGCGGAGCCAGGGCGCTGATCGTATCGGCCGGTCTCGCCGACGCCGCCGAGCAGATCGTCCCGGAGACTCCCGCGGTCGAGCTCCGCCTCGCCTTCGGTGGCCCGGTGCCGGGATACAAGTCCTACGAGGAGGCGAAGGCCGCGGCGACGCCCGAGCCACTCCCGGACCAGCCGCGCGGCGCGGACATGCTGTATTCCTCGGGCACCACCGGACGACCCAAGGGCATCAAACAACCCTTGCCCGAACGGCAGGTCGGTGACGCGCCCGGTGACACCTACACCGCGATCTTCGGCCCCCTCTACGGATTCGACACCGAGACCGTCTACCTCTCCCCGGCCCCGCTCTATCACGCGGCGCCGCTGCGTTTCGGCGGCGTGGTCCACGCGCTCGGCGGAACGCTGGTGATCATGGAGAAGTTCGACGCCGAGCAGGCATTGGCGGCCATCGAGCGCTACCGCGTGACCCACAGCCAATGGGTGCCGACCATGTTCGTCCGGATGCTGAAGCTCGACGAGGCCGTCCGCGCCCGCTACGACGTGTCCAGCCTGCGGGTCGCCGTGCACGCGGCCGCTCCGTGTCCCGTCGACGTGAAGCGGGCGATGATCGACTGGTGGGGCCCGATCCTGCACGAGTACTACGCCTCGACGGAGGCAAACGGCGCTACCTTCATCGACAGCGAGCAGTGGTTGCGCAAGCCCGGCTCGGTCGGCACGGCCGGTCTCGGCACCATCCGGGTGTGCGGCGACGACGGCGCGGAGCTGCCCACCGGCGCGATCGGCACCGTCTACTTCGAACGCGATGAGGCCCCCTTCGCCTATCACAACGACCCAGCTAAGACCGCCGAAGCGGTCCACCCGGACCACCCGACCTGGACCACCACCGGCGACATCGGCTACGTCGATGAGGAGGGCTACCTGTTCCTCACCGACCGCAAGGCTTTCATGATCATCTCCGGCGGCGTGAACATCTACCCGCAGGAGGTCGAGGACGCCCTCGCCCTGCACCCGAAGGTGTTCGACGTGGCGGTGATCGGCGTGCCCGACCAGGAGATGGGTGAATCGGTCAAGGCCGTAGTCCAACCGGCCCCCGGCGCCGAGCCCGGCCCCGCCTTGGCCACGGAGCTGCGCGATTATCTGCGCGACCGCATCGCCCACTACAAGGTGCCGCGCAGTTTCGACTTCGCCGACGATCTGCCCAGGACCCCCACCGGGAAGCTGGTCAAGGGCAAACTCCGCCAGCGATACCTGTGAGGTTTCCGGCCGCTACGCGACGTAGGTGAGGTCGGCGGCCTCGCCCGCGCGCGTCATCAGGCGCGCGACGGCCTCCGCTACCAGCCCGGGCTGCTCCAGGATCACCGAGTGTCCGGCGCTCTCCACGATCACGAAGTCCGAGTACTCGACCGCGGCGGCCATCGCGACGGAATGCGACGGGGGCGTCATCAAGTCGGCGCCACCGCACAGCACCAGCGTCGGAATCCGGGACAGAAGCCCGAGAGCCTCGGTCCGGTCGTAGACCATGAGGTCGCTCAAGAAGCTCGCCATCGTGACGATCGGCGTCTCGTTGCGCATCGCGTTGGCGAGGGCGAGCACCCGCGGGCTCACCTTGCGATCACCGAATTCCGCGGTACGGACGAGCGGGGCGAACAGCTGACAGGCCAGCAGCTTCGCGTGGTGCATCGCCCCCGGCGCGAGTCGGACGGCCGCCTGGAACGCGGAGACGACCGGGCTGCGCAGCAGACGGCCGAACCCAGCGTCGGTGAGACCGCCCGAGGCGGTCGCGAGAAGGGCGACTCCGACGACGCGGGTGCCGATCTCGTGCGGATTCTGACCGGCGTAGGTCAGCGCGGTCATACCACCCATCGAGTGGCCGACGAGGACGACCGGCCCGGTCGGGGCGACGACATCGAGAACTTCGCGCAGGTCCCGGCCGAGCTGGTCGATGTTGTAGGTCCGCCGGGGCGCGGCGGCGGACTCGCCGTGGCCGCGGTGGTCATAGCAGACGATCCGAGCGCCTGCGTAGCGGCGCAGCAGCTCGTCGCGGACGTAGGTCCAGGACTCGCTGCGCAGGCAATGTCCGTGCAGCAGGACGACGGTGAGGTCCGCGTCTCTCGGGCCGTATTCGCGAACCGCGAGCGCCGCGCCGTCCTCGGTCCACACCGTGGCACGCCGTTCCTCCGTGGCGGCGATCGTGCTGAGAGTCGACATGGGCTGCTCCGGTTCACTGGCGGTACTCGTCCTACTTTCCGCCGTATGCGCCGCCGTCATCAGGCCCCCGAGTGCTGGGCTCCGATCCCCAAGGGGTATGCCGATCACCACCAAGGTGGGACTGTTCGCCAGGGTGTTGTTCGGCCACCGGCGAAGGGCGGGGCGAAGCCGCGGATATGCGGCTAACGCACCGGATCGACCCCGAGCACACCCAGGGCGAAATCCCCGTATTGCGCGGCCACTTCCTCCGGCGTCGCCGGGCCCGACTCGCGAAACCACTGGGGGATGGCCGTACACATGGTGGCTATGGCACGACCTGCCGCCCGAACCTGGGAATTGGCGATGCGGCCCTCGGCATGAGCCTCGGCGATCGCGTCGTCCAGGAGGGCTTGGATATCGCGGCGGGAGCGGGCGATGCGCGCGCGTTCCCCCGGAGAAAGGCTGCGCATCTCGCTGGCGCCGATGAAACCGAGGTCGCGGCGGTGGGTGTGGAACAAGGCCAGCGCTTCGACGATCAGACGCACCCGGTGGATGCTGTCGCGGCCTTCGGCGCGGGCGGCGCGCACTCGCCAGTGCAGTTCGTCCATGGTCAGATCGAGGATGCGGACCAGCAGGTCGTGCTTGTCGCGATAATGGTGGTAGAGGCCGGGAACGCTGGTACCAGCCCGCCGGGCGATGGCGCGCACGGTCGTGCCGTGGTAGCCGATCTCTACGAACGACGCGAGGGCGGCGGCCAGCACCGGGTCGACGTCCAGCGGGGCGAACTCGCGCCAGTCACCCTGCTCATCCCGCTCGGAATCGACGGAGCTCGGGCGCGCCGCGGGAGAGGTGCCGCCGAGCAGATGAGCGACCGGCACGCCCAGCACATCGGACAAGCGAGTGAGCCGGGCGATCGAGATTCCGGTCTTTCCCGTCTCCACGGCGCTGAGCGTCGCCGGACTCACCTCGAGACGGCGGGCCACTTCGCGTAGCGACAGACCCGCGGCGCGGCGCGCGTGCCGGATCGCCTCGTGCGGCGCCACAGCCTCGTTTCGCATGTTGTTCAGAATAGCTGAACAAAAGACATCAACCACCCGCGCCGGAAACTCGCATGAATCGCGCTCTTTGACACCGCACCTGCCCAGTGGAACAGTGTTCAGACAGAGCGATCGTTCGGTCCGCGGACGAGGCGCTGGATGTCGAGGAGGAATGCGCGATGCCGATCGAACTGACCTATTCCGACGAAGTTCGGGCGTTGATCGACCGCACCCGGGCGTTCGTGCGGGAGACGGTGCTGCCGATCGAAGACGAGCACCTCGGCGACATCACCGCCGCGGGCGGCGACGGACTGCGCGTCACGCTGAACAAGCTCGCGCGCGAGGCCGGGGTCTTCGCGCCGCACGCGCCCGTCGAGTACGGCGGCCACGGCCTGTCGATGTCGGATCGCGCGCCGGTGTTCGAGGAGGCGGGCTACTCGCTGTTCGGCCCGACGGCGCTCAACATCGCGGCGCCGGACGAGGGCAACGTCCACATGCTCGCCCACATCGCCGACCCGGAGCAGAAGTCGCGCTACCTGGAACCGCTCGCCCGCGGCGAGGTGCGCTCGGCCTTCGCGATGACCGAGCCTGCGCCCGGAGCCGGTTCCGACCCGGCGGCGCTGGTCACCAGGGCCGTCCCCGTCGACGGCGGCTGGCGGATCAACGGCCACAAGCACTTCATCACCGGCGCCGACGGGGCCGGCTTCTTCATCGTGATGGCCCGCACGTCCGGCGAACCGGGACAGCGGGGCGGGGCCACGATGTTCCTGGCGCCCGCCGACACCCCGGGCCTGCGCGTGGGCAGGCATATCACCACGCTGGACCGCGCCATGATCGGCGGACACTGCGAAGTCTTCTTCGAGGACATGTTCGTCCCCGACGAGGCGGTGCTCGGCGCTGTCGACCGCGGCTTCGAATACGCCCAGGTGCGATTGGGTCCGGCTCGCATGACGCACGTGATGCGCTGGCTGGGAGCGGCGCGCAGAGGCCACGACATCGCCGTCGAGCGGGTCGCCCAGCGTGAAGGCTTCGGTTCCCGGATCGGCGATCTGGGCATGGCGCAGAAGATGATCGCCGACAACGAGATCGACATCGCCGCGACCCGCGCACTGCTGGTACGCGCCTGCTGGGAACTCGACAACGGAGAGCACGCGGGCAACGCCACCTCGATCGCGAAGACCTTCGCCGCCGAGGCGATCTTCCGCATCGTCGACCGCGGCATTCAGTTGTGCGGCGGGCTCGGTGTTTCCGACGACCTCCCGCTGGCGCGCCTCTCCCGCGAAGTACGGCCCTTCCGCATCTACGACGGGCCTTCGGAAGTGCACCGCTGGGCCATTGCCAAGCGTGCGGTCAGCGCGGCCCGCCGGGCGGTGGCCGACGGGTCTTCGCGCTGATCTACTGCGCGGATCTACGCCGGACAGGTCGTTCGTCCCCGACGTGCGGCACTTCCGGCTCGCCGGACGGAATCGGTTCCGAGCGCTGCCGGGTCGATCGGCCGCGCGTGCGATCCGGCGAGCGAGTATCCGCGTAACATGCGGACTTCGTGACTCCGCCGAGGCATCCGAGGGCGGCAGTTCGCCGGTGAAAGGGTCCGCCGCCCTGATCCGATCGAGTCCCCGGGATGATCGAAGGAGAGCCGCATGCCAGCGCAAGACCGCCGATACCTCGTCCTCCTGACTCCGGGTGACCTCGGCGACGACACCGTTCTCACGGCAATCCGTTCGGAGTTCTTCGACTGGCTGCGGAGATCCGGCGCGGAAGTCGTCGAGGACGGCGGCGCCAACCGATTGGTCATCACATCGTCGCTGGAGACAGCCGAGCGACTCACGAGGCTCGAGTACGTGCTCACCGTCGAGCCGTACGCCTAGGCGCCGGCTCGCCGGGCTGCCGCGCACCCCGATTATCGATCCGAGCCCGCCCTCGATGCCACAGGTTTGCCGCCGACCCCGCACCGGCCGCGACCGCGCTACCGACGGTCTCATCGGCTGCCGCATTCGGGCGCGGCACCGTATTCTCGGATGAATCGATCTGCACGACAACCGTATTCGAGGCGGACATGTCGCGATCCGAGGCATCGGCGGTGGCGGCCGGAGCCTACGCGTGGTTCCGGACGGCGGTCCGGCCAATCGATCCCGAATTGTGGGAGTCGTGGTGGCAGTGGCTGGATCGGAAATTCGGCGACGACACGACGATTCTGTGGACCGAGCCGTGGCCTCACGACTACTGGGTCGCCCACGGGGTGCGGCACGCCATCGAGGGGGTACCGCTCCCGCTCGCCTACCAGACCTGGTCCCACCGCGGCGCGCTCGACGACTGGCCGCTTTTCGGGGCGACGGAATGGGACCTGTTTCCACCCAGTGTGAGCCGTTCGACCAGCTCGGCCGCGCTCGATGACGTCCTCGCGCAGGCGGGCCCACTCGAATACGATCGCGAATACAGTCTTGCCCAGCTGATTTCGTTGTCGGATGAGCTACAGCGAACGAGTACGGAGGAAGCGTCACAAGCCCGCCTGCAATCGCAGTTCATCCGCGCGTGGCTCAGCTCTATCGTCGGAAACACCTTTTCGAGCATGTTCCGCGCGCCCTCCACGGATGCGGATCTGCTGTATCACGTGACGATCCGCCGGGTCGACCAAGCGATGGGTGCTTTCGAGCAGACACACCACTTGCGAATGGATCTCGCCGAAGCGATCGAGACCTTCTACTGCGCGACGTGGCCCGACGGGCTGCCGATCAAGGTACCCACGCAACAAGGACAATCACTCGAGTGGCGAGACCACTGGTTCTGGTTGTCGCGCGGGCTGGAGCCGGAGCGGCTGCGGGAAGCCGTCGGCATCGTCGCGAGGTTGCTGGTCTGTCCGCCGATCATGGACGCCATCGGCTATCTGATCAGCAGGGATCGCCCGGTCAGCGCGCTGGGATTGTGCGTCCTGCGCCGCTATGCCCTGGGACTGCGGACTCTGGCCTGGCTAGAAGCCGCCGCCACTCATCCGTGGCGGGATGTCCGGCTCGCCGACGTGGCGACCTTCGCGTTCGCCGCCATCGCCCCGTGGTGGCCACGGCCTTCCCTGGCGCTCAGCCATCGGTCCGGCGACACGAAGCCGGAACTGATGAAACTCGGTCTGTGGCGCGCCCCTGACGTCGCCATCGACGCGATGACAGTCCCCACCGGCGAGTCCAACACGGGCATGGTGTGGCGTCTGTTCGCCGCCACACCGGCGATCGCCAGGGTGCGGTCCGAGACCTACACCGCCAGCCTGTGGTGTCGACGCGAGGTCGAGTTGACCCAATATCTGCTGGACCGCTCCGATTTCCTTCGCGGACGTGTCGTGGCGGACATCTCTGTGCAGCAGACAATCTCGGTCGACCGAGCGATGTCGTCGCGCAATCTGCTACCGGATCGTCCCGAACCGAACCAGCCGTTGTTTCCCCCGTCCACTCTCGTCTTGGACGTACCGAGCTACCCGCCGTTGATCATCGATGTACTCGCCGCGGTGTGCACATTGCGGCTGCTGCGCACCCACTACGGCGACGCCGGAGTGGCCAATCGGATCGCCGACGAACTGGTCGCGGGCCTCCCCGTCGACCTACCGCCGCCGACCAACCATCCGCAGGGCTGGGATATCCACTACGCCGCCTTCGCAGGGCTCGGCCGACACAGCCGACGACACAAATCGCCGGTACGGCTGGCGCGGCGCTACCCGAAGTCCGAGGCCGCG
The DNA here is from genome assembly GCF_040681035.1 of Nocardia sp. NPDC051911. Taxonomy (NCBI): domain Bacteria; kingdom Bacillati; phylum Actinomycetota; class Actinomycetes; order Mycobacteriales; family Nocardiaceae; genus Nocardia; species Nocardia sp. NPDC051911. Next base: position 49,419 of record NZ_JBFAXY010000004.1, read on the forward strand.
TTGGATATGACGGAAATCGCCGAACAGGTTCCCGATCTGACGCAGGCACAGGCGGGAGGCGTCGACATACTGGCCGCTCTCGAATGGAATCGCGAGATCCGCCGGTGGTTCTCCGAGCACTGGGGTTCCCGCCGCACCGTGATCGATTGCAGGCGGTTCGATGTCAGCGGATGGAGCGATGACCCCCGCCATGCCGTCAAACGGGGCATGCTGCAATTACGTTCCGAGGCATTGACTTTCGTCATGCAAGTGGCCGGTCAGTCGGTGGACTCCTGGCCCGGGCTCGGGTACAACGATCCGCCGATTCTCACCGTCTACCTGCCCGACCAGCACAGTTGGATCGATGCTTCGTTCGCGCTGCCGACCTGGGTGGACGTCTACGCCTCGCTGCGCACGCTTCGTTTGGACCGCGCTCTGGTCGACGCGATGCGCACCGCACTCGATGACCAGTTCACTCCCTTGGCCAAGCTACCGAGGTCCAGGAAGCCCGCTGACGTGTTCGCCGTGCGGGGCGGCCCGGGCACCCCGCATCCCGATCGGTCCGTGACGGTCATCGTTCACCGCGACTGAGCGAAGCGGGCCCATGACGCCGGTCCGCCGCCGCCAGCTCTGCTGACGGCGGCGGATACCTCCGATGGGACGAACCGCGCGTGATTACCGCCCGTGCTGATGGGCGGACTGACGGGCCTCGTCGACGTCGGCTTCGGCTCGCGCCTTCTCGGCCGCGGCTTCCTTCCCGGCCGCCTCGCGCTGCGATTCCGCCTTGTCCTGCTGCGCGCGACCTTCGTCCTTCAGGTCCTGATGACCGGTGACGGTACCGGCCGCTTCCTTCACCTTGCCCTTGGCGTCTTCGACGACGCCCTCGACGCCCTCGCGAGCACCGCTTCCATGTTCAGCCACAACAACCTCCTGGAATATCGGAACAAGCTGACATCTGGCGCATACCCGGGAGACGGGCCTCGAATCCGGAGCGACGAAGTTCGGTTCGCGCGTCACGCTCTCCCGCAGGCAGGACGGGTCAGCGCAGCGGGGTGCTCGCGCCCGGTCCTTGCCGATACCGCGTCATCGTGAGCCGCTGCTCCCGGTCGTTGTACTCCGGAATCGGCAACGGGATCGCCATCAGCAGGCCCGTGCTCGGCTACGACGCGGGCGTGGTGGCCTGGCTCAACGCGATGATGCCCGACCTCGCGCGCGACACCTGGACCACGCTGCGCGATCGTTTCATCGACTTCGACGGGCGGGATGCGCGCCTGCGCGGCAGCTCACGCGCCCGCGTCGACCTCGGCAACTACAACGTGATCAACGGTGACGGGATGACGAAAATCTTTGTCGCCACCGCCGCCGCCGAGATGCGCGAATCCGACCTCGCCGACGCCCTGGTCCATGCCCGACCCGGTACCGAGTCGACGAGCGCAACGGCGCCCGGCGCTCGCGGGAGTCTCGACAGTGACCAACGCCCACCACACGCTCACCCGATTCAACCGGCCCGACGGCCTGCGCGATCTCATTCGCGCAACGGTGCCGCCCGAGTGGCGGACCGGACCGATTCTCGGCATCGCGCCTCATACGGATGTCCTGGTCGCCAAGGCGGTGACCGACGGCAGTGCCCTCGAACTGGCGCTACGGCCCGGCCACGGGTCCAGACGGGTGCGGCTGGGGCTGCGACGGCTGATCCGCCACCGCACCTACCGCGTCACCGGCGCGATCGCGCCGACCGTGGTCGCCGACGAGTCCGGCGAGGGCATCATCGAAGTCGACCTCGAGATCGCGCTCAACGCGGATCGCCGATAGAAAGATCCGATCGCACGCTCGATCCAGCGGTTCCCGGCTGGCACGGGCGACCCCGCGCGTGCCAACGTGGGCGCGCGGCCCGACCTGATGCCCACGCGAATCTCCTCCGCCGCAAGCGCTTTCGGCAACAACCGCACTGTAGCGAGCCCCGACGGTCACGACACCAGAGGACGATGAACCAGCATACGAAGAGCCCGACCGCCGCGGCCCGCGAGTACGTGTCCGCCTGCGCGACGCTGACCAGCCTGATCGACCTCGCCGCGCACCCCGCGACATCGCCGCGCTTGCGGGTGGCGCTCGCCGAGTACTGCCGCCGTCACGGCACAGCCGATCCCGGATTGGCGGCGAGTTTGTCCTTCTGGAAACAGCGCCGTGCCTCCTTGACGCCCGCCGATTACGCGGCGATCCGCGCCGTCCTCTCCCGCGACGGCGCGATCCTCTACGCGTTCCACGACTGATCGCCGCAAGGAAGTGGGGTTCCTCCCCACTGCCCACGCGCAATTCGCGTTTCGCTCACGTACACGCTTCTTCAGCCCCTTCTGGCACGGCGATGCCATCCGGTCAAACGGCCCGCGTTCGACTGCCCCTCGCCGAGACGGTGCCGGTCGATCAGCGACCGCCTATTGCTGCGTGCCGACGCCGCCGATGCCCGACAGCGTCAGTTCGACGGGTTCGCGCGGCTGACCGGGACGGAATACGCAGCGAGTACAGGTGTAGATCGTGGGCATGCACTCGTTGCAGTGCACGCACGCCGACCGCGTCGACGCATCCGATTGGATGCGTCGCAACAGATTCGGTTCCCGCAGCAGCGCACGGCCCATGGCGACGAACTCGAAGCCTTCTGCCCGCGCGAGCCGCATGGTGTCCAGATTCGTGATGCCACCCAACAGGATCAGCGGCATCGACAATTCCCTGCGGAAGTGCCGTGCGCGCTCGAGCAGATACGCCTCCCGGTACGGATACTCCTTCAGGAATGCCTTGCCGACCATACGGAATCCCCATCGCGCGGGCACCGGAAGAACGTCGCCGAAAGATTTCCGCGGGGCGTCACCGTGGAACAGCAGCATCGGGTTGAGCAGCGAACTGCCCGCCGTCAGTTCCAGCGCGTCCAGGCTGCCGTCGGCTTCCAGCCACGCGGCGACCTGGATCGACTCGGGCACGGTGAGCCCGCCCCGCACTCCGTCTTCCATGTTCAGCTTCGCGGTCACCGCGAGCCTGCCGCCCACGGCTTCCCTTACCGCGGCGGCGATCTCACGCGCCAGCCGCGCCCGGTTCGCCAAGCTGCCGCCGTACCGGTCCGCGCGGCGGTTCAGTTTGGGGCTCAGGAACGAGCTGACCAGATAGTTGTGCCCGAAATGGATCTCCACCGCATCGAAACCCGCCTCCTCGGCCAGCTTCGCCGCGCCGGCATGAGCGGCCACGAGCTCGCGGATCCCGTTCTCGTCCGGGCTTCGCATCATCCGCATCGACAGCGGGCTGAACATCCGGCTCGGCGCCAGCGCCGGAACTCGGTTGGAGGCCGCGTTCGCCACCGGTCCGGCATGGCCGATCTGCGCGCTCACCGCGGCACCCTCACCGTGCACGGCTTCGGTGAGCCTCCGCAGCCCCGGCACCGCTTCCGGGCGTAGCCAAATCTGATGCCGGTCGGTCCGTCCGCCGGGAGCGACCGCGCAATAGGCCACGGTCGTCATCCCGACGCCACCGGCGGCGACCTCGCGATGGAACTCGATCAAGTCGTCGGTCACCAGCGCGTCCGGCGTGCGGCCCTCGAAGGTCGCGGCCTTGATCACCCGATTGCGCAGGGTGATCGGCCCGAGCTGGGCGGGTGCGAATACGTCGTTCATTGTTTCTCTCCTGTCGGAGCGGTCAATCCGGCCACCACGAATTCCCGGAGGGTGGCCACCGCCTCCTGCGACATCTCTCGGTGCTCCGCACTGCCGAATCGCATGATGAGGAGGTCGAACGCCAACATCCACCGGCGCCTGCTCTCGCGCTCGCTCAGGCCCGGCAACAGGCTCACCCACGCATCGATCCGGAACCACGGCTGCCGCCACTCGGTCACCTGCCTGCCGAGGACGAATTGCGCCAGCAGCCTCAGGTGCAACCGGCCCACCGGATCGGCGGCCAACTCGACGAACGGCTCGATCACCGCATCGACCACCTCGGCGATCGACCCGTGCCCACCGGTGACAGCGGCCAACCGGTCCGCCCACACCGGACCCAAACGCTCCTCGAGCAACGCGGCGACAAGGGCGTCCTTCGACCCGAAGTGGTAGTGCACCGCCGCCGGGTTCGCTCCTGCCTGCGCGCAGATACCCCGCACGGACACCTCGTCGTATCGGCCTTCCAGCAGCAGTCGCTCGGCGGCCGTCAGCAGACGATCGCGGGTGGTCGCGGCTTCGGAGACCGGTTTCGGCATGCGCCAAGTCAAGCACGTTTCCATCGTTGATTCAATCATTGATTGAAACTTGTTCACGCAAGCTCCGATACCGCGCCGAGCTGCGCCCTGGATGCCAGAAGTGGTGGACGAAAGCCGATAGAACGCAGGGTTTCACTGCACGTCACCAGGTCGTCACACCCGGCCGCGAGCACAGCGCGAAGGTGTTACGCACGGCGGGCCGAGTCGATGAGCTTCGCGTCGACCTCGCACGCGGCAGACGTGCGTCGGCACGGCGTCGGTCGAGCCAGGTCGCGGCAAGCGGTCCGGCGCTTTTGTCCGCACTTAATTCAAGCCGCTGGGCGGCCCTCGGATCAGCCGTGGCACATGATCGTCTCCGAATACGCCGATACCCGGGAGCAGTGCGAGCAGCACCGCCGCCCGTGTAGCGCAGCGTCTGGTATTCACACCGGCCGCGTCGCGGTCAGCGGACCGGATTCAGCCGCTTCGGCGTCGGCCGGTACGCGTGCCGAATGCACACGGGCGAACACAGGGCGGACTCGGCGACACGGCCCGGCCACTCGGCGGTGGGCACGGCGCACGCCTCCGGTAGGCGGTCCGCTGCCTCGGCGTGCCTGTATCGAGGTACCGGATCCGAGTCCGATCATTGCGCTCTGGCGCCCCACAGCCGCGAACCAGGCGCCGCGGGCGGTTGCGGTCAGGAATGACCCGCGATGATGACCTCCGGGATACCGGTGCCGAGTGGGACCGGCCTGCACACCGGCGCCGGGCTGCCCGGATCCAGCAGGGTGAGCAGCAACTCCTGCACGAACGGGTCGTACACCATGTGGAAGTGCCCCGTGAGGTCGGCGGGACACAGGTCTTGCAGGGCGATGTTCCGCGCGCCGGGCCCGCGCAGCGCGATGTTCTCGAACGGCTGGATCATCTCGTCGACGTGGCTGCCGACGGTCACGTACCGCACCCCGGGCACCGTGTCGCCACCCGCGTTGAGATCGAGCATGAGCGGCGACCCCTCGACCTGCTGGACGGCGGCGAGCGAAGTCACCTGAGCGAACGCCTGCAGAGCGCCCGGGATCGCCTCGGCGACCGGCACCAGCCCGTACATCACACCGCCGTAGCTGGGCGATGCGAGGCCGACCCATTGCTCGACCTTCGGCGCACCGCCCAGTTTGTTGACGTAGTAACGAGTCACGTTCGCGCCCTGCGAGAACCCGACCAGATCGATCTTGTCCGCGTGGGTCGCCGCGAGCACTCGATCGACGAACGCACCGACCTGGTAGGCACTGAGCACCAGATCCTCGGTGCCGTAGCTGTGCGCGCCGGGCTTGCCGCCGTAGTTCAGCGCGAACACGCAGAATCCGGCCGCGGTCAACTGCGGCGCGATCCCCGACCAGTCGGAATAGGCTGTGGAGTCGGTCCCGTGCGCGAGTACCACCGGACGGGGATGCCGGGCGCTGGGCACGCAGCCGAAATCGTTGGTACCGCTGGGGACCGCGTTCGGATGACTCTTCTGATACCACGCGGCGGCCAGGTGGTCCGATTGCGGTGGAGCGGCGTACGTCGGCACGTCGGGCGGGCGGAAGCCGAGCGGCTCGGCCGACGCCACGCCCGGGCCGAGCGCGGCCACACCGGCCACCACGAAGGCCAGCACGGCACCACGCAAGTGTGAAACGCCCCAAGTTCCCGCTCGGCTCGACTGTCGCATCTCACAATGATCCCTCTGATCGGCTCGAAATGCGCGCGGTATAGGGGTGTTTCGCCTCCCCTACTTCTCGGGGGTCTCGTCCTCGGCGAGGATGCGGTAAAGGGACTTGCGGGTCTCGGTGAGCAGCTCCGCCGCCCGCGCCGCCTGTTGCGGGGTGCCTGCCGCCGCGACCTGGGCCACCGCCCCCATCAGCTGTCCGACGAGTGCGCGCAGGTCCATCGCCTGTGCGCCGACGTCCTGTTGCACGTCCGCCCACGGATCGCCCAGCTCGTCCCGGTGCGCGGCGACGTACTCGGTGCCGGACTCGGTGAGCTTCGCGGTCTTGCGCCCGGCGACCTTCTCGATGAGGACCAGGCCCTCGTCCTCCAGTTGCGCCAGCGCGGGGTAGATCGATCCGGGGCTCGGCCGCCAGATGTCGTTGCTGCGCCCACGGATCTGCTGGATCAGTTCGTAACCGTGCATGGGCTGCTCGGCGAGCAGCAACAACACGGCGGCGCGTACGTCACCACGCCTACCCCGGCCGCCGCGTCCGCGTCCGCGTCCGAAATGCGGGCCGAAGCCTGGCCCGAAGCCGGGACCGAAGCCAGGCCCGAACTCCGGGCCGAAGCCGTGACGTCCGCCGCGGCGAAAGCGCCGCCCGTGCTCGAAGCCCTCGTGACCGGGCACCGGCCCGCGGCCACGCCGGCCGAATTCTCGATGTTCTCGGTGTTCCATGTCAGCCTCCCAAGGCTCTCGTGTTCGAATCATGCTATCGACGATATATCGGCAATGCATCGAATGCAAGGATCGGTTTCGGCATCCGCGCCCAGCTGGAGGTCAGCTCACCAGCGAATCGATCCAGCGCGACAGCCGCGCCCCTTCGGCGACCATCAGTCCGGGATCCCGAAAAGTGTTGGTGAGCAGGGAAATTCCTTGATACGCCGCGACATAGGCGATCGCGAGCTCCTTCGCGTCCGCGCGTCCCATCGCGGCGAACTGCCGTTCAGCCCAATCCACCAGCACGCGCATCACCTCGGCGGCCGCGGTATCGAGCCCGTCGCCGCGCTTGTCCAATTCCGAGGACAAAGTGCCGAACGGGCAGCCGTAACGCACGGTCTGCTCACGATCGGCGACCCATCCCGCGATCAGGGCCTTCAGCCGCCCCGAAGGCGTCTCGTGCCGGTCGCTCGCGGCGATCACGGCATCGAGAATGCGCGCGTGCGAGCCGATCGCCGCCTCGATGAGCTGGTCTTTCGTCTTGAAGTAGTAGTAGACGTTGCCGACCGGAACGTCCGCGGCACGCGCGATGTCGGCGATCGTCGTCTTCTCCACGCCCTGCTGATAGAACACCCGCACCGCGGCTTCGACCAGCCGCTCCCGCTTGCCCGATCCGGCCTTCGCCTGTGAGTCAGTCACACAACTAACTGTAGACAGCGCGGCGATGACCGGCTAACGTTTTTTTAGTCAGCCAACTAACTAAGGAGTCACAATGATCGTGGTCACCGGAGCAACCGGGAATATCGGCGCGCCCCTCGTGCGGGCGCTGGCGGACGCTGGCGAGGAGGTGACAGCCGTCGCGCGGCATGCGGATCTTTCGCTGCCCGACGGAGTCCGCTCGGTTCGGGCCGATCTGGGCGAGCCGGAAAGCCTCTCCCCCGCCTTCGCGGGAGCCGACACCCTGTTTCTTCTGATCACCGGCGAGCAGTTGGTGGCGGGTCCGGAACCAGAGCAGGTGCTGAAAATCGCCGCCTCGGGAGGCGTGCGGCGCGTGGTCTTCGTGTCCTCGCAGGGCGTTGCCACTCGACCGGACGCGGCGGGATACGCCCGGCTCATCGCCTACGAACAGGCGATCAGGGACTCCGGGTTGGCCTGGACCTTCCTTCGGCCCACCGGATTCTTCTCCAACACCTACGCGTGGGCGGACGCGGTGCGCACGCAGCGCCTGGTCGCAGCGCCGTTCGGCGACGTCGGTCTTCCCTCGATCGATCCGGCCGACATCGCCGCGGTCGCAGCGACGGCATTGCGCGACGACCGGCACGACGGACAGGTCTACACCCTGACCGGGCCCGAGCTCGCTACCCCGCGCGCCCAGGCCGAAGCACTCGGCGCGGCAGTCGGCGAGCCGCTCCGATTCGTGGAATTGACTCGGGCACAGGCCCGTTCGGCGATGCTCGACTTCATGCCCGAGCCGGTGGCCGACCACACGCTGACCATCCTCGGCGAGCCGACACCCGCCGAGCAGCGGATCAGCCCCGACGTGCCGCGTGTGCTCGGGCGCCCGGCCACGAAATACGCCGACTGGGCGGCTCGCAATCGAGCGGCCTTCGCCTGAAGCTCGGCCGAGCGCTGCGCTGTCGCGAGATGATCGCAGGCTTCGGCGTTTCACTGGCCGGAAACGCCGAGGCGATCACGCTCACCCGGGTTGGGCAAGAACGAGGGCAGTCCACCCGGGTAGCGAAGCCTCCGGCAACGGGCGGCATAGACAGCCCCGGCGCGCGACGGGCTTGCCCAGTCGGCCATGAAGCGACGCGATCCGCTCGCGGGTCCGTTGCGGCCGGTTCGCCGCGATATGCCGAGTGACGAGCGGACGACATCAGGTGCACCGAGCGGTCCCCCTCCTTCCCTCGGTCCGAGTACGCCGACCTCCTCGCGACACAGCCCGGGCGCCCGGCGGCACTATCGCGGCCCCATGCCGACGAGGCAGCGGTGGACGCACTCCGGTAGCCGTCAGCCGATGTCGACCGGGTCGATTTGCACGCGCAGGGGGGCGTCCGAGCGGTGCGTGCTGCGAACCGCCTGAGCCGCGCGCAGGGCACGCGCGAGCGCCGCTCCGGAGCGCCGCTCGACCCGCAGCAGCAGGCGTTCGACTTCGGCGGGCGCATCGCCGGAGGAGAACGGTTTGCGGGCGCCGTCCGGCAGCGGCACTGGTCCAAGGCGGTCGACCGTATCCGGCAGGTCCGCCGCCGAGAGCAGTTCGGCGATCGTGTCGGCGGTGCCGTCGATCGCGGCGAGACGGACGGCAGGCGGGAAGCCGACCTCGGCCCGCGCCGCGACCTCCGCGCGCGCGGCGCCCACCGGATCCCATCGGACCAACGCCTGCACGGTGGGGATGGACGGCTCGGCCACGACGATGACCTGGCCGTGCGCGCGGACCAGCGCCGCGGCGGCCATCCAGCGGCGCAGCGCGTCCTCGGCGGCACGCAGGTCGGCTCGGCCGAGCAGCGCCCAGCCGTCGAGCAACAACGCGACGCCGTAGCCGCCGGGAACCACCGACTCGGCGCCGACCGTAGCGACGACCACTTGCGGGCCCGGCTCCACAGTGTCGAGCACGGTGCCGCCGCCGGAAGCACGGATCGGTACGCCGGGAAACGCACGGCCGAGCTCCTCCGCCGTGCGCGCCGCCCCGATCACCACGGCGCGCAGTGCGCGCGACCCGCAGGTGGTGCAACGAAACGCGGTCTCGGTGATCCCGCACCAACGGCAAGCGGGACTCTGCGCGGCCGCGCCGGGGTCGGCGGCCGATCCGCGCGGTCCCCGAGCTTCCGGCAGCGCGAGCGGTCCGCTGCAGTGTCGGCATCGAGCAGGAGTACGGCATTTCCCGCAGGCCAGGGCGGGAATGTACCCACGACGCGGCACCTGTACCAGCACCGGCGCGCCTTCCTTCAGCGCGGCGCGGGCAGCCGCGAAGGCGACGCCGGGAATTCGGACAGCACGGGCGACCGGATCGCGTTCCAGCGCGATATCGCTGTCGCCGGGGGCGCTGATGCGCGGCGCGGCCTTGCGCAGCACGGCACGATCGGCGACCAGATCGTGCGCCCAACCCGAATCGACCACCGCTTGGATCTCCGCGGTGCGCGCGAAACCCGCCGCGACGAAGGCCGCACCGGTTTCGTGCGCCCGCAACATCGCCACCTCACGCGCGTGCGGATACGGCGCACGCGGTTCGGCGTAGGTGTCGTCACCGTCGTCCCACATCGCGATCAGCCCGAGGTCCAACGCCGGTGCGAACACGGCGCTGCGCGTGCCCACCACCACTCGCGCCGAACCGCGCAGCACCGCGAGCCACCGCCGGTACCGAGCCGCTGGACCGAGACCGGCGGACAACCCGACTGCCGAGTCCCCCACCAGCCCAACGCATTCCGCCAGGACACGGTCGAGGTCGCGTTGGTCGGGGACCATGAGGATCGCGCTGCGCCCCTGCCGCGCCACCACGGCGGCGAGCTCCGCCAGCCGTCGTGGCCAGTCCTCACCGGGCAGTGCCTGCCAGGCCGCGCGTGCCCCTTTCCGCTGGCCGAGGGCGGCGACGAACGCCGCCCCGTGGACGTACCGTTCCCAAGGCGCGAGATCTATGGCCGGAAACTCCGAATCGACGAAGGCGGTTCGGTCTTCGGCGTCGCCGCTCGTCTCCCCCGCACCGCCCGAGTCCCCCGCGCCGGTTGGCCCGAGCTTCGGATGCGCACGTGCGGACGGCTCGGCATCGAGCTTCTCGTCGCTCTCCGGCGCGGGCACATATCGGCCGGCGCCAGGGCTATCGCGCTTCGAATCCGGTTCCGCCGCAGCACCACTTTTCGGAGCCGCGCTGCTCACACCGGCCGAATCGGCTTGCAGGTCAGAGGATTCCGGCGATGCAACGGGCAACTCTCCGGCAGACACGGAACTCGCCACGTCCGACCGCACGGGACCAATTGCGGTGGCGGGGTTCTCGTTCGCGGAATCGGCTCGGGCCGCAGCGGACTTCTTCCCGCCACCGGTCTCGGTGCGGGCGTGACGCGGTGGTATCGCCAGACGCAGGACATCGGCACGCGTCCCCGCATATCGGGCCGCGACCTTGCCGGCCAGCTCCAGGATTTCGGGAGTCAACACGCGTTCGCCGGAGACGACGCGTTCCAGCTTGACCAGCTTTCCGCCGTGGTCACTGTGCCGCGATCGAGCCAGGAGATAGCCGTCGACCAGCCGACCGGCGAAACGGACCCGCACCCGGACCCCCGGCTGGGCGAGTTCGTCCAGCTCGGGAGGCACCAAGTAGTCGAAGTCGCGGTCGAGATGCGCGGGCGAGAGCAGCGGAAGCACCCGGGCGATCGGCAACTCCACGCCCGCGGGACCCGCGGCCGGACGGTCCGCCTCGGTGGCGGGGGTGTCCGCCGCGGGTTCGTTCACTCGGACCTGATCGAGGTCAGAGTCCGACGGCGGCGCGCAACTTGTCGGCGCGGTCGGTGTGCTCCCACGGCAGGTCCACGTCGGTGCGGCCGAAGTGGCCGTACGCGGCGGTCGGCCCGTAGATCGGACGCAGCAGGTCCAGGTCGCGGATGATGGCGCCGGGACGCAGGTCGAAGACCTCGGTGATCGCGGTGCTGATGCGTGCCGGGTCGATCTTCTCGGTGCCGAAGGTCTCGACGAACAAACCGACCGGAGCCGCCTTGCCGATCGCGTAGGCCACCTGGACCTCGACGCGGTCGGCCAGATCGGCCGCGACGACGTTCTTCGCGACCCAGCGCATGGCGTAGGCGGCGGAGCGGTCCACCTTCGACGGGTCCTTGCCCGAGAAAGCGCCGCCGCCGTGGCGGGCCATGCCGCCGTAGGTGTCGACGATGATCTTGCGGCCGGTCAGGCCCGCGTCGCCCATCGGGCCGCCCAGCACGAACTTGCCGGTGGGGTTGACCAGCAGGCGAATATCCGAGATGTCCAGGCTGGGCAGCTCGAGGTCGGCGAGCACCGCGTCGAGGACCTTCTCGCGGATGTCGGGCGCGAGCAGGTTGTCCAGGTCGATATCGGCGGCGTGCTGGGTGGAGACGACCACCGTGTCCAAGCGGACCGGGCGATCACCGTCGTACTCGATGGTGACCTGGGTCTTCCCGTCCGGACGCAGGTAGGGCAACACGCCGGTCTTGCGCACCTCGGTCAAGCGGCGCGACAACCGGTGCGCGAGCGCGATCGGCAGCGGCATCAGCTCGGGGGTGTCCTTGGTGGCGTAACCGAACATCAGGCCCTGATCGCCCGCACCCTGCCGCTCGATCTCGTCGTCGGAGCCGCCGATGCGCGCCTCGTGCGAGGTGTCCACACCCTGCGCGATATCCGGCGACTGCGCGCCGATCGCGATATTCACACCGCAGGAATTTCCGTCGAATCCCTTTGCCGACGAGTCATATCCGATTTCCAGGACCTTTTCCCGGACAATTCGGGGAATATCGGCGTACGCCGACGTGGTGACCTCACCCGCGACGTGGACCTGGCCGGTCGTCACGAGGGTTTCCACCGCGACCCGGCTGCGCGGATCCTCCGCGAGCAACGCGTCGAGAATGGAATCGCTGATGGCATCACAGATTTTGTCCGGATGACCTTCGGTCACGGACTCACTGGTGAAAAGCCGGCTCCCGGACGTGCGCACAGTTCTTCCCTCTCCCTCAACGGGTTACTCGTATCGGCTTGCGACAGTAACGCGATGTCGCGACTGCGCAACCCTTATATCTCAGCCTATTCCAAATCACCGACAGGGCGGACCTCAACGCCGCGGCCATCCCGGACAGCTGAACTCCCGGTGTCGTGCCGGTGCCGAATTGATGACGGCGTCGCGAACGACGGACCGGATCGCAATCCTGGCAGGGACGCGGCCCGGCTCAGCGCAGCAACACGCTCAGCGCGTCGAGCACACGGCTGGCCAGCAACGCCTTGGAGCCGTGATCGAGCGCCTGTTCGGTGCCGTCCGCGCCCAGCAGCCAGCCGTCGTTGGTGTCCACCTCGAACGCCTTGCCCTCGCCGACCGCGTTGACCACGAGCAGGTCGCACCCCTTGCGCGCGAGCTTGGCCCGCGCGTGGGTGAGGACGTCGCCGTGCTCGTCACCGGTCTCGGCGGCGAAACCGACGATCGCGGTGCCGGGCAACTGCCCGTCGCGGCGCGCCTGCACCAGGCCGGCGAGGATGTCGTCGGTCTTGGTCAGCGGAATGACGTCGGGCTCGCCTGCGCCCTTCTTGATCTTGGCGGCGGCGACGTTGGTCGGCCGGAAATCGGCGACCGCCGCGGCCATGATCACCGCGTCGGCGCCGACGGCGTGCTTGTCGACGGCGGTCTTCAGCTGTTCGGCGGTGGTGATGTGCACCAGGTCGACGGCGGCGGGCGCCGCCATCTCGATCGTGTTGCCCGCGATCAACGTCACGTGGGCGCCGCGCTGGGCCGCGACCCGCGCGAGCGCGTAGCCCTGCTTGCCGGAGCTACGGTTGCCCAGGAAACGCACCGGATCCAGCGGCTCCCTGGTGCCGCCCGCCGTGATGACGACCCGGCGGCCCGCCAGATCCCGCGGGATCGCGTCGGCACGCTCCATGAGCAGCGACGCGAGGCCGAAGATCTCCTCGGGCTCGGGCAGCCGTCCAGGGCCGGTGTCGGCGCCGGTGAGCCGGCCCGCCGCGGGCTCCATGACGGTCGCACCGCGGGCGCGCAAGGTCGCGACATTGGCGACGGTCGCCGGATGCTCCCACATCTCGGTGTGCATCGCGGGCGCGAACAAGATCGGACATCGGGCCGTCAGCAGCGTGGCGGTGAGCAGGTCGTCGGCGCGGCCGGACGCGGCGCGGGCCATGAGGTCGGCGGTCGCCGGGGCGATGACCACGAGGTCCGCCTCCTGGCCCAGCCGAACATGCGGCACCTCGGGCACGTCGGAGAACACGCCGGTGTGCACCGGGTTCCCGGACAGTGCCTCGAAGGTCGCCTTGCCGACGAACTCCAGCGCCGAGGTGGTGGGGATCACCCGGACGTCATGTCCGGTCTCGGTGAATCGCCGGACCAGAGAGCACGCCTTGTAGGCGGCGATGCCTCCGGCTACACCGACGACGATCCTTGTGGTCACTACGCCTCCGGCCTAGTAGTGGTCACGGCGAACCGGGGTTCGCCTCACTCGCCTTCGGAGTGCTCAAGCAGGTCGGAGTGGATCTCGCGCAGGGCGACCGACAGCGGCTTCTCCTGCAGACCCGGCTCGACCAGCGGGCCGACGTACTCGAGGATGCCGTCGCCGAGCTGGTTGTAGTAATCGTTGATCTGCCTGGCCCGCTTGGCCGCGTAGATGACCAGGGCGTACTTGGACGACGTCCGCTCCAGCAACTCGTCGATCGGCGGGTTGGTGAGGCCGACCGGCGTGTCGTAAGCGGGCGCGGTCTTGGTGTCCGTCACTAGGAAGACTCCTGCTGTGGTCGGTCGGATGAACGAGGGGCCCTGCGAGTGCGGCGGCGTGCCGCCTCCGGGCCTGGTCACTCATGCCGGAGTGGATTGCGCATGCGCGAAGGCCCTACGTGAATACGCAGGCTACCTCCTCCGGGCCTGATCGCTCATGCGCAGGTGGGGGTCACGAACTCGAATTTGTGCTAACGAACAACGATACCAACTGCTCACAGGCGCTGGTCACCTCGTCGTTGACGATAACAATGTCGAACTCGTCACAGGCCGCCAGCTCGATCCTGGCCGTCTCCAAGCGGCGCTCGATCACCTCGGGCGACTCGGTGCCGCGCGAGGTCAGTCGCGCCACCAACTCGTCCCAGCTCGGCGGGGCAAGGAAAACCAGAATCGCCTCGGGGATCGCCCGGCGCACCGATCGCGCGCCCTCGAGATCCACTTCGACCAGTACCGGAAGGCCCTCCGCCAGTGCGGCGCGCACCGGCCCGGCGGGGGTGCCCGAACGCTGCAACCCGCCGTGGATGTCCGCCCACTCGAGCAGTTCATCCGCCTCGATCATCGCGTCGAACTCCGCACGGGAGACGAAGTGGTAGTCGAGGCCGTCGACCTCCCCGGGCCGCGGGGCCCGGGTCGTTGCCGACACGCTGAAGACCAGGTAGGGCAGTCGTTCGCGGACACAGCGGACCACGGTGGACTTGCCCACGGCCGAGGGGCCGACCAGTACGACCAGTCGACCCTTCCGCGTGTGTTCGATCACCCTCGTTGTCAGGCGTCGAAGTCGAACCGGGCCAGCAGCGCCTTACGCTGCCGGTCGCCGAGTCCGCGCAGCCGCCGGGTGGGGGCGATCTCCAGCTCGCTCATGATCTCCGCCGCCTTGACCTTGCCCACCTTCGGCAGGGCCTCCAGCAGCGCCGACACCTTCATCTTGCCGAGGATCTCGTCGGTCTCGGCGTCGGTGAGCACCTGCTTCAGGTTGGTGCCGCCACGCTTCAAGCGCTCCTTGAGCTCCGCCCGAGCGCGGCGAGCGGCAGCCGCCTTCTCCAAAGCAGCGGCGCGCTGCTCGTCAGTCAGCTGGGGAAGGGCCACGGTTCCTCCGTCTCATCGTTCATTGCATTCAACTCCTGCCGGTAACCCGGCAGTCTCAGCGACCGTACCCACGACGTCCGCCGATTGCGAACCCACCCCCCAGGTCAGCGCATGATTCCGGATATGGACCGCACCACGGCGGCCCGGCGCCGGTGCCGCCCGCGCCATCGAGCGCATCGCGATGCCGAATCAGCGAAATGTGCCGCCAGCAGGGCTTTTTCGACAAACCGAATGGTTTGCGGAAGGGTTGCGAGACGGCAGCGCATCTCTCCAGCAACCCCTCACGCGCCCTACCAGGAACTTTCTGGAAATTCTCCGCGTGTCGCGAGTTTTTTGCGCGTGTCGGGCGTCACATCCGAGCCGTTTCAGCCGCCATGATCGGCATCCGGTGCCGGATACCGGCCCTGTACGTCGGTCCAGGAGCGTTGCGCCCATCCGTGCACCGATCGGCCCCGAAATCAGCGCAGGAGCGCGCACAGGCCCCGCTAAGGGGCACGTGTGTGCGAACACCTGCACGCTCGCGGGACGGAAACGACGAAGGCCGGCGCGGATGCGCCGGCCTTTCGCGGTCATTTCTGGAGGAACGCGAACGCGTCCTGGAAGCCGTGCACTCTGGCACGCAGTGCCGGAACGGTGGGCCCGTCCCTCAGCACCTCCCGCGAGACGTTCGGCACGACGGCCGGGAGCATCGCCTTCGGGACCAGCTCCCTGATGGTTTCCGGGCCGCCGCCCTGGGCGCCCACCCCGGGCATGAGGATCGGGCCGTTGAGCGCGGAGAGATCGGGCGCCTCGCTGAGCGTGGCGCCGACCACAACGCCGACCGAACCGAACTCCCCGCCCGCGTTGCGCGCCGCCGCCTCGTCGACCATGGTCTGCGCGACCGTGCGGCCGTCCGCCGCGACCGCCCGCTGCACCTGCGCTCCCTCGGGGTTCGAGGTCGCCGCGAGCACGAAGACGCCGCGGTGGCCTGCCTCGGCGAGCGTCAGCGCCGGTGCCAGCGAACCGAAGCCCAGATACGGCGAGACCGTGACCGCGTCGGACCCGAGCGGGCCGTCGGCCAGCCAGGTCCGCGCGTAGGCGTCCATGGTGGACCCGATATCGCCGCGTTTGGCGTCGGCGAGCACCAAGGTTCCCGAGGCCCGCAGCACCTCGATGGTGCGCTCCAGGACCGCGATGCCCCCGGAGCCGTGGGCTTCGAAGAACGCGACCTGCGGCTTGACCAGTGCGACGAGGCCGTCGAACGCCTCCACGCAGATCTCGGCGAACCGCTCGAGTCCCTCGACGTCTTCGGTCAGTCCCCAGGACCGCAGCAGTTCCGGGTGCGGGTCGATGCCGACGCACACCGGCCCCAGTTGCCGCATCGCGTGCCGCAGGCGGTCGCCGAAGGTCTTCATCGCACCCGTTCCGTCCGGTCGCGGCTCACCCACGCAGCACCGAGTGCAGTTCCTGCAGCGACCGCACGCCGATGCCACCGTTGATGCTGGCCTCGATGCCCTGCACCGCGGCCGCCGCACCCTGCACGGTGGTGATGCACGGGATGTTCACCCCGACCGCCGCGCTGCGGATCTCATAGCCGTCCACGCGAGGGCCGGAGTTGCCGTAAGGCGTGTTGAACACCATGTCGACCTCGCCGTCGCGGATCTGCTCCACGATCGTCGGCTCGTCGTCCGGCCCCACCTCGGAGTGCTTGCGCACCTGCTCGCACGGAATCCCGTTGCGGCGCAGCATTTCCGCCGTGCCCTCGGTGGCGAGGATGCGGAAGCCGAGGTCGTGCAGGCGCTTCACCGGGAAGACCATCGCGCGCTTGTCCCGGTTGGCGATCGAGACGAAAACGGTGCCCTCGGTGGGCAGCGAGCCGTAGGCGGCGGTCTGACTCTTGGCGAAGGCGGTGCCGAAATCGGCGTCGATGCCCATCACCTCGCCGGTCGACTTCATCTCCGGCGAGAGCAGCGAATCCACGCCGCTGCCGTCGGCGCGCCGGAAGCGGTGGAACGGCAGCACGGCCTCCTTGACCGCGACCGGAGCGTCCAGCGCGACGTGCCCGCCGTCGCCCTCGCTCGGCAGCATGCCCTCCTTGCGGAGTTCGGCGATGGTGGCGCCCAGCATGATCCGCGCGGCGGCCTTGGCCAGCGGCACCGCGGTGGCCTTCGACACGAACGGAACCGTCCGGCTCGCGCGCGGATTGGCCTCCAGAACGTAGAGCACGTCGTCCTTGAGCGCGTACTGCACGTTGAGCAGGCCGCGGACGCCGATACCCTTGGCGAGCGCGACGGTGGAGCGGCGCACCGACTCGATATCGCTGCGGCCCAAGGTGATCGGGGGCAGCGCGCAGGCGGAGTCACCGGAGTGGATGCCCGCCTCCTCGATGTGCTCCATCACGCCGCCGAGGTAGACCTCCTCGCCGTCGCACAGCGCGTCGACGTCGATCTCGATCGCGTCTTCCAGGAACCGGTCGACCAGCACCGGGTGCTCCGGGCTCAGCTCGGTCGCCCGGGAGATGTAGCCCTCCAAGGAGTTCTCGTCGTAGACGATCTCCATACCCCGGCCGCCGAGCACGTAGGAGGGGCGCACCAGCACCGGGTAGCCGATGTCGGTGGCGATCTTGCGCGCCTGCGCGAAGGTGGTCGCGGTGCCGTACTTCGGCGCGGGCAGACCGGCCGCGACCAGCACGTCACCGAATTCGCCTCGGTCCTCGGCCAGGTCGATGGCGGCCGCGCTGGTACCGACCACCGGCACGCCCGCCGCTGTGAGCCGCTGCGCGAGGCCGAGCGGGGTCTGCCCGCCCAGCTGCACGATGACACCGGCGACGGTGCCGGACTCGCACTCGGAGTGGTAGACCTCGAGCACGTCTTCGAAAGTCAGCGGCTCGAAGTAGAGGCGATCGGCGGTGTCGTAGTCGGTGGAGACGGTCTCCGGGTTGCAGTTGACCATCACCGTCTCGTATCCGGCCTTCGACAGCGTCTGCGCCGCGTGCACACACGAGTAGTCGAACTCGATGCCCTGGCCGATGCGGTTGGGCCCGGACCCGAGAATGATCACCTTCTCGCGGTCGGGCTGCGGCGCCACCTCGGACTCGGCCGCGGGATCGAGTTCGTAGGCCGAGTAGTGGTACGGGGTCTTGGCCTCGAACTCGGCGGCGCAGGTGTCGACCGTCTTGAAGACCGGGCGGACCCCGAGCCGGTGGCGCAGGGCGCGCACACCGCTCTCCCCTGCCAGTTCGGGTCGCAGCGCGGCCAGCTGACGATCGGACAGGCCGTAGTGCTTGGCCCGCCGCAACAGCGGTTCGTCCAGCACGGGCGCGTCGAGGATCTCCTGGCGCAACTCGACCAGACCGGCCACCTCCGCGACGAACCACGGATCGATGCCGGAGGCGGCGGCGACGTCCTCGATGCTCGCGCCCAGCCGCAGCGCCCGCTCCACCTGGTAGATGCGCCCTTCGGTGGGCGTGCGCAGGTCTTCGAGGATCGCTTCGACGTCGGTCCACGCGCCGTCGTCCTGGGTCCAGAAGCCCGCGGCCTTGGTCTCCAGCGAACGCAGCACCTTGCCGAGCGCCTCGGAGAAGTTGCGGCCGAGGGACATGGCCTCGCCGACGGACTTCATGGTGGTGGTCAGCGTGCCGTCGGCGCCGGGGAACTTCTCGAACGCGAACCGCGGGGCCTTGACGACCACGTAGTCGAGGGTCGGCTCGAAGCAGGCCGGGGTTTCCTTGGTGATGTCGTTGACGATCTCGTCGAGCGTGTAGCCGATGGCCAGCTTGGCGGCGATCTTCGCGATCGGGAAGCCGGTCGCCTTCGACGCCAGCGCGGACGAACGCGACACGCGCGGATTCATCTCGATGACGATCAGGCGGCCGTCGCGCGGGTCCACCGCGAACTGGATGTTGCAGCCGCCGGTGTCGACGCCGACCTCGCGCAGGATGGCGATGCCGAGATCACGCAACTTCTGGTACTCGCGGTCGGTGAGCGTCATCGCCGGGGCGACGGTCATCGAGTCGCCGGTGTGCACGCCCATCGGGTCGACGTTCTCGATCGAGCAGACCACCACGACGTTGTCGCGGCCGTCCCGCATCAGCTCGAGTTCGTATTCCTTCCAGCCGAGGATGGACTCCTCGATCAGGACGTTCGCGGTGGGCGAGGCGGCCAGGCCGCCGCCGGCGATGCGATCGAGGTCTTCCTCGTTGTAGGCCATGCCGGAACCGAGGCCGCCCATGGTGAACGACGGGCGCACCACCACGGGGTAGCCGAGTTCGGCGACCGTATCGCGGACCTCGTCCATGGTGAAGCAGACCCGGGAGCGGGCGCTCTCGCCGCCCACCTTGGCCACGATGTCCTTGAACTTCTGCCGGTCCTCACCGCGCTGGATGGCGTCGAAGTCGGCGCCGATGAGTTCCACGCCGTACTTCGCCAGCACTCCGCGCTCGTGCAGCGCGACCGCGGTGTTCAGCGCGGTCTGGCCACCGAGGGTGGCCAGGATGGCGTCCGGACGCTCCTTCTCGATCACCTTCTCCACGAACTCCGGCGTGATCGGCTCCACGTAGGTGGAGTCGGCGAACTCCGGATCGGTCATGATCGTCGCCGGGTTCGAGTTGACCAGCGACACCCGCAGGCCCTCGGCCCGCAGCACCCGGCACGCCTGCGTGCCGGAGTAGTCGAATTCGCACGCCTGGCCGATGACGATCGGGCCAGAACCGATCACCAGGATGTGCTCGAGATCCTCGCGGCGAGGCATCAGGCTCCTTCCATGAGACCGGCGAAACGGTCGAACAGGTACGCGGCGTCGTGGGGTCCGGCGGCGGCTTCCGGGTGGTACTGCACGGAGAAGGCGCGACCGTCGACCAGCCGGACGCCCTCGACCGTGCCGTCGTTGGCGCAGACGTGACTCACCTCGGCCGTGCCGAAGGGGGTGTCGAACCGCTCGCCCCGCTCGCCTTCCAGCGCGAAACCGTGGTTCTGCGCGGTGATCGAGATCCGGCCGGTCTCGTGCTCCACCACCGGGATGTTGATGCCGCGGTGGCCGAACTTCATCTTGTAGGTGCCCCGGCCGAGCGCGCGGCCGAGGATCTGGTTGCCGAAGCAGATACCGAACAGCGGCAGGCCCTCGCCCAGCACGCCGCGGGTCAACTCGACCGCCGCGTCGGCGGTGGCCGGGTCGCCTGGACCGTTGGACAGGAAGACCCCGTCGGGCTTCAGTTCGAGGATCTGGTCCAGCGTGGTGTTCGAGGACACCACGTGCACCCGCATGCCGCGCTGCGCGAACATGCGCGGGGTATTGGTCTTGATCCCGAGATCGACCGCGACGACCGTGCGGCGATGGTCGCCCTCCGGCTCGATCGTGTAGAGCGCGTCGGTGGTCACCTCGCCGGCGAGGTCGGCGCCCAGCATGGACGGCTGACCGTTCACTCGGTCCACCAGCTCGTCCGCGGCGGCGAGCGCGTCGCCGGAGAAGATGCCCGCCTTCATCGAACCGCGGGTACGCAGATGACGTACCAGCGCGCGGGTGTCGATGCCCGCGATGCCGACGATCCGCTGACGTTCCAGCTCGTCCGGCAGCGTCCTGGTGGCGCGCCAGTTGGAGGCGCGCCGCGCCGGGTCGCGCACCGCGTACCCGGCGACCCAGATCTTCGTGGACTCGTCGTCCTCGTCGTTCCAGCCGGTGTTGCCGATCTGCGGCGCGGCGGCCACCACGATCTGGCGGTGGTAGGACGGGTCGGTGAGGGTCTCCTGGTACCCGGTCATCGCGGTGCAGAACACCGCCTCACCGAGCGTCTGGCCCACGGCGCCGTAGGCCTGGCCGCGGAACACCCGGCCGTCCTCCAGCACGAGTGCTGCTTCTCCTGTCATCCCTCGTCATCTCCCGTCATCGTCCCGCTCTGATCCGCCGCGGGAAGCCTGCGCCAAGCCGGGTAGACCGACTTGTCGTCGCCGCGGAAACCCGTATCGATCTCGGTTCCCGTCGGCAGCTTCCAGCGAATGACCAGCACACCATCTTCCGTCATCACTTTGCCCGCGTGCCCGCGTTCGGTGCGCACCGCGGTGATGGATTCGTCCGGAATCCAGATCACCGTCGCGCCGTCGCGTTCGAGCAGAATCCCCTTTTCGAACCGCGTGAGTTCCGCGGTGGCCCGGAAACCCAGATCGCCGACGGTGATCCGGTCCTGCCAGCTCGGCGCGATGGTGCTGCCCAAGTACAGGCCGGTGGTCGGCTCCAATACCTGCGCACCCAGTTCCGCAGGCACGGTGGGCAGCGTGCCGACGCGCTCGGCTTGGCGCGCCGCGCGGTTGCGCCAGCCCCGGTACATCAGCCACAGGCAGGCCGCGAACAGGATCAGCAGCCCGACCACCCAGAGTGTTCTCTCCACTACGAACCTCCTCGAACGGCTGCGCCTCGGTTGCTCATCTACGCCTCCGCCCCGTCGACCAGCGCCTTGCCGTCCCTGGCGGTGACCCGGCCGCGCAGCAACGTCGCCGTCACCCGGGCCGGGAAGGTCATCGCCTCGAACGGCGTGTTGTTCGAGATGCTGGCCAGGTCCTTTCCACGCACCGTCCAGCTCGCCTCCGGGTCGACCAGCGTCAAGTTGGCCGGCTCGCCGACCTCGAGCGGTCTGCCGTGCTCGTCCAAGCCGACGATCGCGGCCGGTCGCTCGCTCATCACGCGGGCGACGCCGCGCCAGTCCAGCAGCCCCGGCTCGACCATGGTCCGCACGATGATCGACAGCGCCGTCTCCAAGCCGAGCATGCCGGGCCGCGCCGCGGCGAACTCGCAGCACTTGTCCTGCTCGGCGTGCGGCGCGTGGTCGGTGGCGACGCAATCGATGATGCCCTCGGCCAGCGCCTGCCGCAGCGCGGCGGCGTCGGACGCCTCGCGCAGCGGCGGGTTGACCTTGTTGACGGCGTCGTAGGTCTCCAACCGGGAGTCGTCCAGCAGCAGGTGGTGCGGGGTCACTTCGGCGGTGATCGAAATCCCCTGGGACTTGGCCCAACTCACCAGTTCCACGGTGCCCTCGGTGGAGGCGTGGCAGATGTGCACGCGGGCGCCCGCGTCGCGCGCCAGCAAGGCGTCGCGGGCCACGATCGACTCCTCGGCCGCGCGCGGCCAGCCGGCCAGCCCCAGCCGGGCCGCGGTCGGCCCCTCGTGCGCGACGGCGCCCTTGGTCAGCCTGGGCTCCTCCGCGTGCTGCGCGATCAGCACCCCGAGCGAGTTCGCGTACTCCAGGGCCCTGCGCATGATCAGCGGGTCGTAGACGCAGTGACCGTCGTCGGAGAACATGCGCACCGCCCCGACGCCCGCGGCCATGGTCCCCATCTCGGCGAGCTGCTTGCCCTCCAGGCCCACGGTGACCGCGCCGACCGGATACACGTCTACCAGGCCGACCTCCCGTCCCCGCCGCCACACATGGTCGGTGACGACCACCGAGTCGGCGACCGGGTTGGTGTTGGCCATCGCGAACACCGCGGTGTAGCCGCCGAGCGCGGCGGCGGCGGAACCCGTCTCGATGGTCTCGGTGTCCTCGCGGCCCGGCTCACGCAGGTGGGTGTGCAGGTCGACGAAGCCGGGCAGCAGGATCTGGCCCTGCGCGTCGATGATTTCGGCGTCGACCACGCCCAGATCGGTGCCGATCTGACGGATCTCCCCGTCGGCGACGAGCACGTCGACCGGTTCGCCTTCGCCGTACAGCAGCGCGCCCTTGATCAGAACGATGGCGTCGTTCCTTCCACTCATGCCACTGCCTCCTGGGTTCCGACGAGCAGGCGGAACAGCACCGCCATCCGCACGTGCACCCCGTTGGTGACCTGTTGCAGCACAGCGGCTTTCGGCGAGTCCGCGACGGAGGACGCGATTTCCATGCCGCGCAGCATCGGGCCGGGGTGCAGCACGACCGCGTGGTCTTCCAGCAGGGCCAGCCTGCGTTCGGAGAGTCCGTAGGTGATCGAGTACTCGCGGGCCGACGGGAAGAACCCGCCGTTCATCCGCTCGGCCTGCACCCGCAACATCAGCACGGCGTCGGCGCCGATCAGCTCGGCGTCCAAGTGGTGTGAGACGCGGGCGGGCCAGCTCTCCACGCCGACCGGAAGCAGCGTGCGCGGAGCGACCAGCACGACCTCCGCGCCGAGTGTGGCCAGCAGGAAGACGTTCGATCGCGCGACCCGGCTGTGCAGGATGTCACCGACGATGACCACCCGCTTGCCCTCGATGTCGCCGAGCCGCTGCCGGAGGGTCAGCGCGTCCAGCAACGCCTGGGTCGGGTGCTCGTGCGTTCCGTCGCCCGCGTTGACGACCGCCGGGCCGGAGCCGCGCCCCGTGGAGACCGCCCACTCGTCCATCCAGCGCGCGATCTGGTGCGCGGCGCCGGAGGCCGGATGCCGGACGATCAGCGCGTCGGCTCCCGCGGCGTGCAGGGTGAGCGCGGTGTCGCGCAGCGACTCGCCCTTGGCGACCGAGGAGCTGCTCGCGCTCACGTTGATCACGTCCGCGCTCATCCACTTGCCCGCGACCTCGAACGAGACCCGGGTCCGGGTCGAGTTCTCGTAGAAGACCGTCATCACGGTGCGCCCGCGCAGCGTGGGCAGTTTGTGCACCTCGCGGCCGAGCAGCGCCTGTTCGAACCGCTCGGCCTCGTCGAGCAGCTCGTTCGCGGCGGCGCGATCGAGCGCGGCGACCGAAAGCAGATGCCTCACGCGCCTGCCTCCTGCCGCGAGCCGGCGTGTGGCAGCTTCATCACGCCTCCTCCTGGTGCAGGTAGACGCCGTCCCGGCCGTCGTGTTCGGTCAGCAGCACCGAGATGTCCTCGGAGCGGTTGGTCGGCACGTTCTTGCCGACGTAATCGGCACGGATCGGCAGTTCCCGGTGACCGCGGTCGATGAGCACCGCCAGCTGCACCGCGCGCGGGCGGCCGAGGTCGCGCAGACCGTCGAGCGCGGAGCGGACGGTGCGGCCGGAGAACAGGACGTCGTCGACCAGCACCACGAGCGCGTCCTCGATACCGCCTTCCGGAACGGAGGTGCGCTCCAGCGGCCGGTGCGGGCGGCTGCGCAGATCGTCCCGGTAGAGGGTGATGTCGAGCGAGCCCAGAGCCGGGCGGACGCCGGAGAATTCCTCGATCTTGCCGGTGAGCCGCGCGGCCAGGGTGGTGCCCCGGGTGGGGATGCCGATCAGCACCACGCGTGGCGCGCCCGGCTCACCCGCGTCCAGCGCGGTCTTCTCGATGATCTGGTGCGCGATGCGCGCGACGGTCCGCCCGACATCCGAAGCCGACAACAGCTCTCGTCCCGCCGCCACCCATTCCGGGGTATGTCGCTGCGATGTCTCGGCAGCGCCGGACTTGGCGGCCCGTTCTTCGGGCACGGCCATGCCGACCTCCTTCCCCGCCTCACCGGACGGTCCGTTAAAGGATGTCTTACGGCAAGCAGCGTAGCAGCGCCCCGACCCCCGGTTTCACCAGGCATATCGCGCTGTGAGCGGGGCCACTGAGCGCGGGGCAGCGACCGCTGTCGGCGCACGGCGAGAAATACACCGAGATCGCGGCTGCCCAGGAGCACGTGACGCTCCAGCGGCGCCACCAAGTCGTCCCAGGCCCGGAACTCGGTCCGCCATCCGTGCTCGGCGAGCCATTGTTCGGCGCCGGGTCCCAGCCCACTGGGCTCCCTCGGCCCGTCTCCCCCGGCCCGGACCAACCACCGCAGCTCGGTGTACCGGTCGCTGTGCTGATCGGTGTCGAACTTGCCGACGCCGAAGCGACTTTCCGGCGCGGACAGCTCCGTCAGCGTGGTCACCACCCGGAGGGCGTCGGCACGCCGTAGATATCCGAGCACCCCTTCGTCGACCCAGTGGGTCGGGACGTCGGCGCGAAACCCCTCGACGCGCAGCGCGGCCACCCAGTCGCCGCGCAGATCGGCCGCCACGACATGTCTCGCGCAGAGGGGACGGGCGTCGGCCGCCTCCAATACCGGCCCATGACCGAAAACCGCTAGCACATATGTTCGATCAGCGGTACGCTCGGCCGCATGTCCACACCGCTACAGGGATCGCTGCTCGACGGGTTCGGTGAGACCGAACTCGGGCCGCTGCGCGACGCGCGCCGTACGGTGCTCGACCACGGCGCCTGGGTGGATCTGCTGCCCGGTTGGCTTTCGGGCGCGGACGCGCTGTTCGACCGACTGGTCGACGGCGTGCCATGGAAAGCCGAACGCAGGCCGATGTACGACCGCGTGGTAGACGTGCCCCGGCTGCTGCGGTTCTACGCGGAGCACGAACCGCTGCCGGATCCGGCACTCGCCGACGCGCGCACAGCACTGAGCGAGCACTATCGGCGCGAACTCGGCGAACCGTTCCGCACCGCGGGCCTGTGCTACTACCGGGACGGGCACGACAGCGTCGCCTGGCACGGCGACACCATCGGCCGCGGCGCCACCCACGACACCATGGTCGCGATCGTGTCGATCGGGGCGCCAAGGGCGCTGCTACTCCGGCCGCGCGGCGGTGGGCCGAGCATCAAATACGTTGTCGGACATGGCGACCTGCTGGTCATGGGCGGCTCTTGCCAGCGCACCTGGGAGCACGCCGTGCCCAAGACGCGCAGGCCCACCGGTCCGCGGATCAGCATCCAGTACCGTCCGCGCGGCGTCCGCTGACCCTGCTCCCACGCACCGTTTCGAGCTGAACCATCGTCGAGGTCGGAAGTGATCGTCGTCCGCCACGTGTCCCTCGCTCCGGTTAGCCTGGCATTATGAGCAATCCAGGGGCGGGGGTCTTGGCCGTGATGCCGCTGCACACGATCAGCGAGGTCTACGGCGAGGCCGGGCTGCGCGAACGATTACTGCTGGAAATCGCCGAGTTGCCGGACACGCAACGCCTGGCCGCGGCGCTCGATCTCGCGGCCGATCTGCATCGCGACGATCGGTACGGCCGCGAGCCCTATCTCAGTCATCTTCTGCGCGTGTCGATTCGGATCATCAGCCATTACGAGGTTCGTGATCCGGACGTGGTCGCGGCGGGGCTGTTGCACGACGCGGTCGAGGACCACGCCGCCGAGCTGGCCGCCGATCGTCCCGGACCCACCGTCGACGCCGCACTGGGCGCGCTCACCGATCGGTTCGGTGCGCGAGTGGCCGATCTCGTGGCCGCGGTGACCAATCCCGAGCCGGATCCGGCTCGGGACCGGCAGGCGCAGTACCGCGAGCATGTCGCGACGAATCTGGACCGGGACCCGTGGGCCCGCGTCATCAAGCTCTCCGACTTCACCGACAACGGTGTGGGCATCCTCTACGCCACCGGCCCCGCGATGGCGAGACTCGCCGCCAAGTACCGCCCGCTCACCGACGTGTACCGCGATCTGGTCACCCGGCCGGACACGCCGCTGGCCGAGCACGTCCGGCAGCACATCCTCGATCAGCTCGACCGAGCCGACGAACGGTTCGAGGCCATTCTGTCGCGGGACTGATCGCCGCGCGAGGTGTGAGCGGATCGAAACCGCGTGCCGCACACAAACGGTCGAGCCGTAGACGGACCGACGCGCCGGTCGCGATGCCGCACGAGCGTCAGGGCGCGCGTAGCACCGATTCGACCAGCTCGCGGACTGCGGCCAGCAACCGTTCCGTCTCGCCCGCGCGGACCATGGCAGGCACCAGTTCGGCGCTCAGCGCGCCGAGCAGTAGCCGCCCGACCACTTCGGCGTCCAGGTCCGGACGCGCCTCGCGCAGCAACGTGGTGATGTGGTGGTCCCAGAACGCGTGGAATTCGGCGGTTCGCGGATGTGGCGGCTCGGTGCGATAGGCGACCATCAGCTCGGAATTGTTGATCACCAACCGTGCCATGGCGTCGAAGTAGGCGACCAGCCGGGCATCGGCGGGCGCACCGGGGCCGAGGGGTGGCGGGCCGCTGGTGACCGCGTCCATGAGCGCGACCGCGCTTTGCGCGACCATCTCGTGCAACAGTCCCGCCCGGCTGCCGAAGCGATGGAAGATCGTGCCCTTGCCCACTCCGGCGGCGGCCGCGACGCGGTCCATGGTGATCGCTTCGGCGCCGTGCTCGGCCAACAGGGCGAAGGTGGCGTCCACTATCGCCCGCCGGTTGCGCGCCGCGTCGGCCCGTTCCTTCGGCCGTCCGTCGCCCATCGCACCCACTTTCTAGACAAGTTGACCGACGGTCCATATCATCGGTGAGTCAATTGGACCGTCAGTCAACTTATGGAGTTCATATGCAGGCAATCGTAATGACGGCGCCGGGCAGCCCGGACGTGCTGGTCACCGCGGACGTCCCGGCGCCACGGGCAGACGCGGACGAGGTGGTGATCCGCGCCGAGGCGATCCCGGTGCTGTTCCCCGAGACCAAGCTGCGCTCCGGCGAGTTCCCGCTCGGCGCGCCACTGCCGCTGGTTTTCGGTTTCCAAGCCGCAGGGGTCGTCACCGAGGTCGGCGCGCAGGTCGATCCGGCGCTGATCGGACGCCGGGTCGTCGTGTCGACCCAGGGTTCCGGCGCTTACGCCGAATTCGTCGCCGCCAACGCGGATTCCGTGGTTTCCATTCCGGACGGCCTGTCCTTCGTGGACGCCGCGGCGGTGCTGATGAACGGATCGGTGGCGATTCCACTGCTGGAGACCGCCGCGCTCACCGGCATCGAAACCGTCCTGATCGAAGCCGCCGCCACGGGCATCGGCAGCGCGCTGACCCAATTGGCGAGAGAATTCGGGGCGGCTCGCGTCATCGGGACCGCAGGTGGTCCCGACAAGGTCGCCCACGCGCGCAAACTGGGAGCCGACGAGGTGATCGACCACAACGATCCGGACTGGACCACCCGGCTGCGCGAAACACTCGACGGCGCGACGGTGGACGTGGTGTTCGATTCGATCGGCGGCGCGAGTGCCGTCGGCCTGCTCGATCTCCTGACACCCCTGCGCGGCCGGATGCTGGGCTACGGATGGTTGTCCGGAGCACCCGCGCAGGTGTCGGCGAGCGACCTGCTCATGCGCGGGCTCACCTTCGTCGGTTGCGCAGGACCGGACTGGCTGAACCGAGTAGCTCAAGCGCGCACCGCCGTTCTGGCCCGCGCGGCGGCGGGCGGCCTCGACCCGCTGGTCGAGGCCGTGCTGCCGCTGGACCAGGCGAGCCGCGCGCATCGCCTGTTGGAGGAAAGGACGGTACTGGGCAAGATCGTGCTGCGCCCGGGCTCCGCCGTGTCCGGATAACGCCGCGCGGCCCCCGGCGTAGCTAGGGTGGGCTGGTGCGGACTTCTGTGGAATCCCATGTCGGCGCCGCCAACGCGCTCACTGCACGGTGGTGCGCGGCGGCGGGCGAACGAGACTTCGTGGTGTCCGGCGCCGGGGTATGGCCGCTGCTCGCCCTGCTCGCTTCCGCGGCGGACGGTCCGGCTCGGGACGAACTGACGACCGCGACCGGCTTGCCCGCGGCGGACGGGCAAGCCGCGGCGCTCCGGCTGCTGGACGACCTCGAGCGCGCGGAGGCGGTGTCGGCCGCACTCGGAGTGTGGGTGCGCCGCGACCTTCCGTTGCACGAGCCGTGGTCGCAGTCGCTTCCCGAGAGCGTGCTCGCGCGGCTGGCCGGGCAGTCCGAGCTCGACAGCTGGGCGGCCCGGCACACCGATGGGCTCATCGAACGCTTTCCCCTCACGGTCGATCCCGAGACGCTGCTGGTACTCGCCACCGCGCTGGTCGCGAAGACGAAGTGGCAGGCGCCCTTCGATGTCGGGACGCTGGCACCCGAGGACGGCCCGTGGCGGGGACATCGCGGACCCGGGTTGTCCCGCACGAGCCGCGACCTGTCGAACGCCGCGATCCTGGACGCATCGGAACCGGTCACCCGCGTGGTCGTCGAAGGCGTCGCAGACCTCGACGTCCACCTTCTGCTCGGCACCGGGGCACCCGGCGCCGTGCTCGAAACGGGCCTGGCCGCGCTGTCGGGCAGTGTGCCGATCCGCTCCGACCTGCCGGTCGGCACGAAGGGACCGGGCCTGAACGTGCGTACCGAGCCGGTGGTACCCAACACTGGCCGACTGCGCGTCCAGCTACCGCCTTTCGAGGTCCGCTCCACCCACGATCTGCTCACCGCGCCGGGCTTGTTCGGCCTGACCGCCGCGACCGACTGCACTCACGGCCACTTCCCGGCGATCTCCCCGGACCCACTGTGCGTCGGCCAGGGAGCGCAGGAAGTGCTCGCCCGGTTCGGCCACGAAGGTTTCGAGGCGGCCGCCGTGACGGCCTTCGCGTTGCGCGCGGCAGCGGCCGTCCTGCGGCACGACTACGCGCCTGTCGTCTCGGTGGTCTTCGACCGGCCCTTCGGTTTCCTCGCCGTGCACCGCCCGACGGGTCTGGCGGTCGTCGCGGGTTGGATCGCCACCGCGCCTACGTCCTCCCCCGACGTGCCGGCCTGAGCGCTACCGCCGCGCGAAGTGCGGGGCGTGCTCGGGCAAGACACCGCGAGCGATCAAGAAGGTCGGCACGCTGCGAATCACGGGGATGCGCCGCAGAATGCGGACCGGCAGCGGTGCGCGCGGGGAACTCGCGATGTCGACTCGTCCGTCGAGGGCGGGCGCAACCGCGACGGTGTGCAGGAGTCGCTGCATTCCCTGTGTCACCACGGTCGGGAATCGGCGCCGTCGCTGCACCTTCGCCAACTCCCTGGTGCCGAGCGTCCCCGAGAGCAGCGGCGGAGCAAGGATCCTGGCCGCGGCTACGGCGTCCTGCACGGCCAGGTTGATGCCGACGCCGCCGGCCGGGGACATGGCATGGGCGGCGTCGCCCAGACACAACAGGCCGTTGGTGTACCACTTGGTCAGCCGATCGAGTTTCACCTCCAGCAACTTCACCTCGTCCCAGCTGGTCAAGGCGTCGATCCGGTCGTAGAGCCAGGGAGCGGCCTCGGCCAGACTCCGCATGACGTCCCGCACCGGCCCGCGGCGGGCGGATTCGTCGGCGCCCTTGGCGATCAACGTCGCGCACTGCCAGTAGTCGCCGCGATCGAGCAGCACCGCCACCCGCCGGGCGCTGACGATCGGCAGCGCGCCCGCGGGATCGATCTCGGTGCGCGGCAGGCGGAACCACCAGACGTCCATGGGTGTCGACCACGTGCGGATCGGCAGTCCCGCGGCCGACCGCAGCAGTGAGCCGCGGCCGTCGCAGGCCACCGTGAGATCGGCTTCGATCGCGCCGGTGGCGCCGTCGACGGTCCGGTAGGCGACGCCACCTACCCGGCCGTCGATCCAAACCAGGTCGGTGGCCTCGGTGTTCAGCCGCAGCCGGAAGGTGGGTTCGTCGGCCGCGGCACGCGCGAGCAGATCCAGCAGATCCCACTGCGGCACCATGGCGATGTACTTGTGCCTGCCCGGCAGATGCGTCAGCGTGGCGAGCGTCTGCAGGCCGCCCGAGATCGGCAGTTGCACTCGATCCACCTTGCGCGCGGGCAGTTTCGCGAACTCCGCGCCGAGACCCAGTTCGTCGAGCAGATCGAGGGTGGTGGGATGCACGGTGTCGCCGCGGAAGTCACGGAGGAAGTCCTTGTGCTTCTCCAGCACCGTGACCTCGACCCCGGCCCTGGCGAGCAGCAGCCCGAGGATCATTCCGGCCGGTCCCCCACCAACCACCAGGCAGGTCGTGCGCTCCATCGACTGTGTCTCCCTCGGTCACCACATCGCCGCAAGGTGTCGCCTGTTCGCGCAAATCCTAGTGTGGCGGGCGCGGCGCCGGACCCGGATCGGCGACGGCCGACCGGCTCAGCCGATATCCCGATGCAGCACGAAGAAATACGGTTCGGCCATACCACGCAAATCCATCACGCCGAGCAGGGTGTGCTCGTCGGCGCGCCGGAAATGATCGATGATCGGCAGGTGGTCGTAGACCATCGCGGCACTTGTCACACCGCGGTATTCGACCTCACGCAGACGCGCGGTGTGCTTGCGCGTGCGCAGCGCGGGACGCAGGACCGGCAGCAACTTGCGCAGGGCCCGCACACCGGGCAGCGGTACCCGCCCGGCCAACG
The DNA here is from genome assembly GCF_040681035.1 of Nocardia sp. NPDC051911. Taxonomy (NCBI): domain Bacteria; kingdom Bacillati; phylum Actinomycetota; class Actinomycetes; order Mycobacteriales; family Nocardiaceae; genus Nocardia; species Nocardia sp. NPDC051911. Next base: position 80,522 of record NZ_JBFAXY010000004.1, read on the forward strand.
CGACCGGGACGCGGCGCGGATCGACGGCGAACACCGCGCCGCCCGAGGTGAACAACAGCGGATGCACGCTGTCGGGGCCGTCGAACTGCTTGCCGTACCAGCCCGAAGCCACCAGCACACCGTCCATCGGATGACCGGTGTCCAGTTCTTCGCCTCGCCAGCGCCCGGTCGTGACGTCCTCGACCCGCGCCGCGGGGAGTCGGTCGAACAGCGCCCACGCCTCCTGTGCGGTACGGATGTCCGTCACGGTCAGCTCGTTCGCGGCCATGTCTCCCACTTCCCTCAGCGAGGCAACGTTGCGATAGCTACCCTATCTGTCTCTCAGAACGCCGCTGTCGACCAGGTCCGCACGGATGTTCAGTAGGTCGCCATGAGATAGATCCCGGCGATGATCATGACGCAGGCGACGACGCGTTTCGAGCTCACCGTGCGCCGCGGGAATCCCATCAGCCCGAAGTGGTCGATCGTGAGCGCACCGAACATCTGTCCCGCGATGATGAGGGCGTTGAACGTACCCGCGCCCACATCGGAGGCCACGGAGATCATCGCCAGGATCGCGGCCCCGCCGAGCAGGCCACCGAAGGGCGCCCAGCGGGGCATACTCCGGATGTCGGCCTTCGTCGGCCACGGCCGGTTCCTGGAAACCAGCAGCGCCACTGTGAGGAAGATCGCGAAGCCGGTGAATGCGACGGCGTAGGAGATCACGCCACACAGCCAGACGTTCTTCAATGCGAGCTTCAGCGAGTTCTGGCAACCCGCTTCCACGGAGCGCAGCGCGCCGCCGACCAGGATGAACGCGAAGATGAGTGCCATCGTGACGCGGGGCAGCGCGGCACGGGGTTTTTCGGCGGTCTGAACCGTCATCGAGAATCCTCGGGAGGGTGCGAAAAGTGGGATGGCTGAAACCGGCAGCGGTGGGCGTACTGCTGTCAGGTGACGCTGACCCTGGGCTCGTCGCCCGCGGGCTCATCGGCCATCAGGTAGATCGCGAGCGTGATCAGCCCGCAGGCCACCAGACGCGGAACGCTGGCGGATCGTTCTTCGAATCCCATGAGTCCGAAGTGATCCATGATCACGGCGACCACCATCTCGCCGACGATCACCAGCGCGCTGAAGGTCGCCACGCCGACATGCCGGGCGACCGCGATCATCCCCATCACCGCCGCGCCGCCCAGCAGGCCGCCGAACGGCGCCCACCACGGCATGTTCCGAACGTCGTCGAGCGTCGGCCACGGCGTCTTCGACGAGAGCGCCAGGAAGATCGAAAAGCCGGTCAGCGCAACGGCATACGAAATCACCGCGCAGAGCCACATGTTCTTCATGTGGTTCATCAACGTGTTCTGACAGCCGGCTTCGGCCGACCGTAGGCTGCCTCCGACCAGGATGAACAGAAATACCAGTCCGATGACGAGGCTCATGGGCAATACATCCTTGGCTCGACGGCGGACGAACACCGAGATTGCGTCGGACACAACGTTTTCCACCCGAAAAATGGGACCGGTTGTGCCGGAACCGACGTCCGACCTGTGTGACCCGCATAACGTACCATCGAATAACGGTACGTTCAATGGGTAAGCGAGGACTGCCGTGGCCCGTCTCGGCCGGGAAGGAACGCGAACGAAGGGCTGCCATGATGGCACTCGTGCCCGAACTGGTCGATTCCTCCACACGGAACCCGCCCGCGACCACCTCCGAGCGGCGGCTCAGCGTCCTGGACCGGGTCCGGCTCGCCCTGCTCGCGGCCGGCCTGCTGTGCGTGCTCACCGGGCTCCTGCCCCGCGACGAGGCCGCCGCGAACATGCGCCGCATCGGCCCGTTACTGCTGTTTCTCGCAAGCGTGATCGTGCTGGCCGAGCTCACCCGGCAGGCGAAGGTCTTCGACGCCATCGCCCATCGCCTCGCGATCCTCGGTCGCGGCCATTACCCGGCGCTGTTCGGCCTCTGCGTGCTGTTCGCCTCCGCGACCACGGTGCTGCTGAACCTCGACACCACAGCCGTGCTCATCGCCCCGGTCATGCTGGCACTCGCCGCGCCCGCTCGGATCCCGCCACTGCCGCTGGCCATGACCACCCTGTGGCTGGCGAACACCGCGAGCCTGCTGCTACCGGTCTCCAATCTCACGAATTTGCTCGCCGCCGACCGGGTGGCACTGACCGCGACCGGATTCGCGAGCAGAATGCTGGCGCCGCAGATGGTCTCGATCACCGCGACGACGGTGTGCCTGTGGGTGTGGTATTGGCGGCGCGGACGCCGGGAAACCGACCGCTACGTGCCGCCCGAGCCGATCCGGCCCGTGAACTTCCGGGAGCGCTCGTTGTTCTACACGACAGCCGGGGCCTGTCTGTTGTTCATCGTCGCGATCCCCGTCGTCGGCGACCGGATCGGCGTCGCGGCGACGGTCGCGGCGCTCATCGCGTTGGCGGCGTTCGCCGTGTTCGATCGCGGCGCGTTGCGGCTTTCGCTCATCCCGTGGCAGCTGCTCGTGTTCGTGGTCGGATTGTTCCTGGTGGTGCCCACCCTGAGCCGATTCGGCCTCGGCGACTCGATGCATGCTCTGATCGGCACCGACTCGGGTGCGTCCGGCGCTTTCCGAGCCGCCGCGGCGGGTGCGGGTCTGTCCAATGTCGCGAACAATTTGCCCGCCTACACCGCGGGCGAGGCGGTGATCCCCGCGCAGAACAGCGATCAACTCCTCGCGTTGCTGATCGGCACCAATGTCGGCCCGATCGTCACGCCGTGGGGCTCGCTCGCCACACTGCTGTGCCTGGAGTTCTGCCGCATGCACGGCGTACGGGTACCCATGCGACGTTTCGTCCTGACCGGTGCCGCGCTCGCGACGGTCGCCACCGCAGGCGCGGTCACAGCGCTGCTGATGACGAGTTAGCCGCCGAGACACCCGCCAGTCAGCGCCTCGCTTGACCTCGAGTGCGGTCGAGGTACGAGGATACTGTCGAGGCCGGATCGAGGCGCACGTCCGGGTTCGGTCTCCGCGCGCGGAACCCGAGTTCCGGTGCTCCCGCTGGGCATCCGTACACCCACCAGCGGGAGCCATGCGCGGTCTCCGGTAGGAGTTGCACGGACGTCGCGTTGCCCCGCCTCACGCCGCCGCGCAGGAACGCGAACCGAGCCGGGAAGCCCGCGCAGGCTCCGACGCGCAGTCGAAGTCAGCTCGGCGCCGTGACTTCCCACTCGTAGATCGTGAGTTCCGAGGACCCGGTGGTGTGCACCGGATCGGTGAACACGATTTCCCTTGCGGCGTCGAGGCTTTCGGCGTAGATGATGTACGCGCCCCCGGTGCCGTCGGTGAAGCGGCCGCTCTCCTGCAATTGCCCCAGTTCCTGCAGCGACTGCAGGAACTGCCGGTGCGGCTCGATCACGGCGTTATCGAAGCGCGGTGTGCGCATCGCCAGGACGAGGTACTTGTTCACGCCTCGGACTCCGGGCGGGGGGCCCTCGTCGCGGCAGCGGCGGCGCGCACCTGCGGCGCCACCAGGACGACCTGCCCCAGCACGCCGTTCAGGAAGGACGGGGAGTCGTCGGTGGACAGCTCCTTGGCCAGCTCCACCGCCTCGTCCACGGCGACGACCGGAGGCACGTCGCTCGCGTGGAACAGCTCCCAGACCGCGATGCGCAGGATCGCGCGATCCACGGCCGGGAGCCGCGACAAGGTCCAGTCCTGCAAGTACGACTCGATCGTTCCGTCCACCCGGTCGAGATCGTCGGCCACACCCTCGACCAATGTCCGGGTGTAGGCGTGCACCGGCGCGACCGACTGGTCGCGGGCGGCGAGCTCGGCGCGCTCGTCGAGCAGGTCGGCGGCGTCGACGTCCCTGGCCTCCGCCTCGAACAGCAGGTCGACCGCACGGCGGCGGGCCTTGTGCCGCGCGCCGAGCTTCTTGTACGTGGACTTCTTGTCCACGGGCTGGTCAGCCACGGTCACATCATTCCGGGATCGGCCGGCCCGCGGCTCAGGCGTTGACCCGGCCGAGGTAGCTGCCGTCGCGCGAGTCGATGCGCAGCTTGTCGCCGGTGTTGATGAACAGCGGGACCTGTACCTCGGCGCCGGTCTCCAGGGTGGCGGGCTTCGTGCCGCCGGTGGAGCGGTCACCCTGCAGGCCGATGTCGGTGTGCTGGACCACGAGTTCGATCGAGACCGGGAGCTCGACGTACAGCGGCGCGCCCTCGTGCGTGGCGACCTGCACGGTCATGTTCTCCAGCAGGAAGCGGGCGCCGTCGCCGATGGTCTCCTCGGCGATCGAGATCTGGTCGAAGGTCTCGCCGTCCATGAAGACGTAGTCGGTGCCGTCGTGGTACAGGTACGTCATGTCGCGGCGGTCGACGTTCGCGGTCTCCACCTTCACACCGGCGTTGAAGGTCTTGTCGACCACCTTGCCGGACACGACGTTCTTCAGCTTGGTCCGCACGAACGCGGGGCCCTTGCCCGGCTTGACGTGCTGGAATTCGGTGATCTGCTGGAGCTGACCGTCGATCTTCAGCACAAGGCCGTTCTTGAAGTCGCTGGTGTCCGCCACTGTCTTCGGATCTCCTCGTTCTACCGCTTGGTCTCGGGCAGACCGGCGTCAGTCGACGACGGTCAGGTCTTTGCTGGTGTGGGTGAGCAGCTCCGGGCCCCCTTCGCGCACCACGAGCGTGTCCTCGATCCGGACCCCGCCGCGGCCGGGAAAGTACACACCTGGTTCGACGGTCACCGCCACGCCAGTCAGAAGTGTACCGGTTCCGGTTTTCGCGATTCCGGGCGCTTCGTGGATCTGCAGACCGACCCCGTGGCCGAGGCCGTGCACGAACAACTTGCCGTGCCCTGCCGCCTCGATCACCGCCCGCGACGCGGCGTCCACGTCGGATACCGGGACCCCCGGGCGCAGTGCCTCCCGCCCGGCCCGCTGCGCCTCGGCGACCAGCGCGTACACCTCGCGCTGCCAGTCGGTCGGCGCGCCGAGCACGAAGGTGCGGGTCATGTCGGAGTGGTAACCGCCCACCACCGCGCCGAAGTCCAGTTTGACGAAATCACCCGCGGCCAGCACGGCGTCGGTCGGGCGGTGATGGGGGACAGCCGAGTTCACGCCGGTCGCCACGATGGTCTCGAACGAAACCGCTTCGGCGCCGTGTTCGAACATGGCCCATTCCAGTTCCCTGGCCACCTGACGCTCGGTGCGGCCCGGACGCAGTCCGCCCCGCTCCAGCAGCGCGGCCAGACCGGCATCGCCCGCCGCGCAGGCCGCCCGCAACTGATCCACTTCGTAGGCGTCCTTGACCATGCGCAACTGCTCCACCAGCCCGGGCGAGGCGACGAACTCCAGGCCGGTGCGCTGTTCGAGGAAACCGCGATGCTGGTCGACGGTGACCACATGGCTTTCGAAACCCACCCGGCCGACCTGCCACTCACCGGCCAGCTGCACGATCCGCCGGGCGGCGGCGCGCGCGATCTCGGCCCGCAGATCGGGAACCTGCTCGGCGACCTGGGTCCGATACCGGCCGTCGGTGCCGATCACGGTCCGGTCCTCGGCGGTGCGCGTGTCCCAGGAATGCACCAGCAACGCCGCGTTGGAGCCGGTGAACCCGGTCAGATATCTGATATTTACCAGATCGGTGACCAGCAGGGCGTCCACCCCGTTCTCCACCAGCAGGCTGCGCAGCGCGCCACGCCGCGCCGCGTAATCCGGCACATGACCCTGGTGATCAGCACACATGTCTCAAAACTACCGCCGACACACCGCACACCGACAGCCAACGCGTGATCGGCATGGCCGTCCGCGGCTGTCGAATCATCGATTTTCGCCCGAAAACATTGCGGCCCAGCATTTCTCGACAGTCGGAGGACTACTGACCCATAGCCTGTTCACACCCGAACCGGTTGTGCACATTCCGGGCCGGAGCGGATGACCCGCGCCGGAACCGGGCGAAGGTGGAGCCATGACTCCACTCGCGTGCGCCGCGCTCACCGTCTGGTGCGCGGCACTGACGACGTTCGACCTGCGTGAAGGACGCCTCCCGAACCGGCTGACCGGCTCCGGAGCGCTGGTCGTGCTCGGATATGCCCTGCACACAAAGCATTTCACCGCCGCTCTGCTGGGCGCGCTGTTGCTTTCGGCGCCGTACCTGCTGGTGCACCTCGCCGCGCCCGCCGCGCTGGGCGCGGGCGACGTCAAGCTCGCGGTGATGCTGGGCGGGGCGACCGCCCTTGGCGGCGCCCGTCCGTGGGTTTGGGCGGCACTCGGAGCACCGGCGCTCACCGCATGCGTCGCGCTCGGAGCACTGGTCTGCCGACGCGCATTCGGCTCCCGCCCCGCCGACCCGGGCGACAGCGCGCTCACCGTGCCGCACGGCCCTGCGATGTGCCTGGCGACATTGCTGGCCCTACTGTCGCCGGTCTTCGACTCGACCTGAGTCCGCTCCGCCCGACGCCACCAGAATGCCGCCGGACCGCGCTGGACGCCACACAAAGCCAGCAAATCAATAGCAATTCATCGGTAGCATCAATCGCGGGCAACGACTTTCCGACCCGCCGCCACGTCAGCGCTCGAGATGCGGCGCCTTGGAGAAGTCGCCCCTCGAGTGCGCCAGTACCGCGGAAGCAGCGTCGAGAAGGAGCCGCCCAGTGAATCCGAGGCATCCGTCGCGGGGACCGATCGTCGTGGGAACCGACGGTTCGGAGCAATCGATCGTCGCGGTCCGCTGGGCGGCGCAGACCGCCGCGCTGCACGACGCTCCGCTGCACATCTCGCTCGTCGTGGAGTCCTCGCTCGGCTCCGACGACGACGATCCCCCGCGTCCGGCGGCGCTGCTGCGGGTGCGCGAGGCGGACGAGGCGATCGAGCGCGCGGCGGACGCCGCCGTGGCGGCCGCGCACACCGTGCGCGACATCACCATCGGCACCGAGATCCGCACGGCGCACATCGCCACCGCCCTCATCGAACGCTCCCGGAGCGCGGCGATGCTCGTGGTCGGCACCCGCGGGATCGGCCGCGTCCAACGTGTCCTCCTCGGCTCGGTCAGCACCGCCGTCTCCAGGGACGCCGAATGCCCCGTGGCGGTGGTGCCCGCCGAGACGCCGCTGTGGGACCGGGCGACCACCAACCCGGTGATCGTCGGCGTGGACGGCTCCACCGCCGAGCAGGCCGCCATCGGGGTCGCCGCGACCGAGGCGTCGCTCCGCGGGGTCGAACTGGTGGCCGTGCACACCTGGGGTGAGGTCGAGCCGCTGGCCGCGATCGGCACCGACTGGGCCGCCCTGCGCCGGACCGAAGAGGCGTTGCTCGCGACCAGCTTGGCCGGCTGGCAGGAGCAGTACCCGGAGCTGACCATCCGGCGCGAGGTCGTCCGCGACCGTCCGGAGCGAGGGTTGCTCGAACGCTCCCGCGACGGACAGCTGCTGGTGGTGGGCAACCGCGGCCGAGGAACTTTGCGGCGACTGCTGTTCGGCTCGGTCGGTGACGCGCTCCTCCGCTCGGTGGACCGCCCCATTGTCATAGCCCGCTGAGCGCCTCGGCCCGCGGTACCCGGGCTCCCCGGCGTGCGGTTCGTCACGGCGGGCCACGTTCCGGAGCACCGGCGTCGACATGGGAAGATGAACAATGTGCTGCGTTGGATAACTGCCGGAGAATCCCATGGTCCCGCTCTCGTCGCCCTCCTGGAGGGGATGGTGGCAGGCGTCGAGGTCACGTCGGACGAGATCTCCGCGCAGCTGGCCCGTCGCAGGCTCGGCTACGGTCGCGGCGCCCGGATGAAGTTCGAGGCCGACAAGGTCACCGTCATCGGCGGCGTGCGGCACGGGCGCACCATGGGCGGCCCGGTGGCCATCGAGGTGGCCAACTCCGAGTGGCCGAAGTGGACCACGGTGATGTCCGCCGATCCGGTCGATCCGGCCGAACTCGCCGACCTGGCCCGCAACGCACCCTTGACCAGGCCCAGGCCCGGGCACGCCGACTACTCCGGCATGCTCAAGTACAACTTCGACGACGCCCGTAACGTGCTCGAGCGCGCCAGCGCCAGGGAGACCGCCGCGCGCGTCGCGGCGGGCACCGTCGCGCGCAATTTCCTGCGCCAGGCGTTCGGCGCGGAGGTCGTCTCGCACGTCGTGTCGATCGGCGCGGCGCAGAACACTTCCGGCCTCGTGCCGAGCGCCGCCGATCTCGCCGCGGTGGACGAGAGCCCGGTGCGTGCCTTCGACAAGGACGCCGAAGCCGCGATGATCGCGGAGATCGAGGCCGCCAAGAAGGACGGCGACACCCTCGGTGGCGTTGTCGAGGTGGTCGTGGCGGGACTTCCGGTCGGCCTCGGCTCGTTCACCAGCGGCGAGAACCGGCTGGACGCGCGGCTCGCCGCCGCGCTGATGGGCATCCAGGCCATCAAGGGCGTCGAGGTCGGCGACGGTTTCGAGACCGCGCGCCGCCGCGGCAGCCAGGCGCACGACGAGATGCGCCCCGGCCCCGACGGCGTGCTGCGTTCCACCAACCGCGCCGGCGGACTGGAAGGCGGCATGACCAACGGCGAGGCGCTGCGCGTGCGCGCGGCCATGAAGCCGATCTCCACGGTGCCGCGCGCGCTGTCCACCGTCGACATGACCACCGGCGACGAGGCCGTCGCCATCCATCAGCGCTCGGACGTCTGCGCCGTGCCCGCCGCGGGCGTGGTCGCCGAATCCATGGTGGCGCTGGTCGTCGCGCAGGCCGCGCTGGAGAAGTTCGGCGGCGACTCGCTCACCGAGACCGTCGAGAACATCACCAGCTACGTCAAGCGCATCAGCACTCGCCCGCACGTGCCCGCGGACAGTCGGTCGCAATGATCGTGCAGACCGATCCGCGCGCCCCGCGCGTGGTGCTGGTCGGACCGCCGGGGGCGGGGAAATCCACGATCGGCCGCAAGCTCGCCAGGGAACTCGGCGTCGAGCTGTACGACACCGATGCCGGCATCGAGCGGGAGACCGGTCGCACGATCCCGGAGATATTCGCCGAAGACGGTGAGCCCGAATTCCGCAGGATCGAGGAGCGGGTGGTGCGCCGCGCCGTCCTCGCCGAACGCGGTGTGGTCTCGCTCGGCGGCGGTGCCGTGCTGTCCGAGCACACCAGGGCACTCCTGCGCGGCCGCACCGTCGTCTACCTGGAGATCAGTATCGCGGAGGGTCTTCGGCGCACCGGCGCGAGCACGCAGCGGCCGCTGCTCAACGGCGCCGACCCCGGCGCGAAGTACCGGGAACTGATGCGTACCCGTCGGCCGCTGTACCGGGAAGTGGCGACCGTCCGGGTTCGTACCGACGGCCGCAGTCCCGGCCGCGTGGTGCGGATGATCATGACCAAGCTCGGTATGGAGCCGGTCGAACCGGCCGAAACGGATCTCCGGCCACCGCCGAGCGGAATCCCGCAGGGCAGCAGCCGATCCCGGGCCCGCCGACGTGCGAGAGCAAGAGCGGCGGCGCGGCGCAAGACCGCCGATCAGTCCGAGACCACCGACACCGCGACCGGCGCCGCGGCGGAAGCGGCGGTTACCGCCACGGTGCGCTCCCGGCGCAGCCGCAGGAGCGTCACGAGCGAACCCGACGCCGAGGGCGGGGCGGGCAACGGGGAGACGGCGGCGGGCAGCCGATCCCGGCGCGCCCGCGCACGCCGCGCCCGCTCCCGGGCGCGGCAGCAGTCGACAACAGCAACAACAGAATCGGAGCAAGCCACGTGACAGAGCCGAGTCGTCTCGAAGTCCGGACCGCCGACCCGTACCAGGTGATCATCGGCCGCGGGTTGCTCGGCGAACTCGTCGAGTCCGTCCACAGCGCGACCAAAGGTGTGCGCACCGTGGCCGTCTTCCATCAGCCGCCGCTCACCGAGACCGCCGAAGTGGTGCGAAAGGCGCTGGCCGACACCGGTATCGACGCGCACCGGATCGAGATCCCGGACGCCGAGGCGGGCAAGGAACTCGCGGTCGCCGGCTTCTGCTGGGAGGTGCTGGGGCGTATCGGCCTGACCCGCAACGACGTCGTGGTCAGCCTCGGCGGCGGCGCGGCGACCGATCTGGCCGGTTTCGTCGCCGCCACCTGGATGCGCGGGGTGCGGATCGTGCACGTGCCGACCACGCTGCTGGCGATGGTCGATGCGGCGGTCGGCGGCAAGACCGGCATCAACACCGAGGCGGGCAAGAATCTCGTCGGCTGCTTCCACGAGCCGGCCGCCGTGCTGGTCGACCTGGCCACCCTGGAGACGGTGCCGCGCAACGAGATCGTCGCGGGCATGGCGGAGATCATCAAAGCCGGTTTCATCGCCGACCCGGTGATCCTGGAGCTGGTGGAGCGCGACCCGGAGGCCGCCCTCGACCCGTCCGGCGAGGTGCTGCCAGAGCTGATCCGTCGCGCGATCCAGGTGAAAGCCGACGTCGTCGCCGCCGATCTGAAGGAATCCAGCCTCCGCGAGATCCTGAACTACGGTCACACCCTGGGGCACGCGATCGAACGGCGGGAGCGTTACCGGTGGCGGCACGGCGCCGCGGTCTCCGTCGGACTGGTGTTCGCCGCCGAGCTCGGTCGTCTCGCGGGTCGTCTCGATGACGCCACCGCCGACCGTCATCGCGCGATCCTGTCCGCCGTCGGCCTGCCGACCAGCTACGACGCCGACGCGCTGCCTCAGCTGCTGGACGCCATGCAGACGGACAAGAAGACCCGCTCCGGCGTGCTGCGCTTCGTCGTGCTCGACGGCCTGGCCAAACCCGGACGCTTGGAAGGACCCGATCCCGCCCTGCTGGCCGCCGCTTACTCGGCGATCGCGCGGGAGGACAGTCCGAGCGGCGGCGCGGTGCTGCTCTAGCCCGCGGCGGCCGCGAGAGACGAAAACGGCGCGCCCGCTGCGGGCGCGCCGTTTTCTCGTGGAATCAGATCGCGCTGCCCGCGGCGGAGTACAGCGACGGCGGGGTGGAGCGCCCCTTGCCGTTCTGCCGCTCGGCCAGCATCCGGCCGACGCCGACACCGATCAGCGCGGGCACGAAGATCAGCAGGATGATGAACGCCGCGCCCGCCGTGAGTTCGAACAGCAGGCCGTTGTCACCGAGATCGAACCGGGGAGCCCAGTCCAGGATCCAGGACGCCAGGCCGCTGCCGACACCACCCACAACGGCGGCCTTCAGCCACATCATGGTCAGATCGGCGCCGCGTTCGGCGTCCCCGCTCTCGACGCGGTCCCTGCGACCGTCCAGCACACCCCAGGCCGCGATGGCCGCGACCAGCACGACCAGGCACAGGATGCGCATCAGTGCCCCGTGTGTCGGCCAGTACACCATCGCGAACCCGAGCCCGGCACGCAACGCCACCACCAGCGCGCCGAGCACGACGGCCCGCAACAACCAAGCATTCATGCGAAACACCATAGCCGTGTTTCTCGGCAGCGACTACGGCCCTGCGTGTCTCAGTTGGATGGAATCCAGAGGTCGTACCTACCGCTACCGTCGTTCCGCTGAATGCACTTCCCGTCTTTGTGCCACAGCGGCGCCTCTTTCATGCAGTTCGCCAGCGCGACGTTCGACGCCGCGGCCACGCACTGGAACCCCCAAGTCGGCTGCGCCGATGCGCAGCCATCGGCTTTCGCCGCCGACTGTCCGGCGAAGACGAACGCGGATGCCGCGATCCCCATCGCGACGGTGACTCCGAGTCGAATCAACACAACGCTACCCCTCCCGTTGAAACGCGTTGGAGGACAGCATAACCGGCGATCACGACAGCGGAAAGAGCAGAGACGCACCGCTGGTGAGAAGGCTATCGACGCCCCTCGTCCAGCGCCGCCGCCATCTCCGCGCGCGGCGCTGCCTGCCCGGTGAACAGCTCGACCTGCCCATACGCCTGGTTCAGCAGCATCTGCAGACCACTGACCACCGTGTGCCCGGACCGGGCCACCGCCTCGGCCAGCGGGGTGGGCCAGGGGTTGTAGATCGCGTCGAGCACCACCGGCGCCTCGGCTACCGCGGGGGCGACCACCGCCGCCGCCGTGGCGGGAATGGTGCTCACCACGGCTCCCGCGGCCGCGCAGATCGTACGCAGCGCCCCGGCATCGAAACCGGCCAGCGACGCGATCATCCCCAGCCGCTCGGCGAGTTCCAGCGCGCCGCGCGCCCGCCCGGCGTCCCGGGCGACCACGGTCACCGACTTCGCGCCCAGCTCCGACAACGCCAGCAGGGCGGGCCGCGCGGTGCCGCCCGCCCCCAGCACCACGCCCTCGGTCAGGTCGGTGACACCACCGCCGCGGAGCGCTCCGAGCACACCGTCCACGTCGGTGCAGTCGGCCAGCCAGCCCGCGTCGCGGCGGACCAAGGTGTTGGCCGATCCGACCAACACGGCCCGGTCGGTGCGCTCATCGGCGTAGGCCAGTGCCGCTTCCTTGCCGGGCATGGTCACCGAAAGCCCGACCCATTCCGGCCCGAGCCCGTCGACCAGCCCGGGCAGCTGCTCCGCCGAGCATTCGATGCGCTCGTAGCTCCAATCCAATCCGAGCGCGCGGTACGCGGCCAAGTGCAGCTGTGGCGATCGCGAGTGCGCGATCGGCGTCCCGAGCACCGCCGCCTTGCGATTACCGGCCACCGCTGTCCTTGGAACTGTCGAGGATGCCGCTGCGCTGCGCCCGTGCGATCAGGCGCAGATGCTCCTGATAGTCGTCGGTGAACAGGGTGGTGCCCTGCTTGTCGACGGTGACGAAGTACAGCCACGGCCCCTGCTCCGGATTCTCCATGGCACGCAGAGCGTTCAACGACGGCGCGGCGATCGGAGTCTTGGGCAGGCCACGCATCGCATAGGTGTTCCAGGCGGTTTCCTGGGCGCGGTCGGCGTCGGTGGTCGCCACCTCGGTGCGATCCAGGGTGTAGTTCACCGTCGAGTCGAACTGCAGCATCTGATCGACCCGCAGCCGGTTCACGATCACCCGTGCCACCTTGCCCATGTCCTGGGGCTTCGCCTCGCGTTCCACCAGCGAGGCGGCGACCAGCGTCTGGTACGGCGTCAGTTTCGTGTCGGCGCCGGACTGCAGCAGTCCGGTGGACTCATAGCTCTTGGCACTCGCGGTCACCAATTGCCGCAGGATCTCCGCAGGCGTCCCGCTCGGATCGAAATCCCATGTGCCCGCGGCGATCAGGCCCTCCAGCTGCCGTGTCCGGTCCGGGCAGTCCTTGACACCCTGGATCGCCCATGCCGGCACTCCGAGCGCGGCCAGGTCCAGGCTCGCGCCCGCGGCATCGAGCTGTTCGTAGCTCACGCACTTCTGATTGGTGCCCGTGCCGATGCAGCTGGCCTCCGCGATCTTGCGGTAGATGCCGTCGTACCGCCCGCCGGTGCTCATGTCGTGTTGGTCGTGCAGCAGCCGTCCCTCGGAGACGACCAGATTGCCGACCCGCGAGGACTTGCTCACCAGCGCCGACACCGCCTCGGCGGCGGGGCTCTGGCTGGGGATCGCGTAGAAGCCGGGCTGCACCGTGTTCATGTTCGAATTGCGCACGGCCGCTTGGAAGAACGCGCCCGAGCTCGCCACGACGCCGCGCTCGACCATCGTCGACGCGATCTGCTGGGAGGTGTCGCCCGGATGCACCTGCACCACCACCAGCGGTCCCCCTGGTCCCGCGAAGTCTTTCGGCGGAGCCATACTGGCGACCAGCTTCATCCCGGCGAAGATCACGGCGCCGGCGAAGAGAAGGATGAAGACACCCGCGACGAACCATAGGTTGCGGCGGCGCTTCTTGCGCTCGGCGGCTTTGCGAGAGGCGACCCTGGATCGCTTGCCGCGCTGCGAGCGGCCGGAGCGCTCGGGCCGGGCACGTTTCGACTCCGCGCGCTTCGAGCGGCGCGGCTCCTCGACACGCGTCGTCCTGGGGCGCTGTCCGCCACGCCGTGGGGCCGGTGGCGGCGGCGCGGGCTCCGGCTCTTCCTCGTCGTCGACGTAGCGGGGGATGACGGTCGTGTCGTCGTCGTAGTCGTCGTACCGGTCGCCGTCGTACTCGCCCCAGGCCCGGTCGTCTCTCCGGTAACGCCGATCAGCTTCGCGCTGTCGGAACAGTTCCTCGGCCCGCGCCCACCGATCCGTCATGCATCGTCCCCGGACGACGCAGGACGTCCCGCTTCCACCGACCTCAACACCGCACTCCGTTCGTCCAACCATCCTTGCAGGATCGACACGGCCGCCGCCTGATCGATCATCTGCCGCTGGCCACGCGCGCGAACTCCACTGTCCCGCAATGCACGTGCAGCTGACACCGTAGTCAAACGTTCGTCGGAAAGCCGGACCGGCACCGGCCCGACAGCAGCCCGCAATCGCTCAGCGAATGCGCTGGCCAGCGTAGCCGCAGTGCCTTTCTCCCCGCGTAATGTTCGCGGCAATCCGACGATTACCTCGACTGCCTCGTACTCCCGCACAATTTCGGCAATTCTTTCGATATCGGGTGCGGCAGCCGATCGCCGGGACGGTTTCGCGCGCGGCACGGTCTCCACCGGGGTGGCGAGGATGCCGTCGGGATCGCTCGCGGCGACCCCGATCCGGACACTGCCGACGTCGACCCCGATCCGCCTGCCCCGACCGGGGTCGGTGGCCGGATGCGGCCGGTCGGCGCCGCGGGGCGCCGACCGCTCCGGTTCCGCTGGGCCGCCCATCACCCGGCGAGTTCGGCCACCCGCGCGCGGACCGCGGTCAGGCCGGCCGGAATGCCGGACGGGTCCGAGCCCGCGCCCTGCGCCATCTCCGGCTTGCCGCCGCCTCGTCCCGCGATACTCGGGCCGAAGCTACCGACCAGATCGCCCGCCTTGATGCCGAGCTCCTGAGCGGGCTTGTTCACCGCGACCACGAACGGCACCTTGCCGTCGGCGTTGCCGAGCAGTACCACCACGGCGGGCTCGCTGCCGAACCGGCCGCGGATGTCGGTGGCCAGCGTGCGCAGATCGCCCGCGGACACGCCCTCCGGCGCGGCCACGGCGACCAGCAGCAGCCGGCCGATCCGCTCGGCCTTCTCGACGAACTCGCCCGCCGAGGACAGCACGGCGGCCATCTTCGTGCGCTCGAGCTCCTTCTCGGCCACCTTGAGCCGCTCCACCAGCTGCTCGACGCGAGCGGGCACCTCGTCGGAGGGCACCTTGAGCGCGGAGGCGACACCGGCCAGCAGCGCGCGCTCCTTGGCCAGGTACGCGTAGGAATCCAAGCCGACGAACGCCTCCACGCGACGCACGCCGGAGCCGACCGACGACTCGCCGAGCACCGTGATCGGGCCGATCTGCGAGGAATGCTGTACGTGCGTGCCACCGCACAGCTCCATCGAGAACGGGCCGCCGATCTCCACCACGCGCACTTCGTTGCCGTAGTTCTCGCCGAACAAGGCCAGCGCGCCCATCTGCTTGGCCTTCGGCAGATCGGTGACGAAGGTGTTCACCGGGAAGTCGGCGCCGACCGCGTCGTTGGAGACGGCCTCGATGTCGGCTTTCTGCTGCTCGGACAGCTGGCCCTGCCAGTTGAAGTCGAAACGCAGGTAGCCCGGCTTGTTCAGCGAACCGGCCTGCACGGCGTTCGGGCCGAGCACCTGCCGGAGGGCGGCATGCACCATGTGCGTACCGGAATGGCCCTGCGTGGCACCCCGCCGCCAGGACGGGTCGGCCTGCGCCAGCACGACGTCGCCCTCGGTGATCTGGCCGTGCTCCACCGTGGTCTTGTGCACCCACAGCTTCTTGGCGATCTTCTGCACGTCGTTCACGCGCAGCTTCAATCCCGACGAGGCGGTGATGGAGCCGCGGTCGGCGATCTGGCCGCCCGCCTCGGCGTAGAGCGGGCTGCGGTCCAGGATGACCTCGACGTCCTGCCCCACGGTCGCCGTCGGCACCCGCACGCCGTCGGCGATCAGGGCGAGCACGGTGGCCTCGGAGGTGAGCTCGTCGAAGCCGGTGAACTCGGTGGCGCCGCGGTCGACCAGTTCCTTGTAGATCGTGAGGTCGGCGTGGGCGTGCTTGCGCGCCTGCGCGTCCTCCTTGGCCCGCTGACGCTGCTCGGACATGAGCGAGCGGAAGCCCTCTTCGTCGACCGACAGCCCGGCCTCCGCGGCCATCTCCAGCGTCAGATCGATCGGGAAGCCGTAGGTGTCGTGCAGGGTGAACGCGTCGGACCCGGCGATCGTGCTGCCGCCGTGGGCCTTCACCGCGGCGGCGGTGTTGTCGAACAGGGTGGAGCCCGTGTTCAGCGTCTTCAGGAACGCCGTCTCCTCGCCGACCGCGACGGTCTCGATGCGGCGGAAGTCGGTGGCCAGCTCCGGGTAGGACGGGGCCATCAGGTCGCTGACGACCTTCATGAACTCGCTCATCACCGGCTTCTCGGCGCCGAGCAGGCGGGCCGAGCGCACGATGCGGCGCAGCAGGCGGCGCAGCACGTACCCGCGGCCGTCGTTGCCCGGGTTCACGCCGTCGGCGATCAGCATGGCGGCGGTGCGAGCATGGTCGGCGATCACGCGGAAGCGGACGTCGTCCTCGTGCTGGACGCCGTAGGAGCGTCCGGTCAGTTCCTCGGCCTTGTCGATGATCGGGCGCAGCAGGTCGGTCTCGTAGACGTTGTCCACGCCCTGCAGCAGCAGCGCGATGCGCTCGACCCCCATGCCGGTGTCGATGTTCTTCTTCGGCAGCGACCCGACCGGCGAGTGCCCGAGTTTGGGGCTCAACTCACCGCGGATGTCCTGCATGAACACGAGGTTCCAGATCTCGAGGTAGCGGTCCTCGTCGGCGACCGGCCCGCCGTCGCGGCCGTACTCGGGGCCGCGGTCGTAGTAGATCTCCGAGCAGGGTCCGCCGGGGCCGGGCACGCCCATGTCCCAGTAGTTGTCCTTGCCGTCGCGGAACTGGATGCGCTCCTCGGGGATCCCCGCGACCCGCTTCCAGATCTCGGCGGCCTCCGGGTCGTCCTGGTACACGGTCACCCAGATCCGCTCGGGATCGAACCCGTAACCGCCGTCGTCCTGCGGCTTGGAGATCAGCTCCCAGGCGAGGGTGATCGCCCCCTCCTTGAAGTAATCACCGAAGGAGAAGTTGCCCGCCATCTGGAAGAAGGTGTTGTGCCGCGTGGTGACGCCGACCTCTTCGATATCGCCGGTTCGCACGCATTTCTGCACGCTGGTCGCCCGCGGGTAGGGCGGCGCCTCCTGACCCAGGAAGTACGGCTTGAACTGGACCATGCCCGCGTTGACGAACAGCAGGTTCGGGTCGGCCAGGATCAGCGAGGCACTCGGCACCTCGGTATGGCCGGCACGGAGGAAATGGTCCAGGAAACGCCGTCGAATCTCGTGGGTCTGCACGAATACCCAGCCTACCGGTGCCGCGCACGCGAATATTCATCGACTCGGGAGCCTGGTGCGTCCCGGCGGCGGTCAGCTTCGGACGATGCGGCGCAGCTTGTCGACCCTGGGGCCGATCTCGCGTTCGTGGCCGTGGTCGGTGGGGTGGTAGTAGTCGACGCCGACCAGCTCGTCGGGCGGGTACTGCTGGCCGAGCACGCCGTCCTTGTCGTCGTGCGGGTACTTGTAGCCCTGCGCGTTGCCGAGCGCCGCCGCGCCGGGGTAGTGACCGTCGCGCAGGTGGGGCGGAACCGGGCCCGCCTTGCCCGCCGCGACGTCGGCCATGGCGGCGCCGATCGCGGCCACGACGGCGCCGGACTTCGGGGCCGTGGCCAGGTGGATGGTGGCTTGGGCGAGCGCGAGGCGTCCTTCTGGCAGACCGACCAGCTGCACGACCTGCGCGGCGGCGGTCGCCGTCTGCAACGCCATCGGGTCGGCCATGCCGATGTCCTCGCTCGCGTGGATCATCAGCCGCCGGGCGATGAAGCGCGGGTCCTCCCCCGCGCTCAGCATGCGCGCCAGGTAGTGCAGCGCGGCGTCGACGTCCGAACCGCGGATGGACTTGATGAACGCGCTGATCACGTCGTAGTGCTGGTCGCCGGCGCGGTCGTACCGGACGGCGGCCTTGTCCACGCTGGCTTCGACCAGGTCCACGTCGACGGTGCCGTCGAGCGAGGACTCCGCCGACGCTTCCAGAGCGGTCAACGCGCGGCGGGCGTCACCGCCCGCGATCCGGACGATGTGGTCGAGCGCGGCCTCGGTCACCGTATACGCGCCGTCGAGCCCGCGTGGATCGGTGATCGCGCGGGCGAGCACCTCGCGGATGTCGGTTTCCGTGAGCGACCGCAGTTGCAGCACCAGTGAGCGCGACAGCAGCGGCGACACCACCGAGAACGACGGGTTCTCGGTCGTCGCGCCGACGAGCAGGACGATGCGGTTCTCCACCGCGGCGAGCAGGGCGTCCTGCTGGGTCTTGGAGAAGCGGTGAACCTCGTCGATGAACAGCACGGTCTGCTCGCCCGTAGCCAACCTGCGCCGCGCCACATCGATGACCGCGCGCACCTCTTTGACCCCGGCCGAGAGCGCCGACAACGCTTCGAACCGGCGGCCGGTGGCCTGGGACAGGAGCGAGGCGAGCGTGGTCTTGCCGGTGCCGGGCGGGCCGTACAGCAATACCGACGCGGCGCCCGAACCCTCGATCAGCCTGCGCAGCGGCGAACCGGGACCGAGCAGATGTTGCTGTCCGACCACTTCCTCCAGCGTGGCCGGGCGCATGCGCACGGCCAGCGGCGCACCCGCGTCCCGGCGCACCACGGTGTCGATCGAATGCTCCGGAGGCACCGCGGCTCCGGGCACGTCGAACAAACCATCGCTCACGACAAGAACGTTACCGAGGCGCACCGACAGCACGACATGCCGTTCCCGGATGCGTCTCCGGTGCGGCCGCGCGGTCTCGACCGGCGCGGCGACAGACGGAGTTGCGTGTCGCCGGTACTTCGGATGGGATCGGTACCC
This sequence comes from Nocardia sp. NPDC051911, assembly GCF_040681035.1. Classification (NCBI taxonomy): domain Bacteria; kingdom Bacillati; phylum Actinomycetota; class Actinomycetes; order Mycobacteriales; family Nocardiaceae; genus Nocardia; species Nocardia sp. NPDC051911. The sequence goes on from NZ_JBFAXY010000004.1 coordinate 99,362, forward strand.
GTGCCTGAAAACGTATCCGTTTCAGATCCCTCGTCCACCGCGCGCTTCGCTCGGCGCACTCTTTTCAAGGGCAGCGCGGCCGCCGCCACCGCCACCGCGGTGCTGGGCGGCGGTGACGCGGAAGCCGCGACACCGGTGTTCCGGCACGGCGTGGCCTCGGGGGACCCGCTTGCCGACGGCGTGATCGTCTGGACCCGCGTGACCGTCTCCGACGACGCGACGCCCGGCTCGGGCCTGGGCGACCCGGCGACCGTGCGGTGGGAGATCGCGGCGGACGAGCGGTTCGCCTCGGTCGCCGCGTCCGGCACCGTGACGACCTCGGCTGACTCCGACCATACGGTCAAGGTCGACGTTTCCGGCCTGGCTCCCGGTGTCGAGTACTTCTATCGATTCACCGCCCTGGGCCAGACCTCTCCGGTGGGCCGCACCAAGACCGCGCCCGCCACGGCGGACACACCGGATCGCCTTCGGTTCGGCGTGGTGTCGTGCTCGAACTGGGAGGCAGGCTACTTCGGCGCCTACCGTCACCTGACCGCCCGCACCGACCTGGACGCGATCGTGCACTTGGGCGACTACATCTACGAGTACGGCCGCGGCAAGTACGGAGGCCGCAACGGCGCCGTACGCCCGCACGATCCGGCCAACGAGACCGTCAGCTTGACGGACTACCGCATCCGCCACGCCCAGTACAAGACCGACCCGGATCTGCTCGGCCTGCACGCCACCTTGCCGTTCATCTGCACCTGGGACGACCACGAATCCGCGGACAACTCCTGGTCCGGCGGCGCGAACAATCACGATCCCGCCACCGAGGGCAGCTGGGCCGACCGGCGCGCCGCCTCCGCGCAGGCCTATCTGGAGTGGATGCCGGTCCGGGCGTCCGGCTCCGGCGCCGACGTGCGGATCTACCGCAGGCTGCGCTTCGGCACCCTGGCCGAGCTCACCATGCTCGATCTGCGCAGCTACCGCGACCAGGAGGCGAAGCCGGGCGCGAACTGGCGCGAGGCCGACGACCCGGCGCGCACCATCACCGGCAAGGCGCAGATGGAATGGCTGACCGCGGGGTTGGCCTCCGCGCCGGTGCGGTGGAAGCTGGTCGGCAACTCGGTCATGATCGCCCCGCTGGTCTTCCCGCCGCTCGAGCCCGCCACCACGGCGGCGATCACCAGCACCATGGGCGTCCCGCAGTCCGGTCCGTCGCTGAACGGCGACCAGTGGGACGGCTACACCGCCGACCGCACCAGGCTGTTCCGCGCCATCATCGATCAGCAAATTTCCGACGTGCTGTTCCTGACCGGGGACATCCACTCCTCGTGGGCCGCCGATCTCCCCGTGGACGTGGCGAGCTACCCGGGCGGCGTGACGGCGGGCGCCGAGTTCGTGGTGCCGTCGGTGACCTCGACCAGCATCGGCGACATGGTCCACACGAATTCCGCTCCGATCGCCGAAGCGATCAAGACGGTCAACCGCCATCTGCGTTATGTGGAGTTGGACTCGCACGGCTACGGCGTGCTGGAGATCACCCCCGACCACGCGCAGATGGACTGGTACTACCTGCTGGATGTGGCGGACCCGAATTCCGATGTACGCTACGGCGCTTCGTTCGCGGTGCGCAGCGGGGGACGGATCGAGCCGCGGCAGGTCCCGCTCGGCTAGCGCGGGGCGGCCGCGCGCCGTCTCCGGAGGCAGCAGCCCCCGGGTGCGCGGCCTACTCGCCCCAGCGTTCTTCCAGCATCGCCGATACGTCCTCGGCGAAATCTCCCACGATGTCGTCACCCGTGCACCGCGCGTCTTCGGCGAGCGCGGCCCAGCGGTTGATCAGCGCCGCCGAGCGCGGCACCGACAGCCCGTGCTCCCTGGCAGCCGCGATACGGGTGTGATCGGCGGGCAGGAACCAGTAAGTGGACAGCCAGACCCAGATCAGCCGAGCTTCCAGGATGCGTTCGGCCAGCTGGTCGTCATCGGCCAGCGCGGGCCACACGCCCACGACCTCCGCGCGCCAGGCCTCGACCATCTGCCGCGCGCGCTCACGCGAGAGCTCGACATCGCACAGGCAGCCGGGGAAGGACACCAGCGCGTAGGCGATGTCCAAGGTGGCGTCGCGGAACCCGCCCCACTCGTAGTCGAGGAAGCGAGCACCCTCCTCGTTCAAGATCACATTGTCCGGGCAGAGGTCCGACGGGCTGAACGCGCGGAAACGGCCCGCGGAGTACAGCCGGTTGCCGCGCACGATGCGCTCGGCGATCTCGCCCGGCACCTCGATACCCAGTTCGCGCTGGAGCAGACCGGGCACCTCGGCGATCGCCGACTCGGCCTGCTGGGCGATGCCGTCCACCCGGTGCACCACGTCCACTCGGCGCAGCAGCGCGACGAAGTCCGCCTCGCGCCCGACGGTGGCGGCATGCATCCGGCCCAGCGCCTGAGCGAACGCCATCAGGGCGTTGCGGCCCGCAGGCTCGGCCCCGGAGCGGAGCACGGCGGTGAGCAGGGAGTTCTCACCCAGGTCACTGAGGATCAGCAGACGGTCGGGAAGGCTGTGCGCGACCAGGTACGCGCCCGGCCGGTGCTCCCGGCTCAACGCGGTGGTGAACTGATAGGACACCGTCTCGCGGAGGAACGCGGAATCGACGCTGGCCACCCCGGGCGCCAAGCCGCCGGTCCGGCGATCCTGCGCCGCGCCGCGGACCTGCTTGATGATCAGGGTTCGCGGCAATGAAAAGGCGTTCTCCGCTACACGCACGCGTAGGACCGTCGTCCTACCACTACCGCTGAGTTCGATCGGATCGCTCAGCTTTACCGGAGCACCCATTCGCTTTGTGAGCAACTGTTGCGCTGCGGACACGACTTCGGCGGCGCGTTCGGCCAATAGTGCGGTCATCGCCTCTCAAAGTACTCGCATGGGGTCACTTCTAGCGAGCGGTTACACAACCTTTCCGCGTCGCTCGGCGTGTCTCCGGCATGGCCGGACGGCGGCCGCAGGTCGCTTGACACCTCCGCACCCGTCGGGTTTTCTCATCGTCAACTGCCCTGCGCCACACCGCAAACCAGTTGAGTGGAAAGGTCTACGCATGACCGAGATCCCGCCCTCCGCACCCAAACAATCAGGTGGCGGCGCTCCCTTGCCGAACGATGACGAACGCTTCGCGGCCAGGCCCGGGCAGCACGAGAGCCCGAATCCGCAGGCTCCCGGCCCCGGGACCGGCCACGCCCGCCACGAGATGGCGGGTCCGGCCGGATATCCGCAGTTCGAAGGCCCCGGCGCGGCGCACTACGGAAACGAACCGCTGGAGCCGCCGCCGCCTGTGGGCGCTGGGCACCCCAGCTACGGACCGCAAGGCACCGGGCCGGGCTGGGCGCCGTCCGGCCCCGCGCCCGCGCAGGAGCCGATCTACGGCTACCAGCAGGTCTCCACCGGTCCCGGCAGACTGGACGTGGGCCGGGCGCTCAGTTACGGCTGGGCGCGACTCTGGGCCAATCCGGGGCCGTGGTTCGGGGTGACCGCGGTGGGCCTCGTCATCTACTTGGCGTTCGTGGTCGTCGTTCAGCTCACCGACCCGACGTCGATGCTGCCGCTGCTGCTGATCTTCTTGGCGGTCATGGCAGGCGTGTGGCTGCTGCAGGCGGCGATGGTGCGCGGCGCACTGTACGAAACCGACGGCACCCCACCGCCTTTCGGCGCATACTTTCGATTCGTGAACGCGGGCAACGTGTTGCTCACCGCGTTGCTGGCATTCACGCTGACCTTCCTCGGCGCGGCGCTCTGCTTGCTTCCCGGACTGATCGCCGGATGGCTGTGCATGTTCTCGTTGCACTTCGTCGTCGATCAGGACCAGGGTCCATTCGAGGCGCTGAAGTCCAGTTTCACGCTGGTGGTCGCCAACGCCGTGCAGGTGCTGCTGCTCGCGCTGGCCGTGCTGGTGATCACGTTCCTGGGCACGCTGCTGTGCGGTCTCGGCCTGCTGATCGCGGGCCCGGTCTCCGTGATCGCGGTGACCTATGCCTACCGAGTGCTCACCGGAGGCACCGTCGCCGCGGCGTGAGGCCCGCTCACTTCTCGGCCGGTGCGCGCATGCCGATCCAGCGCTTCAACCGCTCCACCGGACCGGCCTCGCTGCCCGCGCGCGGCCGGAGCTGGAGCACGATGATCCCGGCCACGATGATGCCCGCCATGTTCACCGCCAGCTGGCCAGCGGACAGGAACGCCACCCGCCACTCCCCCAAGGTCGCCGCGATCACGGCGAATCCGGCCGCGGGCACGGTGGTCACCGAGATGAACACGCCGACCAGCGCGGCCGACTTCGCCGTCACGAGCGAGAGCATGCCGGCCGCGCCCGCCAATAGCGCGACGACCAGGGAGAACGGGCCCACCTGATAGATGAAGTCGACCTGCTCGACGCCGCTCACCCCGTCCATGGTGATCCAGCCGACCTGTTCCCACACCACCGTGGCCACCAACGTGACCACCATCGCCACCGGAAACCCCACCGCGAGCGCGAGGGCCGAGCGGCGGGCGAGGCCGAAGTCCCTGCGCACCAACGCGACCGCGAAAGCGGCGAGCGGACCGAACTCCGGGCCGACGACCATCGCGCCGACGATCGTCACCGGCGAATCGGTCGCGACGCCCACGGCCGCGAGCAGGCAGGCGATCGTCAGGAACGCGAGAAAAGTCGCGTTGAGGCTCGACTCCTCATGCGTCTGCGCGAGCAGTTCCTCCCACACCACCGCGTCGCTCGGATCACCGGGCGCCTCGTGTACCGCGCGCTCGCCCGCCTCCGACAGGACCGTCTCGACCGGCGTGAGCGTCATCCCGCCGGACCGGCAGACGCCCAGCGCGGTCAAGTCGTCGAGCACGTCGTTGGCGGCCTCACGAGCCACGTCCGCCTGGACGAGATCGCCCTTCGGCTCCAGCGCGGCACCGCGGGCCAGGGTCACGTGCGTGACCCCGGGATCGGCGGCGAGTACCGCGAGCACCTCGTCGGTGAGATCCGGCGGGCTGATCAGGCGCAAGTGCAGCAACGGGTTTCCTCGCGGTCGGGCAGGCGTAACTGCCCAGAAGGTACCGTTCGCGCGAGCGCCCGCTACGAGGCGGTCTCGGCGCGCTCGCCCTTCTTCTGCTCCGGCTTGACGTCCAGACCCGCCTCTTTGCGCTGCAGCTCGCTGATCGGCGCGGGCGCGTCGGTCAGCGGGTCGACACCGCCGCCGGTCTTCGGGAACGCGATGACCTCGCGGATCGAGTCCTCCCCCGCCAGCAGTGCGGTGACCCGGTCCCAGCCGAAGGCGATGCCGCCGTGCGGCGGCGCGCCGAAGGCGAAGGCGTCCAGCAGGAAGCCGAACTGCTCCTGCGCCTCCTCCGGGCTGATGCCCATCACGTCGAAGACCCGTTCCTGCACGTCACGACGGTGGATACGAATCGAGCCGCCGCCGATCTCGTTGCCGTTGCAGACGATGTCGTAGGCGTAGGCCAGCGCCGAGCCCGGGTCGGTGTCGAAGGTGTCCAGCGACTCCGGCTTCGGCGAGGTGAAGGCGTGGTGCACCGCGGTCCAGGCGGAGTGGCCCACCGCCACGTCACCGCTAGCGGTCGCCTCGACGGTCGGCTCGAACAGCGGCGCGTCCACGATCCACACGAACGACCAGGCGTCCGCATCGATGAGACCGACCTTGCGGGCGATCTCCACCCGCGCCGCGCCGAGCAGCGCGCGCTGCGCCTTCGCTGCGCCCGCGGCGAAGAACACGCAGTCACCCGGAACCGCGCCGACGTGCTTGGCCAAACCGTCGCGCTCGGCCTCGGTGAGGTTCTTCGCGACCGGGCCGCCCAGTGTGCCGTCCTCGTTCACCAGCACGTACGCCAGACCCTTGGCGCCGCGCTGCTTGGCCCATTCCTGCCAGGCGTCGAGCTGGCGTCGCGGCTGGCTCGCACCGCCCGGCATGACCACCGCGCCGACATAAGGCGCCTGGAACACCCGGAACGGGGTGTCCTTGAAGTAGTCGGTGCACTCGGTGATCTCCACGCCGAAACGCAGGTCGGGCTTGTCGCTACCGAACCGGCGCATGGCCTCGGCGTAGGTCATGTGCGGGATCGGGGTCTGGATCTCGTAGCCGACCAGCTTCCACAGCGCGACCAGGATCTCCTCGGCCAGCAGGATCACGTCCTCCTGGCGCACGAAGCTCATCTCGATGTCGAGCTGGGTGAACTCCGGCTGACGATCGGCGCGGAAGTCCTCGTCGCGGTAGCACCGTGCGATCTGGAAGTAGCGTTCGATGCCGCCGACCATGAGCAGCTGCTTGAACAGCTGCGGGCTCTGCGGAAGGGCATAGAAGTTGCCCGGCTGCAGGCGGGCTGGCACCACGAAGTCGCGCGCGCCCTCTGGCGTCGACCGGGTCAGCGTCGGGGTCTCCACCTCGACGAACTCGTGGCGGCCGAGCACCTCGCGGGCGGCCGCGTTGACTTTGGACCGCAGCCGGATGGCGTGTGCTGGGCCCTCGCGGCGCAGATCGAGGTAGCGGTGCTTCAGGCGCGCTTCCTCACCCGGCTGCTCGTCCAGCTGGAAGGGCAGCGGGGCGCTCTCGTTCAGCACCTCGAGCTCGGTGACGTTCACCTCGATGGCGCCGGTCGGCAGTTCCGGGTTCTCGTTGCCGCTCGGCCGCGGTTCCACGGTGCCGGTGACGCGCACGCAGTACTCCGCACGCAGCCGATGTGCCTGCTCGGCGGGTTCGCCCTCGCGGAAAACGGCTTGGGCCACACCGGACGCGTCGCGCAGATCGATGAAGATCACCCCACCGTGGTCACGCCGGCGCGCCACCCAGCCGGTGAGAGTGACGGTCTGACCGGCATGCTCGCTTCGCAGCGAACCAGCCAAGTGGGTGCGCAGCACGGGGTTCCTTTCGACGACTCTGGCACCGGCGCGGTGTGACCAAGTGCGAGTCCATCGTAGTGAGACACATTCGGTGAGTGGAAACCGATATCGACGCGCCCGTGCCAAGCTGTATTCGAGGGAGTGTGAACCGGGGTCGCCGACGACCGAGGGTTGGGTGACCCCGGGGACGAGCGAGAAAGCGACGACGATGACCTTCAACGAGGGCATGCAGATCGACCCCGACCGGGTTTCGTCCGGCGGTCCCGGCATGGGCGGCAAGCTCGCGCTCGGCGGCGGCGCGGGCGGGCTCATAGTGCTGGTGCTGGCGCTGCTACTGGGCGGCGACCCCGGATCCATCCTCGGCAACTTCACCGGCTCGCAGGACCAGAGCCAGACGCAGCCGGGCACGGCCGGCACGCCGAGCCATTGCAAGACCGGGGCGGATGCCAACAAATACGTCGACTGCCGGGTGGCGCTCACCGCGCAGAGCCTGGACGCGGTGTGGTCGGCCGAACTGCCGAAGCAGGCCGGAAAGCGCTACCAGCAGCCGAAGGTCGTGCTCTTCTCCGGAGCCACCTCGACCGGATGCGGCAACGCCACCAGCGCGGTGGGACCGTTCTACTGCCCGGCCGACCGGACCGCGTACTTCGACACCAGTTTCTTCCAGGAACTGGTGGATCGATTCGGTTCCAGCGGCGGCCCGCTGGCGCAGGAATACGTCGTGGCGCACGAGATCGGCCATCACATCCAGAACCTGCTCGGTGACATCGGCCGCGCCCAGCGCGATCCACGCGGCGCGGACTCCGACGCGGTGCGCACCGAATTGCAGGCCGACTGCTACGCGGGCATCTGGGCGCATTTCGCGGACAAGCAGCCCGCGCCCGGCAGCAACCAGCCGTTCCTGAAACCGTTGTCGGACAAGGATGTCAACGACGCGCTGTCGGCGGCCGCCGCGGTAGGCGACGACCGCATCCAGCGTGCCGCCCAGGGCCGGGTGAATCCCGAAGCGTGGACGCACGGTTCGTCCGAGCAGCGGCAGAAGTGGTTCCTCACCGGCTACAAGACCGGTCAGGTGAGGGCTTGCGACACGTACTCGGCTCCGGACCTGAACAACCCGTCCGGCCTGCGGTAGCGCCGGATCCGATCGATACAGCGCGCCGACTCCCGCCAGGGGTCGGCGCGCTGTCATGATCTACCGCAGTTCGTCTGTGCCGCAGACGGACACGGACAGCACCGGAAGATGGGATCGATGCGAGTAACGAAAGCCGTTCTGCTGGTTGTGACGCTGATCGTCGCGGTGGGCTCGGGCGCCGCCACGGCCGACCCGGCACTGGATCGACCCAGTGCGCTACCGCCGATCGCCGCGCCGCTGGCGCTGTTCACGCTGACCACCATTCCGGACGGTTGGCAGGCCCGGACGGATCTGCGCCCGCAGCTGGAGATCTTCGCCGACGGCCGTGCGGTGAGCAGCCCCGATGCGGTGGCCGCCGAGCGCCGTCCCGAGACCCCGCCGAAGCGGATCGACGGCCATATCCCGCCCGATGTGTTGAACGCGGCGCTGGCGGAGACCAAAGCGCTCGCCACGGTGGACCTCGGCGTGCCGAAAGCCACCGACCAGAGCAGCCGGATCATCGACTTCATGCCGCAGTCGCCGTCGGACGACGTGCATCTGGTGGTGTACTCGCCGGACACCACCGAGGGGCTCGGCGCCGAGCAGCAGGCCGCGCGTAAACGCTTCGCCGACCTCTACCGGAAACTGATCGACTCGTTCACACAGGACAACTGAGACTCTGCACGTCACCCGGCCCGGCGCTGATCCGCTCGGGCCGGGTGCGGCGCGTCGCCTACCCGGTGTCCGTCAGAACTGGTCCTGCTCGTAGTCCGAGCTGATGATCTCGTCCGAATGCGTCGCACCGATGACGTCCGGCGTCGACTCGCCCAGCGGGCCGGTGAGGTCGTCGTTGCCGATGGGGCTCAGGTAGGGCTGCACCGTCCGCGAGTGTTCCTCGTCGTTGCCGCGCTGCCCCGCCGCGGCGCCGGGGCCGCCCATGAAGCTGCTCGATCCGGCCGGTGTGGTGCTCGCGGGCGTGCCGGTACCGAGCGAAGTGCCCGGGACGCCGGCGACCGGCCGGATCGGTGCGACCGTGGCGCCGGGCAGGCCGGTGACTTTGGGCACCGACGACACGCTCGGGCTCCCGGGACGGCCGGGGCTGCTGCCGAGCAGGCTGCTCGGCGTGCCGTGGCTGGTGGTCGGGCTGTGCGAGGTGCTGTGCACCGACGACGGCGTGGTCGAGGGCGTCGATGTCGACGGCGTGGCGGAATCAAGGCCTGCCGCCTTGGTCGCGGTGTCCGACGCGGTCGACTGCGCCTGCTCCAGGATCGGCTGACCGACGTTCTCCGCCAGCGCCTGCGCGACCTCCTGCGGCGCGGGCCCGCCGCCCGGCGCGACCAGCTGCTGCACCATGCCGCTGAGCTCGGCGGTCTTACCGGCCAGGTCGCCGCGGGTGGCGTTGACCACGCCGACGGCTTGACCGAGGTGTTCGGTGGCCGAGGCCATCAGCGTCGCCTGGGCGGGCGGAGTGAGGATCACCGGCGCGAGCGCGGTCGCCTGGGTGGCGAACGACGACGCGATGCCGAGCAGTTGCGCGTTGCCCTGCTGCACCACCGTGGCAGCACGCTGCGTGAGCTCGGAGATGTCGATGCCTCGCTGGCTGGTCTCCTGTCCCTGCACGTTCGCCTGCTGGCTCGTGGCCTGTGCGTTGCGCGCGGCCTGGCTCTGCCACAGCTGCTCGACCGTGCTCATGCTGCCCTTGCCGACCTGCATGGCCATCTCGATGACCTTGGAGGACTGGCTGAGGATCGCGGTCGGATCGAACGCGCCGATGACGCCGGTGCCGAAGCTGCTCAGCAGGTCCAGGATCGGCTTCATCAAGACGTCGACGCCGGGCAGCGCGGGCACCGCGACACCCTGGAGCAGGGCGGCCACCGGATCGGCGGGCAAGGCAGGTAGCGATCCGGCCGCGGCCGCCGCCTGGTTCACCGCGCCGCTGATCGCGCTCGGCGCGGCGGCGAGCGCACCGTTCAGCACGCCGTTCGCCTGATCGAGCGCGGCTTCGACCGCGGGCGCACCGATCTGGCCGACCGCGGCGTTCGTGTCCCCGAGCAGCGCGGACGTATCGTGCGCGATCCCGTGCCCGTCCTCGGCGCTCGGTGTACCACCCAGTCCGGGCAGACCGGCGGGCACGGTGGCGGCCGACTGCTGATCCTCGGAGATCTTGCGGGACAGCACGAATGCGGGCGGCTCGATGGGCGGCAGATCTTCGGGCAACTGCGGCAGCGGCAGGTCGAGCACCGCCTGTGCCGGTGTCTGCTGCAATGCGTCCAGCACGGTCTGCTGGCCGATGGCGACGTTCTGTTCGGCCGCGTGCGCGACGGCGTGATCTTCCGGCGCGATGACGCCGCTGTCCAGCGGTCTCATACCGCGCCCCCGATCTGGCCCGCGATCGACCCGAGCGCGCCCGCGTTGGACCAATCGACCGCGTCGTAGGCCGCGGCCGCGCTGAACGCCGAGTCCGAGAGCTTGGCGTACTTGGCGGACAGATCGTTGATGTCCTTGGCCTGCAACACTTGCGCCGCGGCGAACATCGCCAGGTAATCGGCCCCGATCAAGCCGAACACCGGGACGAGCGCCGAAACGTTCTTCACCGCGTCGAAATTGCCCGCCCCCGCGAGATCACCGGCGATACCGGCGTTCGTGGCGGCGAACGCCCGGACCGCTTCGGTCTCTACCGAGAGATCACTCATCGAGATGCCCCCCAAATCGTCGTACAGATCAGCGTCATGCAGTTGTGGTGATCCGCCTGCTCCCTGCCGAATCGGCAAGGGCCGCTACGGTTGCGCTCAATATAGCGGACCGGACCGGCATGTTTCGAGCCCGAACGCGCCGCACACCGGGCAAACCCGGCAGAATTGGAACGTGTTGCAAATTAGAACAAGTTCTATATTCTCTGTCCCATGAAGGTCGCAGTGACCGGCGCAGCCGGCTACCTTGGCACGAATCTGCTCCGCCTCCTCACCGAGCGCGGTCACCAGGTCACGGCCATCGATCGGGCCGTTCCCGCCGAGCCGGCGGCACCCGGCGTCACCTGGCTGCGTGGCGACGTGCTCGACCCGGCGTCGATGCGCGCCGCGCTGGACGGCGCCGAGGTGGTCTACCACCTGGTCGCGGTGATCACCCTGGCCGAGAAGAACGATCTCGCCTGGCGGGTGAACACCGAGGGCGTGCGCGTGGTCGCCGAGGCGGCGCTGGCGGTCGGCGCGCGCCGGATGGTGCACGCCAGCTCGATCCACGCGTTCGACCAGTACAGCTGCGGCGGCCGGATCGATGAGAACGCGCCGCGGTCGACCGACCCGGCGCTGCCGGTCTACGACCGCTCGAAATGGGCGGGCGAGGTGGCGCTGCGCAAGGTGATCGACCAGGGACTCGACGCGGTGCTGTGCAATCCCACCGGCGTCTTCGGCCCACTGGACCACAGCAAGCCGCTCTCGCGCATCAACCGGACGCTCAAGGACGCGGCCCTCGGGCGCGTGCCCGCCATGATCGGCGGCGGATTCGACCTGGTGGACGTGCGCGACGTCGCCGCGGGCCTGGTACTGGCGGGCGAGAAAGGCCGCACGGGCGAGAACTACCTGCTCGGCGGATCGATGATCTCGATGCTCGAACTGTGCCGCGTCGCCGCGACCCATGGCGGCAAGCGCGGCCCGAGGTTCGCCATCTCCCCCAAGCTCGTGTCCGGCGTCATCCCGGTGCTCGCGCCGATCGGCAAGCTGTTCAACTCCGACATCGTCTCCAAGGCGGCGCTGGGCGCGCTGATCTCCGCGCCGGTGGTCGACCACGGTAAGGCCGAGCGCGAGCTCGGCTACCGGCCGCGCCCGCTCGACGACACGGTGCGAGACCTGGTCACCTTCTTCGCCGACCCGGCCGCGCTGACACCGCCCGGCACCAAGCAGATCGCTTGACAGCTGCTAGAACACATGTTCGACTGAGAGGGTGCGGTGGCAAAGCCAGACCCTGGACGCCGAGGACGGCGCCTTGCCCGGGCTGTCCCGGGCCGGTCTGGTGCGCACCGTACGGACGCCGGAGTTCGAGGGCATCACATTCCACGAGGTGTTGTGCAAGAGCGCCCTGAACCGGGTGCCCGAGGGCGCGAACGTGCCGTTCCGATGGACCGTCAATCCCATGCGGGGTTGTTCGCACGCCTGCCGCTACTGTTTCGCGCGCGGCACGCACGAATATCTGGATCTGGACGCGGGCCGGGACTTCGATTCGCAGATCGTGGTGAAGACGAATGTCGCCGCGGTGCTGCGCAAGGAACTCGGCAGGCGGTCCTGGCGCCGCGAGCCGGTCGCGCTGGGCACCAACACCGATCCCTATCAGCGCGCCGAGGGACGCTATCGCCTGATGCCCGGCATCATTCGCGCGCTGACCGAATCCGGCACCCCTTTCTCCATCCTCACCAAAGGCACCCTGCTGCGACGGGACCTGCCGTTGCTCACCTCGGCCGCCCGCGAGGTGCCCGTGAGTATCGCGATGTCCATCGCGATACTGGACGAGGATCTGCACCACAGCCTGGAGCCGGGCACACCGTCACCACGAGCCCGCCTGGACCTGGTTCGCGCGCTCGCCGACGCGGGCTTCGCCGTCAACGTGCTGGTCGCACCGGTCATCCCCTGCCTCACCGACGGACGCGCCCACCTCGACGCGGTCTTCGGCGCGATCGCCGAGGCCGGGGCTCAATCGGCGGTCGCGTTCCCCATGCACCTGCGCGGCAGTACCAGGGGCTGGTTCCTGTCCTGGCTGGCCGAGCACCATCCGGCGCTGCTGCGCCGGTACCGCCAGCTGTATCGGCGCGGCGCCTACGTCACGCCGGAGTATTCCGCGTGGCTGCGCGCGCGGGTCGCTCCGCTGCTGGCGGAGCACGGTTTGACGGCGCGCGGACGGCCCGAACCCGAGACACGAGCCGAAACCGCGCACGCGAGCGACGCGCAGCTGGCATTGTTCGCCTGACGCCCGCACCGCCGAATCTCGCCGGTCCGCGCGCTTCACGGGCGCGCACCGCGTTCGACGGAGTAGTTTGGCGATGGCACCTCTCAGCGACGAGGAAGTGAAGCAGGCATATGGTTTCACACCAAAACGATGTCGGCACAGCTAAATTGGAAAAGGTCGTCATTCGGTTCGCCGGGGACTCCGGCGACGGAATGCAGCTGACCGGCGATCGCTTCACCCACGAGGCCGCCGCCTTCGGCAACGACCTGGCCACCCAGCCCAACTTCCCCGCCGAGATCCGCGCGCCCCAGGGCACGCTGCCCGGCGTCTCGTCCTTCCAGATCCAGATCGCCGACTACGACATTCTCACCGCGGGTGACCAGCCCGACGTGCTGGTCGCGATGAACCCGGCCGCGCTCAAGGCGAATCTGGAGGATCTCCCGCGCGGCGCCACCGTCATCGTCAACACCGACGAGTTCACCAAGCGGACCCTCGCCAAGGTGGGTTACGCCGCCGATCCGCTGGCCGACGAGACACTGTCGGACTTCGTGGTCCACCGCGTCCCGATGACCTCGCTCACCCTCCGCGCCACCGAATCGACCGGAGTCGGCAAGAAGGACGCCCAGCGCGCGAAGAACATGTTCGCCCTCGGCCTGCTGTCCTGGATGTACGGGCGCCCGATCGGCGGCACCGAGCAGTTCATGCGGGAGAAGTTCGCGACCAAGCCCGATATCGCCGAGGCCAACATCCTGGCGTTCCGGGCGGGCTGGAACTACGGCGAGACCACCGAGAGCTTCGCCACCACCTACGAGATCGCGCCCGCCGAACTCCCGCCGGGCACCTACCGCCAGATCACCGGCAACACCGCGCTCGCCTATGGCCTGATCACCGCCGGTCAGCTCGCCGGGCTGCCCGTCTTCCTCGGCACCTATCCCATCACTCCGGCCTCGGACATCCTGCACGAGCTGAGCAAGCACAAGAATTTCGGCGTCACCACCTTCCAGGCCGAGGACGAGATCGCCGGGATCGGCGCGGCGCTCGGCGCCGGGATCGGCGGTGCGCTCGGCGTCACCAGCACATCCGGCCCCGGGCTGGCGCTCAAGAGCGAGACCATCGGCCTGGCAGTGATGACGGAGCTGCCGCTGGTGGTGATCGATGTGCAGCGCGGCGGACCGTCGACCGGACTGCCGACCAAGACCGAACAGGCCGATCTGTTGCAGGCGCTCTACGGACGCAACGGCGAATCACCGGTGGCGGTGCTCGCGCCGCGCTCCCCCGCCGACTGCTTCGCCACCGCGGTGGAAGCCGCGCGAATCGCCCTCACCTACCGCACTCCGGTGCTGCTGCTGTCCGATGGTGCGATCGCGAACGGCTCCGAACCGTGGTCCATCCCGCAGGTGACGGAGCTGGAGCCGATCGACCCGGCGTTCGAACCGGAAGGCGACGACACCGACCCGTTCCAGCCGTACGCACGCGATCCCGACACGCTCGCCCGGCCGCTCGCCGTCCCTGGCACGAAGGGCCGCGCCCACCGCATCGGTGGCCTCGAGAAGGCGGACGGCAGCGGCAACATCTCCTACGACCCGGCCAATCACGAACTCATGGTTCGCCTGCGTCAAGCCAAGATCGACGGCATCGAGGTGCCCGATCTCGTGGTGGACGATCCGGACGGCACCGCCGAGCTGTTGCTGATCGGCTGGGGCAGTTCCTACGGCCCGATCGGCGAGGCGTGCCGTCGCGCGCGGCGGCGCGGTGTGCCGGTCGCTCAGGCGCATCTACGGCATCTGAATCCGTTGCCCGCCAACCTCGGTGACGTACTGCGCCGTTATCGCGTCGTGGTCGCGCCCGAGATGAACGGCGGCCAGCTCGCCACGCTGCTGCGGGCGAAGTACCTGGTCGACGTGCGACCGTGGACGAAGATCGCGGGCACCGCGTTCTCCGCCCAGGAGCTGGTCGGGGTCATCGACGCGGCGCTGGACGGGTCGATCGAGGAGCTGGAACAGAACAAGGTCTTCGCCGCACGGGCGCGGGCCACCTATAGAACACTGCCGGACGAAGGCCGTCCACAGCCCAGCGCAGGCGAGGCAGCCACATATCGGATGTCTGGGGGTATCGCATGACCATCGTGGAAACCTCACTGGTCGGCACCGATCTGGGACTCACCGGTGTATCCGGAGTGCCGTCCGCGGACGGACCGCAGAAGGTGAAGGACTTCACCTCCGATCAGGAAGTGCGCTGGTGCCCCGGCTGCGGCGACTACGTGATCCTGGCGACGGTGCGCGGCTTCCTGGCGGAACTCGGATTGCGCCGGGAGAACATGATGTTCGTGTCCGGGATCGGCTGCTCCAGCCGCTTCCCGTATTACTTGGAGGCCTACGGCATCCATTCCATCCACGGTCGCGCGCCCGCGATCGCGACCGGATTGGCGGTCAGCAGGCCCGATCTGTCGGTCTGGGTGGTGACCGGTGACGGCGACGCGCTGTCCATCGGAGGCAACCACCTCATCCACGCGCTGCGCCGCAACGTGAACATGACGATCCTGCTGTTCAACAACCGGATCTACGGCTTGACGAAGGGCCAGTACTCGCCGACCTCGGAACAGGGCAAGATCACCAAGTCGACCCCGATGGGCTCGGTGGACCACCCGTTCAACACCCTGTCGGTGGCGCTGGGCGCGGAAGCGACCTTCGCCGCCCGCGCGCTCGACTCCGATCGTGCGGGACTCACCGAGGTGCTGCGCGCCGCCGCCGACCACCGGGGCACGTCGTTCGTGGAGATCCTGCAGGACTGCCCGATCTTCAACGACGGCTCGTTCGACGCGCTGCGCCGGGACAACGCCGCCGACCATCTCGTCCCGCTGCGGCACGGCGAGCCGATCCGATTCGGCACCGAGGGCGAATTCGCGGTGATACGACGGGGTTTCGGGCTCGCGGTGGCCCGGGCCGACAGCGTCGCGGAGTCCGATATCGTGGTGCACGACGCCTACGCCGACGACCCGGAGTACGCCTACGCGTTGTCGCGGCTGTCCGATCAAGGGCTCGAACACGTGGTCACAGGTATCTTCCGCAGCGTCTCTCGACCGACCTACGACGACGCGGTGCGCTACCAGATCGAGACGGCGCGGGAACGGAAGCCCGTCGGTCCCGAATCGCTGCAGTCCCTGCTCACCGGATCCGAAACCTGGACGGTCGGATAGCTGGCCGCGCCTGACCGGCTCTGCGGCGCGGACGCTCGCGGCGCCGGTCAAGCGCGCTTGGCGAAACCGAGGTCGACCACGGCGTCGCGTTCTTGCACCAACTCCGCGACCGACGCATCGATCCGGGGACGGGCCAGAGCATCGATCGCCAGGTCGGGCACGATGGTGTACTCGCCGTTCGCGCAGGTGACCGGGAACGAGCTGATCAGCCCGTCCGGCACGCCGTAGGAGCCGTCCGAGGCAACGGCCATGGAAACCCAGTCACCGTGCCGCGTGCCACGCACCCAGTCGCGGATGTGGTCGATCGCGGCGCTGGCCGCACTCGCCGCCGAGGACGCGCCGCGGGCCTGGATGATGGCGGTGCCGCGCTGCTGCACGGTGGGCACGAACTGCTCGGTCAGCCACGCCGGATCGCCGATCAGGTCGAGGGCGGGACGTCCCGCGATGGTGGCGTGCGCGACGTCGGGGTACTGCGTCGCCGAGTGATTGCCCCAGATCGCGACCCGGGCGATGTCGGCGGCGGGCGCACCGGTCTGCTTGGCCAGTTGCGCGATAGCGCGATTGTGGTCCAGCCGCGTCATGGCGGTGAAACGCTCGGCGGGCACGTCCGGTGCGTTGCTCATGGCGATGAAGGCGTTGGTGTTGGCCGGGTTGCCGATCACGAGCACCTTCACGTCGTCCGCGGCGCTGGCGTTGATCGCGGCGCCCTGCTCGGTGAAGATCGCGCCGTTGGCGGCGAGCAGATCCGAACGTTCCATCCCGGCGGTGCGCGGCCGCGCGCCGACCAGCAGGGCGATATCGGCGCCAGCGAAGCCGATCCACGGGTCGTCGCTGATGTCGATGGACTCCAGCAACCCGAACGCGCCGTCTTCCAGTTCCATCGCGACGCCCTCCAGCGACGCCACCGCGGCGGGGACTTCCAGCAGCCGTAGCCGCACGCGCGTGTCCGGGCCGAGCATCGCGCCGGAAGCGATCCGGAACAGCATGCCGTAGGCGATCTGGCCCGCGGCTCCGGTCACGGTGACGGTCACGGTCCCAGCGGCGGTGCTCACGACGAACTCCTTGCGGTAGGCGGACTTCTGTTGCCCACCCTAACCACTCTCACCGCCGCCGAAGGCCGACGGTGAGCTACGCGACAGTGACTCGTGCGCCGCCCGGCACCGGCCCCGGAGGAGAACCGCGGGGTCAGCTGAGTGTCGCGACCTCGCTGTCGGTCAGCACGATCGGCGAAACCGCGTCCTTGGCGCGCGCCAGCCGCACGGCGCGATACAGCGGCCGTTCCTCCAGCCCGGCGTCGCGCGCCTCGGCCCGCAACTGCCGCACCAGCATCTCGGAAACCGCTACGGCCGCGGCCAATCGACTGGCGGCGAGCGCGTCCGCGAGCCTGCGCAAACCGACCAGGTGCAATTCGCGGCCGCTGCCCACGTCGGTGTACATGGCCAGCGGAACGACCTGGGAGACCTCACCCGCGGTGACCCGCAGAGCGATCCGGCTCAACCGGGCCGGGAACACCAGGACCTCGACCCCGGTGGCCGCCGACATCTCCACCCGCCGTTCACCGAACAGTCTGCGGGCGTGGATCATCGTGCCGGTCAACCACATTCGCCGCCGACGCAGCGCGACGGCGTACAGGACGGTCGGCGCGCCGACGACGACGCCGACCGCCGCGGCGATCGGCCAGCTCACCACGGTCGCGGCCAGCAACGCCGCGCCGACCCCGATACCCGACGCGGCCAGCGCGAGGCGGCGCAACATCGGCGCGTACAACTCGGGCGCGACCAGATCGAGGCCCACCGGCGCGAGCGCCCGCTGGTCATCAGAATTCGTGGACACTACTCCGCCCTCTCGCGACTCCGGCGGCGGTGTGTGCGCGCCGGTCACGCTGCTGCTCCCGTCACCCGGCCGACGACGGGTTCGACGCACAGTACCGTGCGCGCGGCGGGCGCGCCGCGAAACTCGACGGGCAGCGCGCACCCGCCGCCTCGCTACCCGGCCAGCGACTCCCGGATCACGCCGACTGCCTCGGGCAGCGGAATCTGCCGTTGATCACCGGTCGCCATGTCCTTGAGCCCGATGGTGTTCTCCGCGAGGTCACGATCGCCGAGCACGAGGGTGAACTTCGCCCCGGAACGGTCGGCCGCCTTCATCGCGCCCTTCACACCGCGTCCGCCGTAGGCCAGATCGACCCGGACGCCCGCCGCGCGCAACTGCGCGGCGACAACCACGAGCCGCTGCTTGGCGGCGTCGCCCAGCGGCACGCCGAACACCTCGCAGCGCGCCGGGTTGCCCGCCGACTTGCCCTCGGCCGCCAGCGCCAGCATGGTCCGGTCGACGCCGAGGCCGAATCCGATACCCGACAGCGGCTGCCCGCCGAGCTCGGCCATGAGACCGTCGTAACGGCCACCGCCGCCGATGCCGGACTGCGCGCCGAGACCGTCGTGCACGAACTCGAACGTGGTCTTGGTGTAGTAGTCGAGGCCGCGCACCATGCGCGGGTTCACCACGTACGGCACGCCCAGCGCTTCGAGGTGGCCGAGTACCTGCTCGAAGTGCGCCTTGGCCGACTCCGACAGGTGATCGATCATCAGCGGCGCGTTCGCGGTCATCTCCCGTACCTCGGGCCGCTTGTCGTCCAGCACGCGCAGCGGGTTGAGCTGGGCGCGCCGCTTCGTCTCCTCGTCCAGCGGCAGTCCGAACAGGAAATCCTGCAGCAGTTCGCGGTACTGCGGGCGGCACGTCTCGTCACCCAGCGAGGTGACCTCGAGGCGGAATCCGTCCAGGCCCAGGCCGCGGAATCCGGCATCGGCGATCGCGATGACCTCCGCGTCGAGCGCCGGATCGTCGACGCCGATCGCCTCGATGCCCACCTGCTGCAACTGGCGGTACCGGCCCGCTTGCGGCCGCTCGTAGCGGAAGAAGGGACCCGCGTAGCACAGCTTCACCGGGAGCTGACCGCGATCGAGGCCGTGTTCGATGACCGCGCGCATCACGCCCGCCGTGCCCTCGGGACGCAGCGTGACGCTGCGGTCGCCGCGGTCGGGGAAGGTGTACATCTCCTTGGTGACCACGTCGGTGGACTCGCCGACGCCCCGGGCGAACAGGCCCGTGTCCTCGAAGACCGGCAGCTCGATATGCCCGTACCCGGCCAGTCGGGCGGCGCGGAGCAGGCCGTCGCGCACCGCGACGAACTCTGCCGAGCCGGGCGGCACGTAGTCCGGTACCCCCTTCGGGGCGGAGAAGCTGCTGGTCTTGGTCACGATGCTCCAGTTTCCACCACTACGGCACCGCAAGTCCAACCGGTTCCCCGAACCGACTCTCAGGAAGGTTGCGGAACAGTCTCAGGTAGAAATGGCACACTCTTATCCCGATGTAACCGGATACGGGAGGAACGTGGTAGTGCCGAGCAACGAACAGCGACGAGCAGCGGCGAAACGCAAGCTGGAACGTCAGCTCGCCAACCGGGCCGAGCGGGCGCGTAAGCGCAAGCAACTCACCATCGCCGGATCGGTACTCGGTGTCGTCGTCGTGGTCGCCGCCGTGACCGGGGTGTACTTCTTGACCCGCGGCGACGACAGCAACAGCTCCGATGCCGCCGACGCCTCGCTGTCCAGCACTCCCGCCGCGGCCGCCCCGCCCTCCGCGAAGGCCAAGCCCGCGACGGTCGACTGCACCTACCGCGACAGCGCCAAGCCCGCGGACAAGCCGGTGAACAAGCCGAAGGCCGGCCCCGTCCCAACCACCGGCGTCGACGCCAAGGTCAGCGTCAGCATGGACACCAGCCAGGGGCCGATCGGGCTGACCCTGAACAACGCCGATTCGCCGTGCACGGTGAACAGCTTCGTCAGTCTGGCGGCGCAGAACTACTTCGACGGCACCAGCTGTCACCGCATGACCGCGGGCGAGGGCCTGAAGGTCCTGCAGTGCGGCGACCCCACGGGTACCGGAATGGGTGGGCCCGGTTACGAGTTCGACAACGAATACCCGACCGACCAGTACGCTGCGAACGATCCGGCGGCGACTTCGGAGCCGATCTCGTACAAGCGTGGCGTGCTGGCCATGGCCAACGCGGGGCCGGGAACCAACGGCAGCCAGTTCTTCATCGTGTACTCCGATTCCCTGCTCCCGCCGCAGTACACGATCTTCGGCACCGTGGACGACAACAGCCTCGGCACGTTGGACAAGATCGCCGCGCTGGGCCAGGACGACTCCAACGGCCCCGGGGACGGGAAGCCCAAGCAGCCGGTCACAATCCAGTCGGTGCGCATCGACCGCTGAGTGCGGATCCGGGCCCGCGGCGTCTCGGCCGCGGGCCCGAGCCGTATCCACGTCCCTGCAGCCGAAGTGCGGATAGTGGAACCTTTCTTCGGTTAGGGTGCCCTCAGCCCGAAGATCATCCGGCGCGCCCGAAGACACGCCGGAAATGTGCGATATATGCTAATAAAGCAGCACGCTCGTGCGATTGTGCCGACCTTTGTCAGGTAACCTCGAAACAAGGAGTTCTTGCAGCGTAGTGCGGCCTCGGCCGGGCTATCCCCGGGCAGGAAGTGCCACGCCGCAAGTTCTTCGGGTGTCCACGTTTGCAGGCGGGACCCGCTGCACGGGACTACAGTTCGCGTGGCGGCGTCCGTAACGAAGCACCACCATCATCCATAGTGATCACCGCAGCATCGGGGAGCAGCCATGTCCGAGGAACTGGACGACATCGGCCGGGAAACCGCGGCCATGATGAGGACAATGTTGCAGCTTGCGACGCTCGTCGCCTTGCGTACCCGCGAGCGTGGTCAGAAGGAAGCCGAAGCGCGCGTCAAGCTCACCGAGGCCCGGATCAAGGAGGCCAAGGAACTGCAGTTGCGGGAGGCCAGGGACGCGAAGGCCAAGGACCCGCGCAACACCGAGCTGGCCCGGCTGATCGAGAAGCCGATCCCGGAAAAGGGTGTGTCCCTGGAGAAGGACCGCTTCTCCGCGCAGGCCGAGGCATCACGGATGGCGGCCAATGCCGCCGCCGCCAAGCCGGCCTTGCAGTACGACTCCCAGGAACGCCGGATGGCGATCGCGGCACATCTCGCGAAAATGGGTGTGGCGCCGGAACTCGCCGCGGTGCGGATGCTGATCGAAGTAGGGCAGGCACAGCCTCCGGGTGAGGCCGTACGCACCCGCCCCGGCGAGGCGCCCGCGGTTACCAGGGCAGGACGGGAACAGGATCCCCGCGGCTTGGAGCGCACGCGATAGCACGAGACGGACGAGTGCCCGCTGGATCATCCAGCGGGCACTCGTCCGTTCCGAACCCTTTCGGCGAGAATCGCCGTGACGCATCGCCACTACGGCGGGAAGTTACCGATCGTAGGGTCACTGAACATGCCGTTCTGCGGCGCTTTCGTCGGCAGCGGGTTGAGCATGTCCTTATGACCGTTGCGCACACTGCAATACTTGAACGGTCCCTTGGGATCGAACAGTTTCGCCATATGCGGATCGGCATGATCCAGGAACCAGACGCTCAGTCCGGTCGCCCCGTCCTGGCGGTAGTGCTCCCAAGCGCGCCATAACGCGTCCAGCCGGGCAATTGCCTCCGCGTGCTGCCACCACTCCGGGCACCACACGGTGTCACTGAGATCGGTGACCTGCCGACGGTAGATCACGCTGAGATAGTTCTCGACGAACTCGACCACGTTCGCGTAGTGCATGTTCTGCTGCGGTTCGTTCACAGCGGCCGGACCTCCTCGACTTGGCCATACTCCGGCGGTGGCGTCGACTTGCTCAGCGACGGCGAACCGATGACGTCCGCGATCTGCGTCTTGCGCTGCGGATCATGGTGCGAGATGGACTGTTTCACGTCGGAAGCGTACTCACCCTCCCACCACGGCACGGTACGGATGAGCACCGGTGGCGCACCGGACGGGAACAGGATGGCCCGCCCACGCGGCAGCGTCGCCAGACCGTTGACCGAGAACGTCTTGGACGAGCCCAGCGAGCGTGAGTAACTCTTGCCGCCCTTGGATTCGGACACCGACTGCGAGATCGCGTCGTACTCACCGAGCACATCCGAACGCTCCTGCAGGAACTTCGTGTCGTCCACGCCGCTGCCGAGCACTTTGATGTTCGCCGCCGACCACAACGCGTTCATGCCGCTCTCGCCCCAGCAGCGGGCGCCCTGCGCCCAGGACTGCAGCACGGTCATCACGACGATGCCCCGGGAGCCGAAGTGGCTGTACTGCTTGGGCAGATCCTTCCAGCGCACCACGTTTGCCGCCTCGTCCAGCACCGCGAGCAGCGGGATCGCCAGGCGGCCACCGGCCGACTGCGACGCCTTGCGCATCGCCACGTCCACCACCGCCTCGGTGAGCGCGCTCACCAGCGGCGCGGCCGAACCGCGGCCCTCCAGCGACAAGCTGTAGAGCGTTCCGTTGTTCTCCAGGAACTCCAGCTCGTCGAATTCCCTGCGGTCGCCGCCGCGGGAGATCCACGGATGCACGTTCGACAGTTTCAGGCAGCGGATCATCTTCTTGGCCGTGCCGAAGATGCCGCTGCGCGTGCGCGGATCGGTGTTGTACTGCGAGGACAGGCCCGAGGCCGTGTAGTGATGGCGGGCGGCGCGCAGCAGCTCGATGGGCTCGGTGTCCTGCGGATTGGTCACCCACTCCCAGACCTGCACGATCGGCCTGCTGCCGTTGCGGTCGCCGACGGCGGCGGCGAGGAACAACCCGGCCAGCAGGTCCTCGGCCTCGGGATCGAAGAACGCGTCGGTCTTCGTGTCCCGGCCGTCGTCACCGTCGGCGAAGTGCCCCGCAAGCCGCGCCGCGCGCATCTCACAACCTTCGCGCTTGGCGTCCACCCAGGACAGCGGATCCCAGAACCAGGTCGGCTCTTCACCCGCGACACCCTGCGGGTCGAAGACGAAGGTGGGACTTCCCTTGGACTCCCGCACGTCTCGGGTGGCGTCCACCACGTCGCGCTTGTTCGAGGTGGCCAGCACCGGGCCGATCGCGCTGAGGATCGCCGGGATGACCCGGGAGGTCGACTTGCCCTGACGCGGACCCCAGATGTCCAGGTGCAGATCCTCGTACGAACCGTAGAGCATCACCCCGTCGGCCACACCAACGCCGATCGGCACGCCCGGAGCGTCGTCGTAGCCGAGTCTCACCCCCAGCTGCTCGGCCTTCTCCCGGACGCCCGCTTCGGTGAGCATCGAGATCGCGCCGCCGTTGCCCATCACGTCGGCCTTGTCGTCGACCGGCAACCTGCCTTTGGACCGGCGCTTCTGCAACTCCTTGCGGATCACCAGATACGCTACGACGCTGAGGATCACCAGCAGCACGATCGCCGTCGCCGCGCCCGGCCAGCGCAGCCTTCCTCGCGCCAGATCGGCCGCGATGGCGATCGGGTTGAACGGAACCTTCTGCGGGCTGCCCTCGAGCATGTTGCCCAGATGCAGCGCGAGCCAGAGGGTTCCGAAGATCGCGAAGCCGGCGTAGGTCAGTAGCAGGCTGACATCGGGTCCGGGGATGGCCGGATCCGTCACCTTTTTCTTCTTCGCCATGTGTCCCTCCTGGGTCGGCCGTCCGGTACGGAAAGCGAGTGGTCAGCGGAATGCGTCGAGCCGCCAGCCGTCGGGTGTGCGCACGACGGTGGCGATCACCGTCGCGGGCGGCAGCGGCTCCTTGCGTCCGTTCGGATGGACGACGGTCTGCTCGATCCCGATCTTGAACTGCTGGACGTTCGGATCGCTGAGGGCAGGAGCCTTCTCGCCGGACGCGAAGGTGAACGCCTCCACATGCGCCCCTTCCCTCGCCCAATCCGCCCACTGCAGTGTCGACTTCGGCGTCTGCACCGCGGTCGGCGTCGCATCCAGCATACGAATCAGGCTGGGGCCGAGAAACTTCCGCGCTCGGCCCAGAGACTCGCCCTGGGTCTCGGTGGCGGGCTGCCAACTGTAGATTTCCCGCAACGCCGCGACCGCGACACCGTCCGGCGTCACCGGGTCGGGGGCGGGCACGCCCTCCAGCAACCGGGGTGTGGACGTAGCGGAATGCGCCGCATCGGATCCCGAGTCCGCGCGGTCCGTCCGGCCACAGGCCGAACCCAGCACCGCGACGCTCACCACCAGCATCACCACCAGTTTCGCGCGTGCATTTGCTCTGTCCATCCAGGCTAACCGCACACCGGGGCGTCGCGGCAGTCCCGCCGCCGTGTGTTCGCGCCCGTGAACGCTCACAGCACCCTCCTCGCCCGTCCGTCTCCTGGCACCGCGACTTCCGAAACGCCGCCGCCGGATCGGACGTCCGCGCCGGGCACCGACTGGATCATCCGGCCGTTGCCCGCATAGACGCCGACCTGCGCGGGTCCACGCGCGCCGAACGAGCTGAACACGAGATCCCCGGGCTGCGCCTTGCTCATCGGCACTTCCGCGCCCGCCTCCCACTGCTGTTCGGCCGTGCGCGGCAACGTCACCGCGCCGGAGGACGCCGCGAACACCGCCGCCGCGGTCAGACCCGGTCCGTCCAACCCCCCGCCGCTCGGTCCTTGGGGTCCCCCGCCGCCCCACACGTAGGGCGTGCCGAGCCACTCGTGCGCGGCTTGGACGATCTGGTCGCCGGCCGAACCCTGCCCAGGGGTGAACCGGCCGAGCGAACCCGGCGCTCGGTATTGCGCTTCCATGGTGAGAATGTTGCGCACGTATGGCTGGGTCTCGGCGTAGTGCGCAGTGAGCTGGTTCGGCATGCCGCCCGAGGCCAGCACCGCGCCTTCGCCGGCGTTGTACGCCGCCAGCGTCAAAGCGACGATGTCGCCCTGCACCCTGCCCTCGGCCTGCCACCGCTGGATCTGGTGCGCGATCGCGCACATGTAACGCCCCTGGCCGACGATCGCGTCCCCGTCGTCCCACACGCTGGCCACGCCGTTGCCGTCGGCATCGATCACGTACGGCTGACCGTCGTCGGGATCGATGCTCACCGCGGTGGTCGGCAGGAACTGGGCCAGGCCCTGCGCACCGGCGGGCGAGGTCGCGCCGCGCCGGAAACCGGATTCCTGCCTGCCCTGCGCGGCCAGTAGCGACGGCGTGATCTGCGGGCAGATCGACCCCGCACGGCGGTACCAGATCTCCAGTTCTTGTGGCACCTTGCCCGCGGCCAGCGCGCCACCGGCGGTGCCGAAACCGAGGCTGCAGCGTGGATCGCTGGAATACGCTCGCGCACCGCCGACATCCGGGGTCGGCGCACCGTCGAGCCAGGGCAGCGGATCGATCTGCCGTCCGCCGGTGAAACGGCCGCCCGGGACGATCTCGAAATGCAAGTGGGGCCCGCTGGATTCACCCGCCGACCCCACCGCGCCGATGTGCTGCCCCGCGGTCACCGTATCGCCCGGCCGGACCAGGACGCCGGAGTCCCACATGTGGCCGTAGACCGCCGAGTACGAACGGCCGTTGATGTCCACCGAGTCGACGACGATCCAGTTGCCGAATCCGGATGCCGGACCGGCGGCGACGACGCGGCCGTCGGAGACCGAGAAGATGGGCGTGCCGTCCGGCGCGGCCAGGTCGACGCCCTTGTGCGCGCCACCCCGCGCGCCGAACGTGTCCGACACCGTGAAGGTTCCGGTGGCCATCGGCAACGTGCGGCGCAGCGGGCCGACTCCCGCCGCGAGTGAGGGTGTGGCGGTCGCGGCCGGATTGGGTCGGCTCGCGCCGGTACCTGTTGTCGCGGCGGCGCGCCGATCGCCCGGCGGGTAACCGCCCAGCGGCGGAAGCGCCGACTGCGAGCCGAGCACGGAGCCGCCCTCACAGGCGTCGTCGACGGCGGGCATGACGATGACCAGCACGATGGTCATCAGGCCGAGCACCGCGCCCAGCGCCGTCCACAAGACGGATTTGCCGCTCACCGCCGCACTCCGGCATCGTGCCGCGCGCAGCCCGGGTTCACGTGCGGCGCCGAGTCTCGTTGAGGGTGTCGGCCAGCGTGCGGTTCATCTCGGCGGCGGCAGCCAACTGCTGTTGCAGCAGTGCGACCTTGCGCCGCAGCGCGGTGGCGTCCATCCGCTCCAGACTGGGGCCTTCGGCCGCGCGCACCCAATTGCGCACCGAGTTCGTGTGCACACCGATCTGCTCGGCGACCACGCGGCATGCCTCCGATTCACTGCGCAGCTTGCCGGTCAGCGCGATGACCTGTTCGACCGCCGCTTGACGCACCTCCGGCGAGACGCGTCGGTAGGACCGGTGCGGCATCATGCGGCGCTCCCCGGTGAATCCGTTCCTCGCGAGATCGATTCGGTGAACTCGCTGAACCGCTGGTTGGTGTCGTGGATCCCGCTTTCCTTCTCCGACAGCGTGAATTCCATGTGGAAGGGGATACCGGGGCGGCGATCCTCACCGATTTTCAGCAGGAACTTACCGGTGCCGGGCGGGGAGGGCCGCTGCTGTCCCGGTTTGAGCGCCTCGCCGGTCAGCGCTTGCGGCGCGGACCATCCGGTCACCATCTCCTCCTCGGCCGAGGTGAACGGAACCGTGCTGTCGAGCCGTTTGATCTCCTCGGCCGGAAGCGCGCCGAAGATCTTGGCGCGCGCCCGCTCGAGGAAACCGAGCGCCTTCGCGATGGCGGCTTCCGATCCGAGCGCCTGCAGGTCCTTGATGGTGTGGCTGATCATGATCAGCGCGGTGGCGATGCCGCGCTGCAAGCGGGTGAGCTCGTCGACGCGGTCGACCATGAAGTCACCGAGGCCGAGCACCTGCCACAGCTCGTCCATCACCACTTGGAAATAGCGCTGCGGACCGAGTTTCGCGTCGGCGAGCACGTGCGCGGCCTCGACCGAGGCGAACCCGTCGGCCCAGCAGGCCAGCATGACCGCGGCTTTGAGCTTCTTGTCGCCGGTCGGGATGTGTGAGACGTCCATGCACACCGCGACCGCGCTGGTATCGATCGGCACGGTGGTCTGGCCGTTGAAGACCGCGCCGAACGGTCCCTGGGTGAGCGCGCGTAGGGAGCGGCGCAGCCCCTTGATCGCCTCCTGGTACTCCGCGGTGTCGTCGGCGCCCGCGTCCAGCATCAATTCCTCGCCGCCGCCGACGATCACCTCGAGCAGGTTCTCCATGATCGGCGGCTGGTCCGGCGTGTACCCGCTGCCCGGCCGGTAGAGTATGCGCAGCGCGGTGGCGATCAGGGTCTCCTCGTAATCGCGGACACGATCGCCGCGTACCAGTTCCACCAGGCCCGCGATCAACGTCACCTGCCTGGCCCGCAGGTCCTGCAACACCTGCAGCTGCAACGCCGGGAACTCTTCCAGTCGCGGGACGACCGCGCCGAGCACGCCCGCCGCGAGCGGGTTGAGCTTGCCGTGCCCGTAGCCCAGATCGATCACCTGGCCGCCGACGAGCTCGACCATCTTCCGGTAGTCCGGTTTGACGTCGGCGAGGATCAACGGCGTGATCCCTTGCGCGATGCCACCGAGCACGATGCGGCGGACCAGCGAGGACTTGCCGAAACCGTTGAGGCCGAGCACGAACAGGCTGGGCGCGGTGATGAAGCTGCCGCGCATGAACCAGTTCATCGGGTCGAAGCAGACCGGCGCGCCGGTGTGCAGATGCGAACCGAGGGGCGTGCCGATCAGCGGCGCGCCCGCGCCGACCGACCAGGGCCACAGACCGGCGACCTGGGCCGTGGTGGCACGGTACTCGACCGGGCGGCCGACCACGTTCATCCGGCCGCCGCCCGCGCCCGCGTAGCCGCGGTCGGTGAGTTGCGCTGTGCTGCGGTCGAATCCGTCCTCGATCGTCTGCTCCGCGCGGGCCGCGTAGTTGCGGCGGCGGATGTCGTCGGTGCGGACCCGGAACTGCGCCCATGCCGCCCGCAAGCCATTGCCCTCCCGGGCGAGCATCTCCAGCTTGGCACGGGTGGCGTCGTCGAGCAGCGGTGGCCCGGATTGCTTGCGCCGATCGGCTTTCGCCTTCGCGCGACGGGCCGCCTTGTCCGTGTACGGGCTGCCCATCGCGCGGTCGGCGGTGTAGTCGACCTTCGCGGGCCGTGCCACGCGACCGTTCCTGGCGCCGCTGCGCTCCGGCCGCGCGGCGATGCGCTCGGTGACCGCGTCGCGGGACATGCGAGGGTTCCGTTCGGCCCGGGAGCGTTCGTTGTGCCCCCGGTCGGCGCGCACGCCGTCGGAGCGGCCCGCGCCCGGTCGAGCGCGACGCTCGCCCGCTCGCCGGTCGGTCGTGTCCACGCCCAGCCGGTCCTCGCCGTTCACCCGCGCCGAGTCCCGTGTGGGGCGCCGCCGTTCCGGCCGCTGTCCCCACTCGTCCCGGCCGGATTGTTCGAGCCGCCTGCGGCGTGCGTCCTCGTCCCGTTCCCGCACGGGTGGCTCGTAGTCGCGTGCCATGAATCGCTCACCCCGCCAGTGCCTTCGGAATTGTCGCGTGTTCCGGCAGGATCACCCCGCAACCGAGCGAGGCCGCGAAGGCCGCCGCCTGGTAGCGGTAGCACCGCCGAATCTTCAAGCGCGCCTGGGTCGACAGGTCGCGCGTGATGGCTTCGATGCGCGGCAGGTCACCGCGCAAGGGCTCGGTGATGGTCACCAGCGCCCCGAAGCGGGTCACACCGTGACCCCTGGCCTGCTCCTCGCGGGCCTGCTGAGTCGCGCCCACCCGCAGCGTCGCCGCCGCGGACACGACTCCGCGTTCGCTCTGTTGGGCCACCAACGCGTTCTTGAAATCGTCGTCGACGATCTCGGCGGCGTCGGCGGCCGAGTGCGGACGGTACACGATCGCGATACGTTTGCGCGGCACTTCGGGATTCGGCGCGAGCAGCCGCTGCAGCACCCGCTCGTCGACCGCGCCCTCGGGGGCGGCATCCATTTCCCAGGTGACCGACCGGCCACCGTCGTGCACCAAGTAATCCCACTTCTCGTCGTGGGACACCGGGCCCGCGTCCGCCCAGTCCAGGCCGTGCCCTTCGGGTTCGCCCGCGGCCACCTCCAGGTCGGCCTGCGAGGCGGGATCGTAACTGCGGCGGATGAACGAGATCACCTCGTCCGCCGACATCGGCTGAGCGCGCACACCGGCTTCCGCCAGCGCGGCGCAGATGCCGGGCAGGCGCCGGCCGATCTCCACGGCTTCTTCGGCCGGGTTCTTGCGGCGCTCGGCGGTGGTGGCCTTGAACGTGATCGCCACCCGCGGCAGCAACTGCACGCGCTCCTGCGGCAGTTCGGTGGCCAACTCGTACATCACCTGCTGGGCCAGTTCGGGCGCCTCGGGCCTGGTGATCGTGGAAACCTCGGTGAGCAAACGGTTTCCGGTCTCCGGCACGGTGTCGATCACCGGCACCACGGCGACGATGTCGCTGGTCTGTCCGACCGAGGCCAGGAAGGTTCCCCACGCCGACACCCACCGGTCGATCACGGGCTGATCCACGGCCTCATGACCCTGCGGCCACGCGCGCAGCACCACGGTGTACTGGGCGAACTGCGGCAAGTGGATCATGCCGAAGCTGTAGCCACCCGCGTCGATGCCCTCATACAACTTGGAGGGCGCGAGCAGGCCCGGCAAACGGGTGACGCCGCCGGGGATCCGGGAGAAGCGGCCACCGCGGTACACGTGCTCGCCACGACTGCGCGAGCGCATCCAGTTGAACATCATCAATCCCGTCTCGTAACCCGAACGACCTCCGGTCCGCCACACCAGTGGGACCATCACGACGACACCGACGCCGCCGACGATCACACCCCACTGGAAGCCGCCGACCATCGCGGTGATCAGCGCCGTGATCACGACCGCGAAGCCGAGCACGGTTTCCTCCCAGCGCAAGCCGAAAAGGCCTGCGCTGCGCGGCTTCTGCCAAAGCCCGTACGAGCGGCGCTCGTAGGTGTCGGTGATTGTCATCGCGGAATGGTGCTCCTCCCGAGGTCGGGTGAACGGTTCGTCCAGCGATCGCCCGCGACGTCACCCATGGCTTGGTCGGCCCGGCTCAGCCCACCGCTCGCGGCGCGCGCCGCGCCGATCCGGCCTGCCGTCCTGGCCGCTCCGGACGCTACCCCGGCCGCGCCCGCAGGTCCGGAGGCGCGCGGAGCCGCGCCGCCCTGGGGGCCGCCGCCACCGCGCGGCGGCGTCGGCCGAGGTGCGCCGCCGCCACCACGCGGTCCGCCCGCACCGCCCGGGCGCGGTCCGGTGCCGCTGCCGCTCACATAGCCTGCCCGGCCCGGCGCCGCAGTGCCCTTCACGCCGACCGCCTTGGTGCCCATGGCGCCGAGAGCAGCCACACCGACCAAGGTGCCGCCCGCCGCGGTGAAACCCGAACCGCCGCTGCCGACGATCGCGACGGCCGGAGTGACCAGTCGCATCAGCGCGGGCAACACGAATGCCACGCTGCACAACAGCACGATCGCCACCAGCATGCGCTGGGCCTGCTCACCGTCGGGCAAGCCGCTGGTCGGAGTGAGCGAGTCGACGTGGCCCGCCGTGGTGAACGCGATCATGTAGACGATCGCCGCCACCGGTTTCCACAACATGAAGGCGATGATCCAGCCGATGAGCTTCTGATAGGACTGCTTGCCGATGTTCATGCCGGAGGCCGCCGCGGCCAGCGGGAGCACACCGGCCGCGATCACCAGCAGTCCCTGCCGGACGATGGCGAGCACGATCTGCGCGAGCGCGCCGAGCAGGCCCACGATCGCGATGATCAGCACCAATCCGGGCGAAAAGGCCTGCAGCTTGCTGGTTTTCACCATCAGCTCGGCGAGGTCCTTGGCATTGCCGTTGGTCGAGTCGTCGATGATCCACTCCGCGAAGCGGTCCGACGCCTGCGTGCCCGCGACGATGACCGCGCCCAGCATCCAGGAGCTGAACACGACACGGGTGAACATCCGGAACGATTCGGCCGCCTCGTTCATCGCGGCCCCGCGTCTGGCTTCGGCCAATCGCGCCCCGGACAGGATCACCGACGCTATCAGCAGCAGGATCTGCGCTTGATAGGTGTAGTCGTTGATCTTCGTGAACAACGAACCGGAATCGCTGACCGCCTCGTTGGGCACCTTCATCCAGAAGGTCAACGCCAGGATGATGGCCTCGCCGAGACCGTTCATCAGCGAATCGACCACCTTGCCGAAGGTGGAGTCCCAGGCCTTGTCCTTCACCGCCGTCGCAGCCTGGTTGGGATGCGAGGCGGCATTGCCCGCCTTGCACGCGGCGGACGCGGCGTCACCGAGGGTGAAGCCGGGCAGCCCGAGGCCGTCGAGGCTGTCGTGGATCTCGTTGCACGTATCGTCGAAGCCGTACGTCTGGCCGTAGGCCACGGTCGGAGTCGCGATCATCACAGTGAAGATGACCGCGAGGATTGTGACTAGCCGCCTCACCATTGTGTCCACCCATCGATCGAACCGATCGTTTCGAGCGGCTGCGCGTCGCCCGCGGACGACTTCAATCTCCAGCCACCGTCACGCCATACCACGTTGAGTCTCATGGCCACCCAACTTCGCCCGCCGTGCAGGAACTCACGGGTCTTGCGGGCGACACGAACAACAGCGAAATCGTCACCATAGCTTTCGATTCGAAATGCGTCGGACGCGTACAGCAGCGGTTTGACGCTCTCCGGCAAGACGTCGGGCACTTTGCCCTCGGCGATCTTGCGCGCCCGGTCGGCGAGTTCCTCGGGCGTGAGGATCACCAACCGCTGCCACAGCGTGTGGTCGGTGGGCCGCGCCACGGTCCGCCAGTAGATCTGCTCGGCGGCCAGGGCGGCGCCCTGCGGGGTCTTGGCGAACCCCGTCGGCACACCGTTGTCGACGCGCGCGGGTCCATCGGTCGTCGAGAACGGAACCACGGGGCCGCCGTACACCTGTTGCCAACCGCCCGGCTGGTTCGTCCCGCCCGGCGCGCCGGTCTGCCACTCCGGATCGGTCGGCGTCCGTGGCGCGCCCGACTGCGAGAGCGCCTGCCCGGCGGGGTCTTTCGGGATATCGAAACGATGGCCGAACGAGTCCGCACCCGTTCCAGCGAAGGACGACCCCGGACCGGGTGCGCCGGAAAGGTCGGCCGATGCCGTCGTCTGCGACACCTGGCCGGCTGCCGCGTCGTCGTCCCGGACTGCGAACACGGTGACGACCGCGGCCACCGCCACGGCCAGTACCGCTCCCGCGCCCAGCACGGCAGGCGGCATGCGATCGGAAGACCTCCTACGACTCACCATCGCGTCCACCCCTGCAGCGACTCGACGTACTCGGTCTGGGCGTTGTTGGTGGTCGTGGGCTTCAGGCGCCAATCGCCCGCGTCCCACACCATGGCCAGACGCGTCGCCGCCCACAGTTGTTTGCCGTCGATCACCGGGCCCCTGGTGGCCAACCGGACGATGGCGAGATCGTCGGCGTAGTCATCCACTTTGAACGCGTCCGAGGCGACGAAGTAGCGGGTCACCTTTTCCGGCTGCTGTTTCGGCAGCCGGGAGTCGGCCAGCGCCTTGTCGTAGGCGGCGATCTGCTGGGCGGAGACCCGGACCTGGCGCACGTACAGGTCACGGTCGGCGGGCCGGGCGTTGAGCCGGTAGGTGATCTGCGCCGCGGCCAGCACCGCGCCCTGCGGGGTGTGCGAGTACCCGACGGCCAAGTCGTCCTCGATCCGGGTCGGCCCGTCGGAGGTGGAGAACGGGACGGACGCGCCGTACACCCGCTGCCAGCCGTGTGGTTCGGCGGTACCCTCCGGCGCGGCGGTCAGCCAGTCCGCGTCGCTGGGCTTGCGCTGCCGGGAGGGGTCCTGCGCGAGCGGTTGCCCGGCAGCGTTGTTCGGGATGTCGACCCGTCTGCCGAGGATGTCCAGCTCGGGGCTCGCGAAGCCGGTGCCGCCGGAGCCTTCGGCGACGGCGGGCGCGCCTGCGACCGGCTCGTCGTCACGGCTGACGAAAACGAAGATGCCGACCACCACGATGAGCGCCAGCACGGCGGCGGAGGCGACGATCCCGAAGGAGACACGGTCGCGCGCGTACGACTCCCTGTCGCTCACGTCGGTGCCTCCACTTTCACGATGTCGGTAGGTAATGCGTCGATCGAATCGATCGGTCGCACGGTCGACTCCGGATCCGGCAGCCGTAATCTCCAGTCGTCGCCGAACCACTCCACGGCCGTGTGGTGCACCGCCTTCGATCTGTCGGAGTACTCCGTGTAGACGTCCACGGTGGACCGCGACTCCGAGTAGCCGGTGATCTTGTAGCCGAGCAAACGGGGCGCGAACTCCGGGCCCGCCGGGCCGGTGATCGACAGCTGCACCCGGTTGATCGCCCATTCGTCCTTGGCCGGGCCCGGAACCAGCTCCGCGGCAGCGACTTTCGCCCATTGAGTATCGGCCGCCACGGCCAGCCGCACGGAGTGGGTCAGCGCGGCGATGGCCGCGCCGCGCGGCGAGTGCTCGAAACCGGTCGCCGCGCCGTCGGCCGTCGACCGCGGTCCCTGGCCGGTGTGCGGCAGCGGCACCCCTTGGAACGGCTGCCACCGCACATCGGTGGGAGCGGCCGAGAGGTCCGGCCCCACCGAGTCCGTGCCACCCCCGCAGCCGACCGCCGCGAACAGCAGCGCGGCGCCGACGACTCCGGCCGCGGGGCGACGGATGTCACGCCGCCACGCCGCGGTGTCCGCCGGCCGCAGTACTGTCGAATTCATTCCCGCGTCGTCCCCGTCCCGCTCCGGCGGCTCACGCGGGCAGGAACGCCAGGGCGATCCCCGACGCCGTGCTCGCCACCACAGCACCCAGCAGGCTCATCAGAACGCCGTGCGAGGCATCGTTCATGGCCAGGTCACTGCGAAAGACCAGCCACAGCTTCCCCGCGGAGACGATCATCCAGGCCAGGCACACCAGAAGGACGAACCACAGCAGCCAGTTCAGCAGCTGCATCAGCGGTGCGAGAACGTCGGCGGGCATCTGCTTGTAGGCCAGCGACCCGGCCGCGAGCATCTGTACGGTACCCATCGCCGACATCAGGTCCCGATGACCGCGTTCATGATGGTGCCCGCGCTGGTGGCGACCACGCCGCCGATCATCGCGCCCGCCACCATCTTCGGCGACTCCAGACCACCACCGGTCCACTTCTCCCAGGCGAACTTGCCGCCCGCGTAGACGATGCCACAGATCCCGGACAACAGGACGAACCACGTGAGATACCGCACCAGCTGCAGGATCTTCTCCGAACCGGGCGGCGCCTCGGGCGTCGGATTACCGACTTGCGCGAGTACGGTGCCGTACGTGTCCTGCACGGCGAGGAGGAGCGTGCTCATCGGGTGCCTTTCTCGAATAGTGGGTGGTGGTCGCCGATGCGATGCGGACGTTCACTCATCGGACGGCTTGCGAAGATCCGGAGACCCGCGGTCGTAGCCGGCCTCCTCCAGTGCCGTCCGAGCTGCCGCCACGATGTCGGCGCCGAGCTCCCGGACATCGAGCGGGACTTCCTCCAGCAGATCTAGCTTGCGTTTCCTCGATGGCACCAGGTCACCGGGCGACCACACCGGCAGCTGCTCCGGTTCGACCAGTGTCCACTCCTCGTACCACGGCACCTGCCACACCTGTCCGGCCAGGGAGCCGACCACGTCTCGGTAGCGCCGGATCTCGGGAGCCATCCGTCCTGGCCTGGCGGCGACGGTGATCAGGCCGAGCACGTCGGAAGGACCGGCGAAACCCGAAAGATGTTGGCGCAGAAGATCGTGCGCGCGAGACAGACCGGCGATGGTCTCCCTGGCGACCAGGACGACGAACGGGCTTTCGCGGTCGAAGACGCCGGGCCAGCGGCGGCCCGAATCCGCCGCGGGCGCAAGCACATGCGCGAGGGTACTGGCTCCCGCTCCGCCGTGCACACCCAGCAGCCAGACCAGCGGCGCACGGCCGACACCCGGTACGGGACGGTCCCAGACGGCGGCACGGCGGGACTCCGGCGGGGCGATCACACCGGCGGGCGCGGGATCGGGCTGACGCGGAAAAATCATGGCGGCGGTCATGATGCCACCCCGGCGAGCAGGCGCCCATACGCCCGGCGCGTCTCGTCCGCCAACGAGGAGTGCCGCACGAGTTCACCACGGGCCAGATGCGGATCGTAGGGAATCTCCCTGATATCGCGAACCCAGCCGGACAGGTGCTGGCGCAAATGATCCGCTACCCGGGAGTCGTCGCCGGGATACTGGTGCGAGATGACGATGGTGGTGTCGCCGACGATGCCGCCGCCGTGTCCTTCCTCGGCGTCACCGAACTGGTCGTCGAGCCATTCCAGGGCGACCCGCAGCCGGTTGGCCGCATCGTTGCGCGCCGGAATGGCAAGTACCAGAGCGACTTCCGCGTCGTCGAGCAAGGGAAGCAGTTGCCGGGCGGCAATCGGATGCCCCCCGTCGTAGACGCCGGTGTATCCGGCGTCGCGCACCGCGCGGGCGACCGTGAGATAGGTCGCACGCCTGCGCAGCGGCGCGGCATCGCGCCACAGCAGGCCGACGCCCGAGGTCGCCCGCGACAGGCACTCCTTCAACGGCGCCGGCTCGTCGTCACCGCGTCCGTACAGCCAGGACTGCAAACTGATCGGGTGCAGATGCTCGTCCGCGCCACGCAGCGCGAGATCACTGCCCGCCGAAGTGGCGTCCACCGCGACTGTCGGCGTTCCACCCGTGCCCATCTCACCCGCCAAACCCAATGCCGTCGTCGTGGTACCCGCACCACCGCATCCACCGACCACCAGGATCGGCCGCTGCGCCGGACGATCCGCATCGGAACCGTCACCCTTGCCGCGCCGCAACCGCACTACCGGAGCCTTCGAACGCACCGGCCGGCTCGACGCCGCGCCCTCCCCGGGCGCATCGTCGAGCCAGCGGCTCCAGTCCTCTCCCATCGCCTCTGCTCTCCTTTATCCGGCCGTGATACCCGTGATCAGGGTGCGGCCGTCGATCACCGCGGTGGTGACCGTCTGCCTGTTGTACGTGGCGGGCGCGCCGCCGGGCCGGTACTCGGTGACTTCCACCGAATACCGGTTGTCCGCGACCGTCACGATCCGCACGCAGTGCGTCGTGCCGATCGGGACGGAGTCGATGCCCCGCTGGATGACCCAGGCGGGCTGGACGTCGGCGTCCGGAGCGACGGCCGCGCGGGCGCGGTCCCCCGAACGTTCGACGTAGTACGCGTACTGGAACGACAGCACCGCGTCGGGCCCGGAGCCCGTGCCGCCCGGCTCCGCGCTGCGCACGATCGCGTCACTGCGCTCGGTCGGGCAGGCGCCCGCGCTCACCGCGCGCGGGTCGCCGCCCGCGTGCACACCGCCGACGGTGAGCTGCACCGACGCGGACCCATGTGAGTCCTTGGGCAGCGCGGCGCGACCGGCGGCGGAGCGCAGCAGCAGCAGCACGCACACCGCGGCGACGGCGATGATCAGCACCGCCGCTATCCCGATGAGCAGCAGCCGGGCTCGGCGCACCGCCGGATGGTCGCGGGCGGCTTGGCGCAGCGCACGCGACGCCGCAGGGCGCGGCCGCTCGACCGGCTCGGGTGTGTCGTCGTCGGCCCACGGCAACTTGACCGGATCGGTTTGCCGCGGCGCGACGTAGTCGTCATCGGGGCCGGGCGCCCGGCCGGTCACCACCCAATCCGACCACCCGCCGGTGAATTCGCTGCGCTGCGCGGGCAGATCCGACGGGACCTCCTCGGGCTTGCGCTGCCACGGCTCGGTGTCGTCGCGGATGTAGTCCGGATAGCGCGAAGGCGCGTCGTCGTCTGCCGGGGCAATGGTGTCCGCCTCATCCGGCTTGCCCGCCTCTGGCGTTCCGACCGCCGGCTCGAGAGCGCCGTACCAGCGGGAAAGCTGTTTGTACGACTTCAACATTCCCCCATTCCCGCAGAGCAGGGCACGCAGTATCGCATCGTCGGACCCTCTCGGCGATCAGTTCGTGGAGAACGGGTAGGTGTTGGGTGTGCCGGTTCGGTCGGTGGGCGGAATCGACGTCACGCCGCTGGATGAGGCGCCGTCGGCTCCTGTCCCGAACGGAAATTGTCCCGTACCGGACGAACTCGGCGTGGGAGACGCGCCGGAGCCGTCCCCGAAGAATCCGGTCGGCTGCTTCTCCAGCACGGCCCTCGGCTCGGCCTTGCTGCCGAACGCGTCGGCGATGTCGCGAGCGATCGCCGCGAACCAGTCGGCCACGAACTGGGTGGGAGCGTCACCGTTCGCCGAGACGGTCGCGCTGGTGTAAGCGGTGTGACGCTGCACGGTGTCCCAGTAGCGCACCCACGTGGTCGTGTTCAGCAGCTCGCTGTTGTCGGTGATGTTCTGCACCACCGCGTCGAACGCCTGGGTGACCAGACGGACGCCGGTGGTCGGCGGGATCAGCTGCGGAATAGCACCGAGCAGCTTGACGCCGAGCGACAGCAGGGCGGCGGGCGGATTCGCCAGGCCCGCGGTGGCGAGCTCGGCGATGTTCGCCGGGGCGATCACCGTCCGGACCATCGCGATCACCGAGTTCAAACCGATCATGCCGACTTTCAGCAGCGCCTGCAGCGCGGCGGGCAGATTCAGCGGAGTTCGTGGATCCGAGGCGTCGGCGAGGCGCTGCGAGATCGACTTCTGCGGCGAGATCGACAGGGTGGCCAGCGAATTGCCCTGGATGTCGCCGTTGACCACTTCGGTCGCGGTCTTGATGGAGGTGAACGCCAGCGCCTGCGCGATCGATACCAGTGAGGCGATCGGGTCGCCGCCGCTGAGCTTGGACTGGCCCGCCACGTTGGCGACCGCCTTCAGGATGGGCGCGCCGTCCGGGGCGTCGCAGGCGAGATCCCCCGCCGCGCAGAAACTCGCCACCCGGCCGGTGAGCGCCCCGAAATTCGCGGCCTTGTCTCGTTCCGGGCCGATGCCGCCGCCGGTGGCGGGCGCCTGCGGCAGTGCGGCGATGGACACCAGCCGGTCCCCCGAGGTTCCCGGCGCGGCGTCCGGCGTCGCCTTGCCGGGCGCGCCGGGAAAAAGCGGCGCACCGGGATTGCGGGTCGGGTCGCCGAACAACGCGACCGCGGCGACCTTTTCGGCGGGCAGCGCACCGTGCCCTTGGCCGACCTCCTGGGCGAACATCGAGGCGACGTGCGCGCCCTGCGAATAACCGACGACCGCGAACCGGCTGTTCGGGCAAGCCTCGGCAACGGTCCCGGCCATGCTCCGCAGACGGGCCAGGCCGCCGGCCACGGATTCCGAATACGGCGCCGCGCCACCGGCTGTCGCACCGCCGAAGCCGGATTCGTATGGCACGTAAGCCCGATCGACGAGTCCGGTGTCCGGAGCTTTCGCCATCATCGGGCGGAACACGGTGGAAAGCATTCCGGTGTCGGTGGTGGGCGCGGCATCCGGCGACGATTCACCCGTTCCTTGAATGCCCAAGGCGTACAACGCGGGACAGGTCGTGAGACGGATCTTCGTCGACGGGCCAACAGGATTCGACGGCTCCGCCGCGGCGACACCGGCGGTCGCCACAGCCACGGCGAGTGCTACCAGCATCCCCGAGAGTCTTGCCGAGTATCCAGTCATAGCGATCCGCAATCAAGTCGTCAGCCGCAGCTACCTCAACGCCATGAAACGCAATAGACCGTAACAGATTACGGCTATTACTGCCGCATCGACGGAAAACTTCCACGACACACCGAGTTGAACGCGACACGCAGTGGCGCGTTCCGGGGAAGGGTCCGACAAGTTTCCGGCATCGCGCCCCGAATGGCAACCCCTGGAGCCGAGTTGGCGGCAAGCGGAAACCCTTGCGATAAGAGCTAATTGACAGCTACTCGAAGGGTTCGCGCGCGTCAGGCCGCGGAGGTGACGCGGTAGACGTCGTAGACGCCCTCCACGTTGCGCACCACGTTCAGCAAGTGCCCCAAGTGTTTCGGATCGCCCATCTCGAAGGTGAACTTGCTGATCGCCACCCGGTCGCCGTGCGTGGCCACCGAGGCGGACAGGATGTTGACCTTCTCATCGGCCAGCACCTTGGTCACGTCGGACAGCAGCCGCGTGCGGTCGAGCGCCTCGATCTGGATGGCGACCAGGAACACCGAGGACGGCGACGGGGCCCAGGACACCTCGATGATCCGTTCGGCCTGCTCACGCAGGGAGCCGGCATTGGTGCAGTCGGTACGGTGCACGCTCACCGCGCCACCGCGGGTCACGAAGCCCATGATCTCGTCGCCGGGCACCGGAGTGCAGCACTTCGCCAGCTTGGCGACCGTGCCGGGAGCGCCGGGGATCAGCACGCCCGCATCGCCGGTGACCCGCTGCCTGCTCGGTGTCGTCGACGGGGTGGAGCGTTCGGCCAGCTCGTTCTCCACGTCGCCGATGCCGCCGAGCTGCGCCATCAGCCGCTGCACCACGTGGTGCGCGGAGACCTGGTGCTCGCCGACGGCGGTATAGAGCGTGGAGATGTCGGTGTAGTGCAGTTCGTGGGCGACGGCGGTCATCGCGTCGACGCTCATCAACCGCTGCAGCGGCAGCCCGACGCGACGGACTTCCTTGGAGATCTGCTCCTTGCCGCTCTCCAGCGCCTCCTCGCGACGCTCCTTGGCGAACCATTGGCGAATCTTGGCCTTGGCGCGCGGCGACACCACGAAGTTCTGCCAGTCGCGGCTGGGTCCCGCGTTCTGCGCCTTCGAGGTGAACACCTCGACGACCTCGCCGTTCTCCAGCTGACGCTCCAGCGCGACCAGGCGCCCGTTCACCCTGGCGCCGATGCAACGGTGCCCCACCTCGGTGTGCACGGCGTAGGCGAAGTCCACCGGCGTCGACTTCTGCGGCAGCGTGATCACGTCACCCTTCGGCGTGAACACGAAGATCTCCGGCGATTTCAGGTCGAAGCGCAGCGACTCCAGGAACTCGGCGGGGTCGGCGGCCTCACGCTGCCAGTCCAACAGCTGGCGCATCCACGCCATGTCGTCGACCTCGGCGGTGTCGTTGGAGTGTTTGCCCCTGGTCTCCTTGTAGCGCCAGTGCGCGGCGATGCCGAACTCCGCGGTGCGGTGCATGTCCTGGGTGCGGATCTGCACCTCCAGCGGCTTGCCGTCCGGCCCGACCACGGTGGTGTGCAGCGACTGGTAGACGCCGTAGCGCGGCTGGGCGATGTAGTCCTTGAACCGTCCCGCCATGGGTTGCCACAGCGAGTGCACCACGCCGACGGCCGCGTAGCAGTCGCGCACCTCGTCGCACAGGATGCGGATGCCGACCAGGTCGTGGATGTCGTCGAAGTCCTTACCCTTGACGATCATCTTCTGGTAGATCGACCAGTAGTGCTTCGGGCGGCCCTCGACGATCGCGTTGATCCGGGACGCGGCCAGCGTGTTGACGATCTCGGCCCGCACCTTCGCCAGGTAGGTGTCGCGCGAGGGCGCGCGGTCGGCGACCAGCCGGACGATCTCGTCGTATTTCTTCGGGTGCAGGATCGCGAAGGCGAGGTCCTCCAGCTCCCACTTCACCGTCGCCATGCCCAGGCGATGGGCGAGCGGTGCGATGACTTCCAGCGTTTCCTTGGCCTTCTTGGCCTGCTTCTCCGGCGGCAGGAAACGCATGGTGCGCATGTTGTGCAGCCGGTCGGCCACCTTGATCACCAGCACACGCGGGTCGCGGGCCATCGCGATGATCATCTTGCGGATCGTCTCGGCCTCGGCGGCCGCGCCCAGGTTGACCTTGTCCAGCTTGGTGACGCCGTCGACGAGGTGCGCGACCTCGGAGCCGAAGTCCTGGGTGAGCTGTTCGAGGCTGTAGCCGGTGTCTTCGACCGTGTCGTGCAGCAGCGCGGCCACCAGCGTGGTGGTGTCCATGCCGAGTTCGGCGAGAATGTTCGCCACGGCGAGCGGATGGGTGATGTAGGGGTCACCCGATTTGCGGAACTGATGCTTGTGCCGCTCGTCGGCCACATCGAACGCGCGTTGCAGCAGCGTCAGGTTCGCCTTCGGGTACAGCTCGCGGTGCACGGTGGCCAGCGGCTCCAGCACCGGCTTGACCGCCGCGATACCGCGCTGCCCGGTCATGCGGCGGGCCAGACGGGCTCGCACCCGGCGCGAAGCCGAGGTCGGAACGGCGGAAGAGGTGCCGGGCTGACGCGGCGGGGTCGCGTTCGCCGACTCCGGCGATTTCGGGGTCTGCGCGGCGTCGGTGGCGCCCGCACCGTTCGACCGCGGGCCCGACGTCGATTGCTCGACCTTCGCCTCGCCCAGATGCTGAGTCATGCCACCACCTCTCCGCGCCTCGATCGGACCACCCTATCCGACCGGTGCAACCTCCCGGACCACCAACTTTAGTCCGGGCGGAGCACCCACGTCCGCTCTGCTGAGGAAGGATGCGCGCCGGAGTGCCGGGACGACGAACCGGCGCGGGCGCGCAGGGGTCCCGGCCACCCTCTTCCACCGTCGTATTTCGGACACATACGGAGCGCGGCGCTCGGTAGCCTCCCTGCGCACGCGACGCTCTCCGCAGCGAGATTCATTCACTTGACCAGCGCTTTTACCCGATGAGGCGTGATGCCCGAACCGCTGGGGCGAGAACTACGAGCCGAGGCGAGACAGGCGCGGTCAGCGAATGGCGGCGGGCTGGGATCCGGCGAGCGGCGTCCGGTCGGAGCCGGGCTCGGAACGAAGCGAGCGACCGTCGAGATCGGCGGCGGGAGCGACGTCGAGCAGGTCGAGCACGGTCGGGGTGATGTCGACCAGGGTGGCTCGGGTACTGGTGGCGCCGGGCCGGAAGTCCGGGCCGCGAGCGATGACGAAGTTGGTCGTCTCGTCCGAGGACTGGCCGCCGTGCCCGCCTTCGGGGGTGTGGCCGTGGTCGGCGGTGACCAGGACGGTCCACCGCTCGGCGGGGTGGGCGGCGGCGCGGGCGTCCACCGCGGCGACGATGCGTCCGACCAGGACATCGATGCGCCGCACCGCGTCGAGGTAGGCGCGCGAGGCGCCACCCGCGCCGTGACCGGCGTGGTCCACCTGGTCCAGGTGGGTGAACAGCAGGTCGGGCGCGAACCTGCCGATCGCGGACGCCACGGCGTCGGCGGTGGCGGCGTCGGTGCGCGACTCGTCCGGATCGTCCGGCACGGGCGCGGTGGAGACGACGACGTCGGCGCGCGGGCTGCCGCTGCCGGTCATCGTGGCGATCTGGTCCCAGGTGGCGATGGACTGGGTCTTCGACGCGGGCCGAGCGCGTTCGAGTTGGGTGAACACCGTGGGGTACCGCGCGAACGGCGCGGCGGTGAACTGGTTGTCCGTGATGCCGTGCTTGCGATCCCACACGCCGGTCAGCACGGTGGCCCAGGACGGACCGGAGATGGTGATGTGCGGGGCGATGGACGAACGGCTGAGCAAGCCCTCGCCGCTCAGCCGCAGCAGATTAGGCGCCTGCGCCTGCTCGACCTTGCCGTACATCAAGCCGTCCAACCCGATCACGACCACTTTGGCCGCGGGCGCCTCGCCCTGCGCGACTCCGGCCGCGGCGGAGAGTGGGAGGAACACAGCCGCCGCGGTGGCAACGACTTTCGACAGCAGTTGCGCTCCGCTCATATCGCGACCATGCGGGAGCGACCGGCGCGCGCGATAGTCCGACGCGGCAGTGTTCATGGACGTTTCATCGGACGCCACACTGCCCGTAGTCTCACTGAACAGCCCTTGAACAAGGAATAGCCAACAGCTATATACCGATCTCACGGTGGGTCGCTGTCGGGTGAACGCGGAGTTTCCTGCTTCGCCCCGGTCGGCCGTCGCGGACGTGCTTCGCGCCGTCGCTTGACACGCCCTTCACCGGTATGGCTGGCTGGCCGTTGTGACCCCAGCGCGCACCGCCGAGCGCATTCGCGTCGCGGCCGTCGGCGACCTGCATATGCACGCGGCCGTGGCCGGGCGTTTTCGTCCGGACTTCCTGCGCCTGTCCGAAGCCGCCGATGTCCTTTTGCTCGCAGGCGATCTCACCGATGGCGGCACCCGCTCGCAAGCCGATCTGCTGTGCGCGGAACTCGAAAGTCTTCCCGTGCCGGTGGTCGCCGTACTCGGCAATCACGACCATGACGACGAATCGGGCGACCTGATCGCGGCACGGCTCACCACGGTGGGCGTCCACGTACTCGACGGCACTTCGATCTGTCTCGAGATCAACGGCATTCGGCTCGGCGTCGCCGGAGTCATGGGCGGCAGCGGTGGCTTCCCCGGCCATCCCGGCACACCGGACGAGGGGTCCGCCGAACACCGCGCTCGCATGCGGCGCGGACCGGTCGACGCCCTTCGCCTACGCCGGGCACTCGGCCGGATCGACTGCGAAATTCGCATCGCGCTCACGCATTTCGCGCCCGTCGTCGACACCCTGGCCGGGGAACCGCCGAAGATCTACCCCGGCCTGGGTTGCCATGATCTGGCCGAGGCGGTCGACGCGGGCGGGGCGGTGCTCGCCGTCCACGGACATGCCCATGGCGGTACCGAATTCGGCCGCACCCAGGGCGGCGTGCCGGTACGCAACGTCTCCTACCCGGTACTGCGGCGCGCCTACGCCGTCTACGAGGTCGGGCCGGGCTCGCGACGTCCGGCGGACCGCGAGCAAGTACCGTCCCCGCCATGATCGTCGCCCGTTCACTGCTGCTGTTCGCCCTCGCCGCGCTCGCCGAAATCGGCGGTGCCTGGCTGGTGTGGCAGGGCTGGCGAGAACAGCGCGGCGTCGTCTGGATCGCCGCGGGCGTGCTCGCGCTCGGCGTCTACGGATTTGTCGCCACCTTCCAGCCGGACCCGAACTTCGGCCGCATCCTGGCCGCCTACGGCGGTGTCTTCGTCGCGGGCTCGCTGGCCTGGGGCATGCTGGTGGACAAGTTCCGCCCCGATCGCTGGGACTACCTCGGTGCGGCGATCTGCCTGGTCGGCGTCACGGTCATCATGTACGCGCCGCGCCGCTGACCGGAGTGTCGCGGCGCCCTCGATCGTTGTCTCGCGAATCCGGTGCACGCCCTCGAGGAACGACCGCGCGAGCGTCCCGCGGGCGGGTGCTCCGATTCACTCGGGTGCGCCGAACGCCCACACCGCCGCAGGCCGGCCGGTCGCTTTGACCCGACGCCGTTCGGCGGTGCGCGCCAGTCCCGGGATGGCCGCCGGCGTCCGGTTCAGGTTCGCCGCATCGGGACGGGCTCCGGACAGCGCCGTGGCGGCCTCCACCGCCGGACTTCGGTCAGTCCGCGGCGTCTGCGGCTTCGAGCACTCCCCCGATCAGCATCGTTCCCGGCGCTTGCCTGCCACCGGGTCCGGAAAGCCACCGGACATTGTCCGCGGTGAGCGACCCACCGCACTCCCGGC
Source organism: Nocardia sp. NPDC051911 (assembly GCF_040681035.1). Classification (NCBI taxonomy): domain Bacteria; kingdom Bacillati; phylum Actinomycetota; class Actinomycetes; order Mycobacteriales; family Nocardiaceae; genus Nocardia; species Nocardia sp. NPDC051911. The sequence goes on from NZ_JBFAXY010000004.1 coordinate 143,710, forward strand.
ACACCACCACGCCCGAGGTTGACCGCCCGCACTCGCGATGGACCACTACGGCGGGCGGGCCTTCCGTGCCCGCGAGCCATTTGTCACCCCAGGTGAGCAGCATCGCGAGGACCGGATACAGGTCACGGCCACGTTCGGTGAGCAGATACTCGTAGCGGGCCGGATTCGATTGGTACGCCCGCTTTTCCACGATGCCGTGCTCACGCAGCACCTCCAGACGAGCGGCGAGCACATTGGAAGCGATGCCGAGGTCGCGACGCAGATCCTCGAAGCGGGTCAGGCCGACGAACAGATCGCGCAGGATCAACGGCGTCCAGCGCTCGCCCATCGCGTCGACCGTGCGCGCGATCGAGCAAACGATGTCGGAGAAAGCGGCCTTGGGCATTTGCCCAGTCTAGTCCATTGCTTTTTGCAAGTGACTTGCCCTAGGTTCGGAATCAGCGACGAGCGAAGGGGTTGACCAGCATGTCCGACGCCATCACCGAGTTCCGATCCGCGACCGAAAGCGGCGACATGGATGCGCTGGCACGGGTACTCGCGCCCGATGCCGAATTGATCTCGCCGCTGTCCGGCCGACTGGTCTTCCGCGGCCGGGACGACCTGCGCGTGCTGCTCTCCGCCGCGTACGGCAGTCTCACCGGCTTGCGGTGGACCGAGGAGATCGGCGACGGCGCGCGGCGCGTCCTGCTGGCCGAAGCCGGGATCGGACCGTTCCGGCTGACCGAAGCGCTGGTGCTGCGGCTCGACGACCAAGGCCGCATCCGCACGTTGCAGCCACACCTACGTCCGTGGCTGACGCTCACCTACCTCGCGGTGCGCCTGGCGCTCGGCCTGTCCAAGCATCCCGGCCTCATGCGGCGTGCGGCCAAGGCCACATAGACTCCCACTCGTGGACCCGCTCGCCCGAATCCGCGCGATCTGGCTGGATCTGCCGGAAAGCACCGAACGGCCCAGCCACGGCTCCCCCACCTTCTTCGTGGCGGCGAAGAAGGCGTTCGTGTACTACCTCGAGGACCGGCACCGGGAGCCGGGTACGACGATCTGGTGCCCGGCTCCCCTAGGCGTGCAGTCCGAACTGGTCGCCGCCGAGCCCACCCGGTTCTTCGTGCCGCCCTACGTCGGGCACCGCGGCTGGATCGGCGTCCGGCTGGACGTGGAACCCGACTGGGACGAAGTCGCCGAGATCGTCCGGGACGGTTACCGACACGTCGCCCCGAAGCGGCTCTCGGCGCTGCTGACCTGACGGCGGCTCAGGTCACCAGCGTCTCCGTCAATCCCGCCGCGGTGAGTTCCAGACGCCGGGTCACCCCGATGTCGTCGAGGAAGCGCGGATCGTGGCTGACCACGATCAGCGCGCCCTCGAAGCCGGCCAGCGCCTGGGTGAGGTGCTCCAGGCTGGGCAGGTCGAGGTTGTTGGTCGGCTCGTCCAGTAGCAGCAGGCGCGGCGCGGGGTCGGCCAGCAGCAGCATCGCCAGCGCCGCGCGCAACCGTTCACCGCCGGACAGCGCCGCCGCCGCGACGTCGGCGTCCGCGCCGCGGAACAGGAAGCGGGCCAGCTGCGCCCGGATCCGCTCCGCGGAGGCGTGCGGCGCGGTGGAGGCGACATTCTCGAATACCGTCTTCCGCTCGTCGAAGACGTCCAAGCGCTGCGGCAGCATCCGCCACGGCACCTTCGGCCCCTCCTCGACGATGCGCCGCAGCAGCGTCGTCTTGCCGACGCCGTTGCGGCCGGTCAACGCGATCCGCTCCGGACCGGACACCCGCAACGCCACCGTCGGCCCGCACGCCAGCTCGACTCCGTCCAGCTCGATGACGTCCTGACCGGGATACAGCCGCGTGTCGGGCAACTCCACCCGGATCTCCCGATCGTCGCGCAACAACTCCTTGGCCTGCTCGAGCTGTTCCTTGGCGGAGTCCAACTTTTCGATGTGGTTGTTGCGCAACTTGCCCGCGGACACCTGCGCCTGCCGTTTGCGTTCGCCCATCACGATTTTCGGCTCCCGCTTCTGGTCCCACATCTTCTGCCCGTACCGCTGCCTGCGGTCCAGTTTGATGCGCGCCTCGACGAGTTCGCGTGCCTGCTTGCGGACATCGCTGCGCGCGTCCCGGATCGCGGCGCGGGCGGCCTCCTGCTCGGCGGCGACGATCCGCTCGTATTCGCTGAAATTGCCGCCGAACAACCGGAGTTCGCCGTGGCGCAGCTCCGCGATGGTCGCCATCCGATCCAGGAGCGCACGGTCGTGGCTGACCGTGAGCACCGTGCCGGAGAATTGGCCGATCACCTCGTAGAGCCGCGCGCGAGCCACCCGATCCAGGTTGTTCGTCGGTTCGTCCAGCAACAGCACGTCGGGCTCGGCGAGCAGCTCGGCGACCAGTCCGAGCAGCACCGTCTCGCCGCCGGACAGGGTGTCGAGCGTGCGATCGAGATGCTCCACCGAGTCGGCGACATAGTGCAGGCCGAGCCGTGCCAGCAGCGCCAACGCCCGCTCCTCGACATCCCACTGGTTGCCGACCGAGTCGAAGTCGGCCTCGCTGCCGACTCCGGATTCGATGCGGTGCAAGGCTTTTCGCACCTCCGCGATGCCCAGCACCGCGTCGACGCGCTGCCCCAAGCCCAGACCGAGGTCCTGGCGCAGATACCCGAGATGCCCGGCGACCGTGACGGACCCGCGAACGGGCTTCAACTCCCCCGCGATCAACCGCAGCAAAGTGGATTTACCCGCACCGTTCCCGCCGACCAGGCCGATGTGACCGGGGCCGAGCACGGCGTCGAGGCCCTCGAAAACGGGGGTGCCGTCCGGCCAGCCGAAAGTGAGATCGGAAAAAGACAGATTGGTCATGCCAGCTCCCAGAGGTTGCGACGAGACACGGCGCGCGAATGCGGGCCGCACGATGGCTACCTCAAATGAGCAACGGCAGAACTCCGATCAACGGAAATAAGACCTCTACAGATTAATCACAACTTCGGCAGATGCGCCAGTGCGATTCGGATCACGCTTCGTCAGGACGACGCGCCGATGGCGGCGGCGACGGCCGCGGGCAACGGATAGGGGCGCTCCTCGGGAAGGGCCCGAGTCGCCGCCTCCAGCTTCCCGTCCGCTAGCAACTGCCGCAGCTGCCGCGCTTCCCCGGTGACATCGCGAATCCCGGTGATCCAGCGGTCGAGGAAATGCACCACGGCGATACCGCCCAAGCCCACTTGGAGGGAGCGGTACGCCAGCGGACGATGCGCGAGGTCACGTTCCGGATCCCACTGGACGCGTACCGGACTCGCCCGCAACCGCTCGGCCCACACCTCACGATCCGGGTGGAGCTTCCGGTCGTAATGGCTGAGGCAGGCATGCGCCAGCGCCCATTCGAACCCGGCACGGGTGATCGTCACCGCCAAGACCCGCTCCTGGCCGGGCTTGCTCGCCCACCCGCAGCGATACATCATCCACAGGAACGAGGGCTTGATCCAGGTCATCCGCTCCCGGCGAAACGGCTCGACGAAAGTCCCAGCGGCAACGGCGGGTTCGGCGATCTCCGGGGAGTAGGCCTGATAGACGACGATCGTCCGCTCGTCGTAGACCGCCCGGATCCGGCGCGGCGGCTCCTCAGGTCGCATGCCGCGATCCTGACAGTCGCCGCGGTGGCGAGCAACAGAATTAGGCTGCGAGCGGCTCCCCGCGGGCGGCCCCCGCGCACGGCCGGTGTCGGCTCAGAGCTGAACGATCGAGGTCAGCGGGTAGTCGCCCTGCCGGGCGCGCCCGCCAAGGAAGCCGAGTTCCAGCACCACCGCGGCGGCGGCCACTTCGGCGCCCGCCTGCTTGAAGAGCTCGGCCGCGGCGGCGAGCGTGCCGCCGGTGGCGAGGACGTCGTCCAGCAACAGAACGCGACGGCCGGTCAGGTCGAGGCCGTCCGCGGGAATCTCCAGCGCGGCGGTGCCGTATTCGAGGCTGTACTCCCGGCTGATCACCGGCGGCGGCAGTTTGCCCGCTTTGCGGACGGCGAGCACGCCGGTGCCGAGGGACGCGGCGACACCCGCACCGAGCAGGAAGCCACGGGCGTCGACGCCGGCAACCAGATCGGCGTCGGGTGCGCACGCGGCCAGGCAATCGACCACGGCGCGGAAGCCCTCGGCGTCGGCGAACACCGGGGTGAGATCCGCGAAACGCACACCGGGCGTGGGGAAGTCGTCGTGCCAACGGGTCAAACGGTCGACCACCTCGGCGGCTCTGGTGGTCCGTTCGGCGGCTACATTCTCGGACTCGATCGCCGCGTGCTTGCTCATCGACACCTCTCCATGATCACATCACCCACACCGTCTATCACCGCTCGAGCACCCACCGGTCCATGTTCCAGCCGGTTCCGGCCTGGTTGGGGGCGGCGATCCCGTTGCGCAACCCCTTACCGAAGGCGATCGTGCGCGGGGTGGCGAACAACGGAATGCTCGGCAGCTCCGCCCACAGCAGGTTCTCGGCCTCGGTGAGCAGATTCAGCTGTGCGGCCGAACTGTCGTCGGCCCCGAGCTGATCGGTGATCGCATCGTAACGGCCGTTGCCGTACCGTCCGAAATTGAGACCGTTACCGGTGCGCAACGCGCTGGTCGCGGCCACTCCCCCGATCGAGCCCGCCGGACCGGGGGCCGACGCGGTGCTGCCGAGGACGGCGTCGACCTTGCCCTCGGTGAGCCGGGCGGGAGTGAAATCGGGGGCTCCGGCGTCCACCACGGTGATGCCCGCCGGTTTGCAGGCCTCGGCGATCATGGTGACCGTCTGCGCGCGCCGATCGTCCGGACCCGCGTAGCCGATCCGGACGGTGGGATTCGGGGCGCCGGAGGCGGCGACGGCCCTGGTCGCGTTCGCCACATCACCGCCGGAATAGTTGTTCGACGCGCCGATGACCGCCGGGTAGAGCAGGGAATCCTGTTGCACCACATGCGCGTTCAGCGGTCCGGAGCCGAGCCCGGTCTTGGGTGCGTCCGGCACCTTCCCGAGCTTGTCGAACAGCGTCTGGCGCGGCAGGCACAGCGCGAACGCCCGGCGCGCCTCGACCGAGGCGAACACCCCGCCGGTGGACAGCGTCAACTGCTCGGCGCCGCGGCCGGGCAGGGTCTGCACCGAGAATCCGTTCAGATTCAGGTCCTTCACCGAGTGCGCACCGACGTCGAGCACGCCGACGGCGTTGTCGCCGACCTTCTTCTTCAAGTCGAAGGTCTTCGGCCACACCACGATCCGCCCGGTCGCCGGTTTGTTTCCCCACCAGCGCTCGTTGGCCACCAGCACCAAACCGTCTTCGCTGCCGAAGGATTCGATGCGGTAGGGCCCCGACGAGGGGAACCGCGACAGGTCGAGCCGTCCGTCGGCCGGAATGGTCCATCCGGTGTTCCAGAACTCCGCGATCCTGCCGAGGGCGTTCGGATCGCCGGTCTGCAACGCCGACACCACGTTGGGCACGTTCGCCACTCGGGCCGCGACGTGCGCGGGCATCAGCTCACCAGCCGCGAACAGGTTTCGCCACGGCAGGTACCGCCTGCCGGGCCGGAACACCACCGTGGCATCCCGCGAGCCGGGCTGGCAGTCGACCCGCTCGATGGCGTCGTAGCCGCTGGTGCTCGCGGCGTCGAACAGCGGAACGGGGCCCCGATCACCGGGTTTGGTGTACCGCCCGCTGCGGGCGGCCCAAGCAAGGACCAAGTCGTCGCAGGAGGTCGGCACACCGTCGGAGTACACGCCGTCGGGATTGAGGCGGTACTGGATGGTCTGCGACTCGCCCGGCACCTCCTTGGCGGTCCCGAAGTCGGTGTCGGCGACCTGCTGGCCGTCCGGACCGGTGTAGAAGAAGCCGGTCAGTACCCGGGAGAACACCGCGGAGGACCCGGAACTCGCCCCGAGCGAGCTGGCGCCGTTATAGGTGGCGATGGTGGCATCGGTCGCGTAGCCGATGGAGGGCACCTGATTCTTGCTGGAGCAGCCGACCATCAGCCCGGCGGCCAGCGTCCCCGCAGCGAGCGCTCCGATCAGTCGTACCGCACTGCGTGGCTGTCGCATGAAACCCCTTGCCTGGTGTCAGTTCCGCCTCTTGTGCCGTTTGCCGCTCGGGCGCGCGCCGGGTCGCGGCGCCTGCCCGGCCGCGCGCTGCTTGCGCGGCGCCTCTTCGTAGTCCCGCCCGGCTGCCACGCTCGCCCGGCGCTCCGCCGCGACGCCCGCACGGGCGCTCGCCGCGCCGGCCCGCTTGGCCAGAACCTTCTTCGTGTGCGCCGCCACGGGCCCCCAGCGTTCCTTGATCGAGACCAGCAGCGGAGTAGCGAAGAAGATCGAGGAGTACGTGCCGACCAGCAGACCCACCAGCTGTACCAGCGCCAAATCCTTCAGGGTGCCGACGCCCAGCATCCACACCGCGATCACCATCAGCCCGACGATCGGCAGAATGCCGATCAAGGCGGTGTTGATCGAGCGCATGAGCGTCTGGTTCACCGCGAGGTTGGCCTGTTCGCCGTAGGTGCGCCGAGTCAGGTGCAGGATACCGTGGGTGTTCTCCTCCACCTTGTCGAACACGACGACGGAGTCGTAGAGCGAGAAGCCGAGAATGGTCAGGATGCCGATCACGGTCGCCGGGGTGACCTCGAACCCGACCAGTGAGTACACGCCCGCGGTGACCGTGACGTCGAAGGCCAGCGCCGCCAGCGCCGCGATGGCCATGTGCGCCTCGTAGCGGATCGCGATATAGCCCGCGACGAGCACGAGGAACACCGCGAGCGCGATGATCGCCTTGCGTGTGATCTGGCTGCCCCAGGTCTCGCTGACGTCGGAGGTGCTGATCGCGGCCCGGCTCGGGTTGCCGGACTTGTCCTTCGGCTGGAACTCGGCGAACAGCGCGCTGTTGAGCGCCTCGACCTGCTTCTGGTTCAGCGCCTCGGACCGGATCAGCATGGTGGCCGATCCGCCCGCGCCGACAGTCTGCACCGAGACCGGGTCAGTGCCGATCGCGCCGCGGTAGACATCCTCCACCGCGCTGGTGGTCGCGTTCCCCGCCGGGAACTGGATGCGCGAACCGCCCTCGAAGTCTATGCCGAAGTTGAAGCCGCGGAAGATGATGCTGCCCAGCGAGACGAGCACGATCGCGGCGGTGATGATGTACCACATCCGGCGTTTGCCGATCACGTCGATCGCGCCGGTGCCGGTGTAGAGGCGGTTGAAGAAGCCGTGCTTGGGGGTCTGCGCGTCTCCGACCGCCGCGAACACGTCGGTGATCTCGGTGGCGCTCGTCTTGTCGAGCGACGGGGTGGTGTGGCTGTTGGTCATCGTCCTCACGCCTTCCCGAGTGCGGCCTCGGCCGCCTTCCGCTCGCGGGCGACCTGCTGGATCGCGCCGAGGCCGTTCACCGACGGCTTGGACCAGAACGCCGTCCGCGAAGCGAGCAGCACCAGCGGCGAGGTGACCAGGAACACCACGACCACGTCGAGGATCGTGGTGAGACCGAGGGTGAACGCGAAGCCCTTGACCTGTCCGACGGCCAGGATGTAGAGCACCGCCGCGGCGATGAAGCTGACCGCGTTGCCGGACAGGATGGTCCGGCGGGCACGCTGCCAGCCGCGCGGAGCGGCGGAACGGAAGCTGCGGCCCTCGCGCATCTCGTCCTTGATGCGCTCGAAGAACACCACGAACGAGTCGGCGGTCATACCGATACCGATGATCAGACCGGCGATGCCCGCGAGGTCGAGCGTGAACCCGATCCAGCGCCCGAGCAGCACCATGATGCCGTACACCGCGAATCCCGACGCCACCAGCGACAGACCGGTGACGAATCCGAGCATCCGGTAGTACAGGAGGCAGTACAGCAGCACCACCAGCAGGCCGACCGCGCCGGCGAGCAGGCCCGCTTTCAGCGAGGACAGGCCGAGCGTGGCGGACACCGTCTCGGCTTCCGAGGTCTGGAACGACAGCGGCAGCGAGCCGTACTTCAGCGTGTTCGCCAGTTCCTTCGCCGACGTCGCGGTGAAGTTGCCGGAGATCTGGGTGCGGCCACCCTGCTGCGGGCCCTGCTGCACGACTGGTGCGCTGACCACCTTCGAGTCGAGCACAAACGCGACCCGCTTGTAGACGTACTCACCGGTGAGCGACGCCCACGCGTCACTGCCGCCGGACTTGAAGTCCAGGTAGACCTCGTGCCTGGCCTGCTGCTGGTTCAGGCCCGAGGTGGCGTCCTTGATCTCCTGGCCGTCGATGCGGCTCTTGTCCAGCAGGAAGACCTCGGTGCCGTCGGTCGAGCAGGTCACCAGCGGAAGGGCCGGGTCGTCGTTGCCCGCGAGCGGATCGGCCTTTCCACAGTCCATGGTGGCCAGCGCGGCCTGCTGCACCGACTGGTCGGTGCTCTGGCGCAGGGCCTTGGCCGCCTGGATCTCCTTGGTCGACTCTTCGGTGGGCTCCAGACCGGGATTCGTGGGTGGCTGCGTCGGCTGCTGAGCGGGGAACACGCGCTGCTGCGGGGCGGGCGCGGGCTCGGTGGTCTCCGGCGCGGCGGGCTGCGTGGTCTCCGGCTGCGCGGCGGGCGCGGGCTGGGTGCCCGGCGCGGTCTGCGGGGTCGCGCCGCGTCCCGCCGCGGGCACGGCCTGCAGCACGGGACGGATGTAGAGCTTGGCCGTGGTCGCCAGCGCGCGCGCCTGCTGCCCGTCGTCGCCGGGCACGGTGATCACGATGTTGTCGCCGTCGATGACGACCTCGGATCCGCCGACACCGAGGCCGTTGACCCGGTTCTCGATGATGTCCTGCGCCTTCTTCAGGCTGTCCTGGCTCGGCTTGCTGCCGTCCGGCGTGCGCGCGGACAGGGTCACGCGGGTGCCGCCCTGCAGGTCGATACCGAGCTTGGGTGTCGGGGACTTGTCACCGGTGAAGAACACCAGCGCATAGATCACGGCCAGCAGCGCGGCGTAGACACCGAGCAGCCGCAGCGGGTGCGCCGATCCCTGGGAAGGTGGCACAGTACGTCATCTCCTAGGCGGGAAGTCGAGGATGGAACATGCGGACGTGCACCAGCGCCGCCGGGTGCGCGGACGGACGGCCGCGGCGACATCCGGCGAGCCGGGGCACAACCGGAACGATCAGTCCTTGGTCAGGCGGGTCTCGGTCTGCTCGGCGGATTCCTCGACGGCCTCGGTGGTGTCCGAGCCGGTGGTCTCCGAGCCGGTCTCCTCGGTGCTCACCTGGTCGTCGGTGCGCACCTCACGGATGGCCTGGCGCAGCCACGTGGTGACCACGTCCTCGGCGATCTCGAGGTCGACCGTGGTGTCGTCGAGTTCGACCACGGTGCCGTACAGACCCGACGTGGTGACGACCTGATCGCCGATCTTCAGGCTGTCCTGCATCTGGGTGACCTTCTCGGCTTCCCGCTTCTGACGGCGGACACCGAGGAACATCGGCACGAGCAGGGCTACCAGTAGCAGCGGAAACAGCAGTTCCATCGTCGAAGTCAGTCCCTAGTGTCGTGGGTGGGATGGGCAAGTACCCACACAGTCTGCCAGTTCGCTGCGCGGGTGCCACACCCGCACGCCCGCTGGGCAGCTACAACGGCCCAGATCGCACACCGGCTCGCCCGCCGGGACACGCTCCGGCGGGCGAGCCGAGGTAACGGTGTCAGGCGGTCTTGCCGTAGACGTAGTCCTCCAGCGGGAAGGCGACCGCTTCGCGATGGGCGTTCAGTGTGCTGGTGGGCCGCAGCAGGGCGGCCTCACCGTGCTGGTTGAAGTAGTAGCTGCGCGCGGTGGCGCAGTCGCCGCCGTAGAAGACCGAGGAGCCCAGCTTGTCGGTCACCCGGTCCAGGAACGCGGCGTTGGCCTGCTCGCTGACCTCGAAGGTGGTCTCGCCCCGGCGGCGCAACTCGCCGAACAATCTGCCCATGTGCTTCATCTGGGCTTCGATGGTGGTGAAGTAGGACAGGCCGCTGTAGGAGTACGGGCTGTTGAGGCTGAGGAAGTTGGGGAACTTCGGCACCGTGATGCCCTCGTAGGCTTGGAAACGGTTGTCCCGCCAGAACTTTCCGAGGTTCACCCCGTCCCGGCCGATGATCTCGATGGCCGGGAAGTTCACGTCCCACAGATTGAAGCCGGTGGCCAGGATCAGGGTGTCGATCTCGGTCTTGTGCCCGTCGGCGGTCACGATGCCGTCCGGCTCGATGTGGTCGATCGAATTCGTCTCCAGGCGCACGTGCGGCTGGTTGAACGTGGTGAAGTAGTGGTTGGAGAAGGTCGGCCGCTTGCACCCGAAATCGTAGTGCGGTGTCAGCTGCCTGCGCGTCGCTTTGTCGCGCACGGACGCCCGCAGGTGCGCCCTGGCCAGCGCTCCCGCCCCCTTGTTCAGCAGCTTGGCCTGCTTGAAGTGCAGCACCCCGACCACCATCAGCGCCTCCAGCAGGCTCGTGTTGACCAGGCGCGCGGCCTTCTGCGTGGCGGGAACCCGTTCGAACAGCTTGCGCACCGGCGCGGGAATCGCGGTGTCGACCTTCGGCACCACCCAGATCGGGGTGCGCTGGAACACCGTGAGCGCCCGCGCCTTCTTGGCCACCTCGGGCACCAGCTGCACGGCGGTGGCGCCGGTGCCGATGATCGCGGCCGTGCGGCCGGTGAGGTCGAAGTCGTCCTCCCACGCGGTGGTGTGGATGATCTTGCCCGCGAACGAGTCGATGCCGGGGAACGGCGGGGTATAGGGCTGGGACAGGAATCCCGTCGCCGTCAGCAGGTATCGGCCGGTGACGGTTTCCCCGCCCGCGATCGAGACCACCCAGTGTTGCCGCTCTTCGTCCCAGCGCGCGCCGTCGACGACGGTGCCGAAGCGCATGCGGCGGCGCAGGCCGTACTTGTCGGCGACGTGCGCGGCATACTTCTTCAGCTCCTCGCCCGGCGCGAACAGCCGCGACCAGTGCGGATTCGGTTCGAACGAGTAGGAGTAGGTGACCGAGGCGATGTCGACCGCGAGACCCGGATAGTGGTTGACGTGCCAGGTGCCGCCCAGGTCGTCCTCGCGTTCGAGGATGACGTAATTGCTCAGGCCGAGCCGATCGAGCTGAATACCGGCCCCCATACCGCCGAACCCCGCACCGACCACGACCGCGTCGTATTGAGGCGCCACACCGAACCTCCTGCTAGCTGAACCACATATCACGGAATGACACATCATTCCGTTTGTGATGACTGTATCATCGGGAAGGTGACGAAGCCATCCACGCGTGCCGAGCGACGGAAAGCCGAACTGCGCCAAGAGATCATCGACACCGCCTTCGTCTGTTTCGCGGAGAAGGGCTATCACGCCACCGGCATCGCCGACATCGCGGGACAGCTCGGCATCGGTCACGGCACCTTCTACCGCTACTTCAGTAACAAGCGCGAGATCATCGACCACGTCATCGATGACCTCGCCGCGCGCATCATCGCCGCCCTCGGCACCGAGAACGCCCCGGACGCCGCCGCCACCCTCGACGAATACCGCGCCCAGATCGACCGGATCGGGGTGGCCCTCACCGAAATCCTGCTGACCGATCGCCGGGTCGCCCAGCTGTTGCTGTTCCACGCCACCGGCATCGATGACGAACTCACCCAGCGGCTGTACGGATTGCTCGACACCGCCGACGCGCTGACCGCGGGCTATCTCGACCACGGTGTCGAGCAGGGCTACCTGCGCGCCGACCTGGACACGTCGAACACCGCGCGCGCGGTGACCGGCATGCTGATCGGGGGCATCGTCTACTCACTGCGCGAACCCGACGAGGCCGCGATCGCGGGGCTGAACCAGGCGATCCGCCGCCTGCTCGTGGACGGCGTGCGCAAGGACTGAGCACCTCGGCAATCCCCCTGACACCGCCACCGGCGCTAGGGTGAGGCGCACTGATCCGACGCTTTCGCCAGGGGGACGGCCCTTGTTCGCAAAAGGCCAGGGAATCGCGAAGTTTCCCTTCCGATCGGCCGGACGCGCCGAGCCTGACAGAATGTCGCCCGTGACTCCGGAGGACGTGCGCCGCACCCGTTTCGCGACCCCGACGCTCGGGCATCGCGGCTATCACGCGGACGAGGTGGATGCCTTCCTCGAACTCGTCGCCGCGACGCTGGCCGGGCACGGCGTTCTCGCCGCCGACGATCTGCGGCATGTCGGTTTCGGCGCGCCCCGGCTCGGCCAGCGCGGCTACCGCGCCGACCAGGTCGACGAGTACCTCGACCAACTGCGCGCGGAACTGGAGTTCCGGCAGCGCGGCGTCCGTCCGGTGCCCGCCGCGAACGGGAACGGCCACGCCATGCTCACCTTCGACGATGTGCAGCGCATGCGATTCAGCCAGGCCCCGGTGGGCAGGCGCGGATACAACGAGGAAGAGGTCGGCGCGTTCCTCGATCTGGTCGCCGCGACCCTCGCGCACGGCGGACCGGGCAGCCTCACCCTCACCGACGTCGAGGCCGTCCGCTTCACCGAGGCCCGCCTCGGCACTCGCGGCTACCAGCGCGACGAGGTCGACGCTTTCCGCGACTTGGTCGCCGCCGCCCTGCGCCATCGCCGCTGACCCGCAACCGCGGCGGCGATCACCCGAGCGCGCGGCTCATTCGAACAGGTCGAGCGTGGGGTGCGGCTCGCGACCGCGCACTTCGATGGAACCGAACACCAGGTCGGGCGGCGGAACGAGACCGAGGTGCTCCCACGCGGCGGCGGTGGCGACCCGGCCGCGGGGTGTGCGCGCGACCATGCCCGCGCGAACCAGGAACGGTTCGCAGACCTCTTCCACGGTCGCGGCCTCCTCCCCGACCGCCACAGCCAAGGTGGACACCCCCACCGGGCCACCGCCGAAACTGCGCACGAGCGCGCCGAGCACCGCGCGGTCGAGCCGGTCGAGACCGAGCACGTCCACGTCGTAGACCTCCAGCGCGGCCTGGGCGATGGGGCGGGTGATCCGGCCGTCGGCACGCACCTCCGCGTAGTCGCGCACACGGCGCAGCAAGCGATTGGCGATACGGGGCGTGCCGCGTGAGCGGCCCGCGATCTCGGCCGCCGCCTCCTCCTCGATGACGACACCGAGGATGTGTGCCGACCGTTGCAAGATGCGCAGCAATTCGCCGGGTTCGTAGAAGTCCATGTGCCCGGTGAAACCGAAACGGTCGCGCAGCGGACCGGTCAGCGCTCCGGATCTGGTGGTGGCCCCGACCAGGGTGAACGGTGCGATATCCAGGGGAATGGAGGTCGCCCCCGGCCCCTTGCCGACGACGACGTCCACCCGGAAGTCCTCCATCGCCAGGTAGAGCATCTCCTCGGCGGGGCGCGCCATCCGGTGGATCTCGTCGATGAACAGTACGTCGCCCTCGACCAGGTTGCTGAGCATGGCGGCGAGGTCTCCGGCCCGCTCCAGCGCGGGACCCGACGTGATCCGCAGCGCGGTGCCGAGCTCGGCCGCGATGATCATCGCCATGCTGGTCTTGCCCAGACCCGGCGGCCCGGACAGCAGGACGTGATCCGGTGTGCCGCCGCGCTGTTTCGCGCCGCGCAACACCAGCGCGAGCTGTTCGCGGACACGGGGTTGCCCGATGAAGTCGTCCAGCGACTTCGGGCGCAGACTCGCCTCGATCTCGCCGTCGGACTTCAGATAGTTTGCGCTGACCTGCGATTCGGTGGGTTCCTCAGGATGATCCATGACGCCTTACCGGTTCTTGCCGAGCAGGCCGAGCGCTGCCCGGAGGGCGGCGGAGGTGTCGGCGGCGGGCTGTTCCGCCAGCACCGCGTCGATCGCCTGTTCGGCCTGTCTGACGGCGAAACCGAGGCCGACGAGCGCTTCGGTGACCTGGTCACGCACGGGGGTGACCACCGCGGCGGGCGCGGATCCGGGCGGGCCGGCAGGCACGGGAACGAGATTCACCTTGTCGCGCAGTTCCACCACCATGCGCTCGGCGCCGCGCTTGCCGATGCCGGGGACCCGGGTCAGTGCCGCCACGTTGCTCTCGGCCAGCGCTTTGCGCAGCGCTTCGGGTTCGAGTACGGCCAGCACCGCCATGGCCAGGCGAGGCCCGACGCCCGAAACGGTCTGCAACAGGCCGAACAGGTCGCGGGCCTCGGTGTCGGCGAAACCGTAGAGGGTCATCGAGTCCTCGCGGACGATCATCGCGGTGTAGAGCCGGGTTTCCTCGCCTCGGGTGAGCCCGGCCAGGGTGGACGGAGTGGCATTGAGCCGGTAGCCGACGCCTGCCGCCTCGATCACCGCGTGGTCGAGGGCGATTTCCAGCACTTCACCGCGTACCGACGCGATCACCCGTGCACCGCCTTCCGTTGTTCGGCCAGCCGCTCCCGGTATCGGCGCTGCGCCGCGGCCGCCTTGGCCTCCGCCGCCGCCATCCGCTCCAGCAGCGGCGCTCGCCAACAATGGCAGATCGCCAGCGCCAGCGCATCCGCCGCGTCCGCCGGTTTCGGCGCGGACGGCAGCCCGAGGATACGGGTGACCATGGCGGTCACCTGCCTCTTGTCCGCGGTGCCGTTGCCGGTCACCGCGGCCTTCACCTCGCTGGGTGTGTGGAACGCGACCGGGATTCCCCGGCGCGCGGCGGCCAGCGCGATCACGCCGCCCGCCTGTGCGGTGCCCATGGCGGTACGGACATTGTGCTGAGCGAAGACGCGTTCGATGGCGACGGCCCCCGGCTCGTGGATGTCCATCCAGCGTTCGGCTGCGTCCGCGACCGCGAGCAGGCGCTGCGCCAGATCCATATCGCCGGGAGTGCGGACCACGTCGACGTCCACGGCGGTGACCTTCCGCCCCGATCCGCCCTCCACGATGCTGAGGCCGCAGCGAGTGAGTCCGGGGTCGACGCCCATCACCCGCACGACAACCCCTCTCGCAGACACGAACAACTGTTCGAGAGTCTAGCGGAGGCTTCGCCTTTCGCCGTCCAGCGACACAGCCCCGGGCTATTCGCCGACAACCGCCGCTTCCCGCGCGGCGCCCGGCAACCCCAGCAACTCCGGACGGCTCGCGCGTGCCGCCCACTGCCGCGCGGGATCGGCCACGAGGCGCCGCGCCGCCAGATCGAGCAAGCCACTGACATTGGTCACCGTCGCGGCCACCACGCCGTCGGCGCGGGTCAGGACGTGCTCGACACGATAGGTCTTGCCGTCTCCCCACTGCCAGGCGCACGAGACGTCCACGGTGTCGCCACCGCGGAGTTCGCGCTGGAAGCGGAGCACGGTCTCCAAGTTGACCGGCCCGAGCCCGGAGGCGATCAGCTCGTCCACCGACACGCCCGCCGCCTGAACACAGGCGAAACGGGCGTGATCGGCGAATTGGTGGTAGGCCGCGCCGGTGACGTGCAACTGGGGATCCAGGTCGGAGACCCGGATTTCGATGCGAGTACTGAACGACACGCGCCGACTATGTCAGCGGTGACCGACAAGTTCGGCCCACCGGTGCTGCGGACCTGCCGTACCCGTGACGACACGGCGGCTGCCGGCGCAGGAGGTCTCAAGTCCCGCAGACCTGCCGCGCGAACGCACCGTGAGCCCGTTCGTCGAAGAGAACGAATCGCGCCTCCGATACCGCCGTCTCGGTCGTACGAACCGTGTCGACAGCGATTCGCGCCCCGCCGTCCATCGGCCAGCCGAAGATCCCGGTCGAGATCGCCGGGAAGGCGACCGTGCGCGCCCCCAATTCGTCCGCCACACGCAGGGATTCGCGATAACAGGAGGCCAGCAGAGCGGAGCGGTCCTCGACGTCCGACCACACCGGCCCGACGGTGTGGATGACCCACCGCGCGGGAAGCCGACCCGCCGTGGTGGCCACCGCCGCTCCGGTGGCAAGTCCCGCGCCGTAGTGGGACGCCCGCAATCGGCGGCATTCCGCCAGGATTTCCGGGCCGCCGCGCCGGTGGATCGCTCCGTCCACTCCCCCGCCGCCGAGCAGCGACGAATTCGCCGCGTTGACCACCGCGTCGACCTCCTGTTCGGTGATGTCGCCGCGCACCAGCACCAGTTCGACCATGCTCGCATTCTCCTCGCGCACCCCGGACGGCACGACAACATTTCGGGCCGGTCGCACAGGAGCACCTGAGCCGATTCACAGCGTCTCTCGAGCAACCGCCTGCACAATGCTGGACGTGCCGATACTCGCCGCGCCCACGTCTCCGGCGCCACCGCAGGTTCCCCCGGCGAGTCCGGCCTCGAACCAGCAGCACACCTTCCACCACGGGATCTCACTGCTGCACGGCTGGCTGCCGGTGACCGTCGCGCTCCTCGCCGCGGTGGTCGTGCTGCTCGCCGTCGCTCGGCGCGGCAGACGGTGGTGGCTGATCCAGCTGCCGGTTTGCGTGGCGCTCGGCGTCGCGGGAGCGCTGGGCGCCGCGGGGTACGTGGCCGACGAGGGATTGGCCTCCGATCCGGCACCCATCCGATTGTGGGCGTGGGTCGGCGCGACCGCCGTCGCCATCGCCGTCGCGGTCGTCGGCTGGCCGGGCGCACGCTGGTGGCGGCGCGGGATCGCGGTCCTCGCCATCCCGCTGACCCTGGTGAGCACCGGAATCGTGCTGAACCAGTGGGTCGGCTACTACCCCACCGTGCAGGCCGCCTGGGGCGCGGTCACCGCGGGTCCGCTCCCGCACGAAACCGACCTCTCGGCGTTGCCCGGCCTGCGGAACACCGCCGTTACCGACGGCAAACTGGTGCCGGTGCGCATTCCCGACGCGGGCAGCGGATTCCCGCACCGCACCGAATACGTCTACCTGCCACCCGCGTGGTTCGCCGGGCCGACCCCGCCCGCTCTGCCGGTGGTGATGATGATCGGCGGCGAGTTCAACACGCCGGCGGACTGGATCCGCAGTGGCCAGATCATGCCGGCCCTGGACAGCTTCACCAAGGCCAACGGCGGCCGCGCGCCGATCCTCGTCTTCGTCGACTCCAGCGGCAGGTTCAACAACGACACCGAATGCGTCGACGGCCCTCGCGGCGACGCCGCCGACCATCTGACCGAGGACGTGCCCGCCTATGTCGAATCGCGGTTCGGCGCCTCGGCCGATCCCGCGAATTGGGCGGTGGTCGGCTGGTCCATGGGCGGCACCTGCGCGGTGGACCTCGCGGTCATGCACCCCGATCTGGTCCACACCTTCGTCGACATCGCCGGTGACCTCGGGCCGTCGTCCGGCACCAAGGAGCAGACCATCGCCCGGCTCTTCGGCGGTGACTCCGCCGCATGGGCCGCGTTCGACCCGCTGACCGTCATGGCCGCGCACGGTCGCTACAGCGGCGTCGCCGGCCTGTTCGACGACCTCGTCCCCGCACAACGCTCCGGCGGGGGGACGAGGCGCGCGCCCGTTCCAGACGACGACCGCGCGGGCCTCGGCGGCCGCGACGGGATACCCGATTCCGGTGAGGTCGGAGCCGCCGACAAACTCTGCGCCGCGGGACGCGCGGTCGGCATCGATTGCACCGTCTACACCACCCAGGGCGGCCACACCTGGCAGTTCGCTTCGGCAGCGTTCACCTCGTCGCTGCCGTGGATCGCAGGCCGCGTGGGTCTGCCCGTCACGGCCGCCGACTGAACCGGTCGGCGCACCGGCGTTCAGCTCGCCGCGGCGCCTGCTCGTGCACGGAACGTACGCCGATAAGCCTGCGGTGACACGCCGATCGCGTCGGCCAGATGTTGACGCAACGAAGTCCCGGTGGCGAAGCCGACCTCGCCCGCGATGCGATCGACGGTCAGGTCGGTGGTTTCCAGCAGATGCCTGGCGCGGAAGACCCGCTGCTGGATCAGCCACCGTCCCGGGCTCATGCCGACCTCGTCACGGAAGCGCCGGGCGAAGGTTCGTTTACTCATCCGGGCGCGGGCTGCCAGTTCATCGACGGTCAGCGGATGGCGCAGGTTCTCCAGGGCCCATTGCCGGACCGCGGCGGTCCCAGCCGACGTCTCGGGCGGCACGGGTTGCTCGATGTATTGCGCTTGGCCGCCGTCGCGCCACGGGGGAACGACGCAACGGCGCGCGACCGCGTTCGCGACGGCGCTGCCGTGATCGCGCCGCACCAGATGCAGGCAGACGTCCAGTCCTGCCGCGGCGCCCGCCGACGTGAGGACGTCCCCGTCATCGACATAGAGCACGTCCGGGTCGAGGCGGACCCGCGGGAAGGTGCGCCGGAACAGACCGGCCTGATTCCAGTGCGTCGTGGCCGGTCGATCATCGAGCAGCCCTGCGGCCGCGGCGATGAAGGCGCCGGTGCAGATCGCGACGATCCTGGCCCCCGCCGGAATCAGCGCGAACGCGTCGAGCACCGGCTGCGGCAGCGTGCCGGTGAGAGCCGTCGTGATGTCGCAGGCGGGCAGCACCACGGTGTCTGCGTTCCGCAAGGCGCGGCTGTCGTGGGCCACCGCGATGTCGAAATCGGCGGCGCTGCGCACCGGACGACCGTCGACCGAGCAGGTGATCACCTCGTATCTACCTGCCGCACTGCCGAACACCCGATTCGGGATACCGAGTTCGAAGGGGTAGACCCCCGCCAGCGCCAACACCACCACTCGATGAGGCGCCGTCGAATCCATGGCATGATCATATCGAAGAATGGCAATCGTGCCATTTTCTTTGCCGTCGGATACCGGCAGGCTGACAGCCGTGACCGAAATAGACAGCACCGCGACCATGCGCGCGATCAGCCAGCAGACCCTCGGCGGACCCGAGGTGCTCACCGAAGTGAAACTGCCGCAGCCGGTGGCCGGCCCCGGCCAGATCCTGGTCCGGGTCCGCGCGGCCGGGCTCAACCCGACCGACTGGCGCCACCGCGCCACCGCGGGACTGTTCCTTCCCGAGCCGCCGTTCGTCCTCGGCTGGGACGTCTCCGGCCAGGTCGCGGCCACCGGCATCGGCGTCACCCTGTTCCGCCCCGGCGACGAGGTGTTCGGCATGCTCCCTTACCCGTACGGCCACGGTTCCTGCGCCGAATACGTCGTCGGCCCCGCCCGCGCCTTCGCCCCCAAACCGGCCGCGCTCGACCACACACAGGCGGCGGCGATCCCGCTCGCCGCGCTCACCGCCTGGCAGGCGCTGGTCGACACCGCCGGGCTCAGCCCCGGGCAACGCGTACTGATCCATGCGGCAGCGGGCGGCGTCGGCCACTTCGCGGTTCAGATCGCCAAAGCGCGCGGGGCGTACGTCATCGGCACCGCCAGCGCGCCGAACCACGCGTTCCTGCGCGATATCGGCGCCGACGAGGTGATCGACTATCGCGACACCGACGTCGCCGAGGCGGTCCGCGACGTCGACGTGGTGCTGGACTCGATCGACGACGACAACAGCATCCGGTCCCTGCGCACCCTGCGTCCAGGCGGACTGCTGGTGACGTTGCGGGCCTTCGGCGCGGTCGACTTGGCAGTCGAGGCGGAGGCGCTGGGCGTGCGCGCGATCCGGATGCTGGTGGAGCACGATCACGCGGGCATGCTCGCTCTCGCCGGACTCGTCGAATCCGGCGCGTTGCGCCCGGCGGTCGCCCGGTCGTTCCCGCTGTCCGCGGCAGCCGAGGCGCACGCGCTCGGCGAGACCGGGCGAACCGTCGGCAAATTGGTACTCACCGTGCCATGAAATATGCCACGATCAGGACCTTCGCGCTTCTACCATCCCAGGATGAGCAAAGGCGCAAAAGCAGTCCTCGAAGGCGGGCCGCACGATCTGCCCTCGCGCATCGTCCCGATTACCCCACCCGGCGTGGAATTGAAGGTGCCGTTCCGCGGCGGATACGAGCACTTCAAGGTCAGTCAGCGGGAGCAGGACACGCCTGAAGGGCGGCTGCGCGTGTACGAGTGGTGCGACCGCACCGAGATCGCGGAGTGAGTCCGGCCCCACCTCCCCGGCGGCCGCAGCGCCGACCGGAAGGTGGGGGCGCGGCCGCCGAGCGGTGCGCTGGGAACCAGGAATGAACCCACTCGGGGCGGCCCGTACACAGACCGGCCGCCCCGATTTCGCGCTCAGCATCCCGCCGTGCGGGACTACGGCGCGCGGTCGATCGACTAGTCCTCGAGCTCGGCGAGCACGTCGTCCGGGATGTCGACGTTGGTGTAGACGTTCTGCACGTCGTCGCTGTCCTCGAGGGCATCCACGAGTTTGATCACCTTGCGGGCGCCGTCGACGTCCACCGCGACCGACACCGACGGCTGGAAGCCGGATTCGGCGGAGTCGTAGTCGATACCGGCGCCCTGCAGCGCGGAGCGGACCGCGATCAGATCGCCCGGCTCGCTGACGATCTCGAACGACTCGCCGAGATCGTTGACCTCCTCGGCGCCCGCGTCGAGCACGGCCAGCAACACGTCGTCCTCGGACAGCCCGTTCTTCTCCAGGGTGACGATGCCCTTGCGATGGAACAGGTAGGCCACCGAGCCAGGGTCGGCCATGTTGCCGCCGTTGCGCGTCATCGCGACCCGCACCTCGCCCGCGGCCCGGTTGCGATTGTCGGTGAGGCACTCGATCAGCACAGCGACGCCGTTGGGACCGTAGCCCTCGTACATGATCGTCTGCCAGTCGGCGCCGCCGGCTTCCTCGCCGCCGCCGCGCTTGCGGGCGCGCTCGATGTTGTCGTTGGGGACCGACGACTTCTTCGCCTTCTGGATGGCGTCGTACAGCGTCGGGTTGCCTTCCGGGTCACCGCCACCGGTCCGGGCCGCCACCTCGATGTTCTTGATCAACTTCGCGAACAGCTTGCCGCGCTTCGCGTCGATCGCAGCCTTCTTGTGCTTGGTGGTGGCCCATTTGGAGTGGCCGCTCATTCCCTACTTCCTTCAGGTCGGTGGCACGTCTGGTGGTGTGTACGGTACCGGCACCGCCGGGCGGACAACTTCTCCAGCCTACTCGGGCCTCCACTACGGCCGTACAGAGCGGCCCCGACTACGCGGCGGCCGAACGGACGATCTCCACGAACATGCGGTGCACCCGCAGATCGCCGGTGACCTCGGGATGGAACGACGTCGCCAGGACGTTGCCCTGCCGCACCGCGACGATCCGGCCCGCGGCGGGGCCATCCGGCACCGTGGCCAGCACCTCGACGCCCGCACCCGCCCGCTCGACCCACGGTGCGCGGATGAACACCGCTCGCACCGGACCGTCGGTCAGGCCGGAGAACGGCAGGTCGGTTTCGAACGAGTCGACCTGACGGCCGAACGCGTTGCGCCGCACCGTCATATCGATGCCGGACAGATGCTGGGCGTCCGGGCGGGTGTCGAGCACCTCCGAGGCGAGCAGGATCATGCCCGCACAGGAACCGAACGCGGGCATACCGTCGCGCAGCCGCGCGCGCAGCGGCTCCAGCAGGTCGAAGGCCTGCAGCAGCTTGCTGATCGCGGTCGACTCGCCACCGGGCAGCACGAGCGCGTCCACGGCCGCGAGCTCCGCCTCGCGCCGGACCAGCACCGGCTCGGCGCCGCAGTGCGCGAGCGCGGCGACGTGCTCCCGGACGTCGCCTTGCAGCGCGAGCACGCCGATCATGGGACGGGACCGCGCCTGTCCGGTGTCGGCGGCGGGTGCGGTGACCGAGGAAGCGTTCACGCCGGAAAGCTTACGAGCCGTACCGATGTGGGCCCGCTCACGGTCGGCCGCATCCGCGTCGCGATGGCCCGCCGGGTCAGTCCTCCCGCAGCCTGCGGATGAGGCCTTCCTGCACCACGGCCGCGACCAGCGTGCCTTCTCGGGTGAAGATCTTGCCGCCGGTCAGCCCCCGGCCGAAAGCCGCTGACGGCGAGGACTGGTCGTAGAGCAGCCATTCGTCGGCGCGGAACGGGCGCAGGAACCACATCGCGTGGTCGAGCGAGGCATTCTGGGTCGGCTCGTCGGGATGGATGACCTTCGAGGAACCCAGCAGCGTCATATCGCTCATGTAGGCGAGGGTGCACACGTGCACCAGCGGATCGTCGGGCAGCAGGTGCCGGTAGCGGAACCACACCTGCTGCTGGGAGACCACACCATCGCGGCGGGACACGTTCTCGTGCGGGACCATGCGTATGTCCCAGTGTTCCCACTCCCGCATCGCCCATAGCCGTTCTGGCGTCATCGTGGTGCTGGCGTCGGGCAGATCCTCCGGCATCGGGACATCGGGCATGACATCTTGATGCTCGGGCCCCTCGTCGCCGACGTGGAACGAGGCCGACATGGTGAATATCGCGGCGCCGTCCTGGATGCCGGTCACCCGGCGGGTGCAGAACGACCGCCCGTCCCGGATGCGCTCGACCTGGTAGACCGTCGGCTCCTGCGGATTACCCGGACGGAGGAAATAGCCGTGCAGGGAGTGCACCTGAAATCGCGGTTCCACCGTCCGGACCGCGGACACGAGCGCCTGGCCGGCAACCTGGCCGCCGAACGTGCGCGCGAGCTGGGTCTTGGTGGACGCGCCACGGAAGATGTCCCGCTCCAGCCGCTCTATTTCCAGCGCCTCTTCGATTGTCGCCATGCGCAGAGATTATCCCGGCCGCTCACGGCGTCGCCGTTCGGCCGCCGGTGAACGCCTGGCTACGCCCACGCCGCACCGGCCGTCGCACTTTGCTGAGATGGATGGGTGCCGCGCTTCCTGCCCATCACGCCCGACGCCCTCGTCACGCAGGTGATCCAGCCCCTGCTGACCGCGACCGCACACACGGTGATCGCCGTCGACGGCGCGGACGCCGCACAGCCGGTGGCGCTCGCCGACCGGATCGTGGAGGCGCTGCGCGACGCGGGCCGGTCGGCCCACGTGGTCTCCTTGCATGACTACGTGCGTCCCGCCTCGCTGCGCATGGAGTTCGGCCGCACCGACGAGATGTCCTATCGCACCGCGTGGTTCGACTACGCCGCGCTGCGCCGCGAAGTCGTGGAGGCGCTGCGCGAGCACGGCCGGTGGCTGCCCGCGTTGTGGGATGAAGCCGCCGACCGCTCCGCGCGCGCCGCGATCCGCACGGCGCCGCCCGCGACCACCGTTGTCGTCGCGGGCCCGATGCTCGCGGGCCGCCACCTCGACGCCGACCTGATCCTCCGACTGGAGCTGTCCGAGGCCGCGCTCCGCCGCCGCACCCCGCCCGACGCGCAATGGACCATCCCGGCCTTGCTGCGGCACGATGCCGATAACCCCTACACGCCGACCTTCTTCGTGCGCTGGGACCACCCTGATCGTCCGGCGCTTCGAGTCGACCAGGACCGGGCCGACTAGGTTCCCGGGTCCTTGTCGATTACCGCTCGAGCTCGGCTTCTGTGGTGAGGCACAATCCCATGATCAGATGCGCATAACCGCGTAGCCATATGGGTTTCCCGCCGCCCAGCGGTCAGACCAGCCGATGCCCGCCGTCCACGTGCAGGACCGTGCCGGTGATGAAGGGATTGCGCATCACGCCCAGCATCGCCTGCGCGATATCGGAAGGGCAGCCGATGCGCCCGACGGGCAGGCGTGCGGCGAGCTGCTGGTGACGTTCGGTTTTCGCGGGCCCGGCGATGGTGTCCCAGATCGGTGTGTCGACCCACCCCGGCGAGACCACGTTGACGCGGACCGGGCCGAGCTCCAGGGCCAGCGCGTAGGCCAGCGAGGCGAGCGCGCCGTTGACCGCCGCCACCATGGCGCCGCCCGGCGCGGGCCGATACGCCGCGACGCCGGAAGTGAACGTCATCGAGCCGCCCGGTACGACCCGGGCGTGCTTGGCGAGCAGCATGGGGCCGATCAATTTGGCGGAAACGAGGTTCCGAGCCAGGTCGGCGTCGAACCGATCCAGCTGCTGATAGGCGCCGGTGACATCGGCGGCGGTGGTGACGACATGATCGACCGGCTCCGATTCGGCGAACAAACGCTCGAGGTCGGCTTCGCGGGTGATGTCCGCGACGACCGAGCGCACCGTGCCCGGCCCCGCGGACAAGATGCGCTCCGCCGCGGCGAGCCGTTCGGCGGAACGGCCCGCGATGGTGACCTGCGCGCCCGTATCGATCAGCGATGCCGCCAGCGCGAGTCCCATGCCGGAGCTGCCGCCCACGATGACGACGCGTTCGGGTGTTGTGCTGCTTGCTGTCATGACTCCACCCGACCATCGCCGCGGTCGAGTGTCCATGTCGCACTGCCGAATACGCCTTAGGCACGGGCTAACACCGCAGGCCGTGGACCGATTCGGTGCACGGACCGCGGTGGGTGGAGCCGACGCCGGTCACGACGAAACGAACGTCACCGCCCGCGCGCCGGGCCGGCTCCCGTCATCACGCGGTGCAGGCCGGGGACTGCTGGTTCAGGTTGGCCAGCGCCTGGCAGGCCCAGGCCTTCTGGACCTTCCACTTGCCGTCTTCGAGGACGAACGGAACGTCGACCTGGTTCGCCTGCCCGTTGACGGTGAACGTGGCCTGGGCGGTGACCGTGTCACCGAAGGCGGTGACGCCCGTGACCACTGCCGTGGCGTTGGCCTGCTGAAACGCCTGGGCCAAGCGGTTGGGCAGGCTCGGATCGGCCTCGATGCCCTGCACGAGGTCGAGCTTCTCCTCGTTCGGCACCGCGGGGTCGAGCGCACGCTGCAGGTTGGCGTTGAGTTCTTCTTTGGTGGGCGGGGCAGGTACCTTCGCGGTCGCCGAAGCGGCGGCGGTGGTGGTGTGGGTGGAGTTGTGCGAATCGCTCTTGTCGTCGCTGCCGCAGGCGGCCAGGCCGAGGGCGGCCACAAGGGCCAGGCCCGCTGCTGCGATGCGTCCGGTCTTGAGAAGCTTCAACTGTTCGTCCTTTGCGCTCGGATCGATCCGACGGTGATAGGGCGCGATATGGCCGGGACGGCCATCGAATGGCGAAGCTACTGAGCGTGATTGTGAGAACCATGAGACGACCTTCTGGCCGCCGTAAGAAGTGAACCTAGCATCGGAAGCGGTACCGGCGGGCTCATTCCGGCGACAGTTCGGACGCCAGTGCCGCGAGCAGCGCCGCGACGGCCGGATCGCGCACCGCCGCGCGCCAGGCGATCGCATAGGTCACCCGCAGGGGCGCGCCACGTAACGGCCGCCAAACCAGACCGGACAGTCCGTTTACGCGCGACGAGCTGAGCCCGATCGCGTCGGGACGTGACGGCAGCACGGCCAGCATCTGCGCATGGCCCATCGCGCTGTCGCTCAGCCGTACCGCCGCGCCGTGGTCGGCGAGCATACGCAACAGCGAATCATGCAGGCCCGCGGCGGATTCGCGGGAGAACAAGATCAACTCGTGCCCATCCAGCTCGGCCGGGTCCAGCGGCGCCGCCGCCCCGGCGAGCGGATGCCGCTCGGACATCACGACGCCCAGCTCCTCGCGGGCAACCGGACGTTGCGCGAAGCGTTCGGGCAGCTCCACCGGGGCGCGGACCAACGCGAGATCGACTTCGTCGTCATCGAGAAAACGCACCTGATCGGCGGTGGTCCCACCGGTGAGCACCATCCGGGCATCGGGCAGCACGGCGGTGAGCAGGCCGCCGATGTGGGCGGGCAGCCAGGGCGGGACGCCGTTCAACAGCCCGAGACGCAGCACCGGGGCACCAGCGGCGGCAGCGCGCCTGGTCTCGCGCATCGCCTCGTCCATCGCGCGCAGCACGTTCCTACCGGAGCGCAGCAGCACCGCGCCCGCGGCCGTCAGCTCCACCCGCGGCTCCCGGACCAGCAAGGGGCCGCCCAGCTCCCGCTCCAGCACCTTGATCTGCTGGCTGAGCGTCGGCGTCGAGATGAACAATCGCTCCGCGGCCCGGCGGAAGTGCAATTCCTCCGCCAGAACCACGAAGTACCGCAGCTGCCGCAACTCCACGCGGCCGACGCTACCGGCCCGAGCTCACCAGCCGCGCTCGGCCAGGCGGTGCGGCTGGGCGATCTCTTCGACGTTGATGCCGACCATGGCCTCGCCGAGCCCGCGCGACACCTTCGCCAGCACGTCCGGGTCGTCGTAGAACGTGGTGGCCTTGACGATGGCGGCAGCACGCTGCGCCGGGTTGCCGGACTTGAAGATGCCCGACCCCACGAACACGCCCTCGGCCCCGAGCTGCATCATCATCGCGGCGTCGGCGGGAGTGGCGATGCCGCCCGCGGTGAACAGCACGACAGGCAGCTTGCCCGTCTCGGCGATCTCACGGACCAGCTCGTAGGGCGCCTGCAACTCCTTGGCCGCGACGAACAACTCGTCCTCGGGCAGCGACGACAGGCGACGGATCTCCTGGCGGATCTTGCGCATGTGCGTGGTCGCGTTGGACACGTCACCGGTACCGGCCTCGCCCTTGGAGCGAATCATCGCCGCGCCCTCGGTGATTCGGCGCAACGCCTCGCCGAGGTTGGTGGCGCCGCAGACGAACGGCACGGTGAAGTTCCACTTGTCGATGTGGTTGGCGTAATCCGCGGGGGTGAGCACCTCGGACTCATCGATGTAGTCGACACCGAGGCTCTGCAGGATCTGCGCCTCGACGAAGTGGCCGATGCGTGCCTTCGCCATGACCGGGATGGAGACCGCGTTGATGATGCCGTCGATCATGTCCGGGTCGCTCATCCGGGAGACCCCGCCCTGGGCACGGATGTCGGCGGGGACGCGTTCCAGCGCCATCACCGCGACCGCACCGGCGTCCTCGGCGATCTTGGCCTGCTCCGGCGTGACGACATCCATGATCACCCCACCCTTGAGCATCTCGGCCATGCCGCGCTTCACGCGGGCGGTACCGACGGTCTGGGTGGTCTCGGGGGTGGTCACGGCAAACTCCTCCAGGCATGTGCGCCAAATCGATCACTCGCATACGAACGCCACGATTCTAGGTGGGCGCAAAAGGCCACTTGATAGCCAGTTGGAGTGCACTGGCCTGGTGTGATCTCGGTAATGGCGCCTTACGCCGGGAAGGCTCGGCCGCAGTGCCGTCCCGGCGCCGCACTGGCCTGCCCGGTTCGCGCCGGGCGCCCGATCACAGCGGGCCGACCACCAGCAACTGCGCCCAGTACTCCGCGGCCGCGGGACCGATCAGCGGCAACAGGAAATCGAACAGCAGGTACGACATGAACCAACTACCTCCACAACCGAACAGGAACAGCCCCGCCGTCAGCGGGACCACGACACCGAAAGCACATGCGTCCCCGACAGCAGTACCCTCCGGCGCCCTGGATCATCGCGACGCTATCACGATCGTGAAACACATCACACGTGTTCCGTGGCCGGTCAGCGGATGGAGCGGACCTCCGGATCGCCGGTGCCCGACGCGGCCTGAGCTGCTTCGGCCAGCAGTTCGTCCAGGTGATACGGGTAGACGGTTTCGCCGGAGCGGTCCAGCGTGACGATGTCGGCGGCGGTGCACCATCGGTGCCCGGTGATGGAGCGGCGTTCGATCGCGGTCAGGTTCGCCGGTTGCGGGTCGAAACCACGCACCCGCAGGGCGAAGAACAACTCCTCGCTCCGGATCAGCTCCCCGTTGAAGGGGAATACCGCGACCCGCCGCCAGATCGGACCGCGCAGGGCGGCCGGATCCCCGCGATATCCGGTCTCCTCGTACAGTTCCCGTACCGCCGCCGCGCGCAGGCTCTCCCCCGGCTCCACGCCGCCGCCGACGGTGAACCAGAACGACACCTGCGGCGTCTTCGGATCGTTGCCGCGCATCAGCAGAGTCCGGTCGTTCTCGTCGAACAGCACCACCCGCGCGGTGGTGCGGATGGTGTCCACCGCGAGGCCGGTGGACGCGGCCGGGGTAGCGCGCTCGGTGATCTCGAAGTAGGACGGCAGCGGCGCGGTACCCCCCAGGTGCAGGACGCGGACCGGGCGGCGCGTGCGCAGCGCCAGCGTGTCGCGTACGGCGTCGTTGTGGAAGCGGCGTGCGATCAGCACCCTGGCCTCGGCGTCGGCCAGTTCGGCGACGAGTTGCGGGCGCAGCGTGCCGATGTCGACCGCCGACAGCGCGGTGGACAAGCGGTTCTCCACGGTCTCGCGCTCGGCGCGACCGGCGCGCTCGGCCCGGTCCGCCAGCGCTGCCAGTTCTCCGGCCTGCTCCGACAGAGCCGGATCGGACACCGGACCCGCGATCGCCATGGCGACCGACCTGGCCACCACCGCCCGGCGGGCCAGCGCCGCGTCGAGCGCCTGCCAGGACTGATCCGAGCGGACGTGCAGCCGGTCGAGCCGGTTGGCGGTGGAGTACGCCCACAGACCGATCGCGACGACGACCGCCGCGATCAGCGCGAGGACGAGAACGGTCGTCGCGGAGAAGGTGATCATCCGGCGGCCCGCACTCTCGTGTCGCCCACGGTCACCGTCTCGTAGACGCGCAGGATCTGTTCGGCCACCACCGGCCAGTCGTACTCGCCGACGACCTGGGTCGCGGTGTGCACGAGCCCCTCCCTGCGCACCTCATCGGTGAGTACGGCATGCAGCGCGGTGGCCAGCGCCGCCGAGTCGCCGACCGGGACCAGCATGCCCGCCGAACCGTCCCGCAGTACCCGGCGGAAGGCGTCCAATTCACTGGCCACGACCGCGGTGCCCGCCGCCATCGCCTCGATCAGGATGATGCCGAAGCTCTCGCCGCCCAGGTTGGGCGCCACGTACACGTCCGCGCTCCGCATCGCGGAAGCCTTTTCCTCGTCGGACACCTGGCCGAGGAAACGCAAGTGGCCGGCCAGGTCGCCCGCTTCCCGGCGCAACCGGTCCTCGTCGCCGCGGCCGACGATCAGGATCTCGACGTCGGGATGTTCGCGCACCAGCTCGGGCAGCGCGCCGAGCAGGACCTCCATGCCCTTGCGCGGCTCGTCGTAGCGCCCCAGGAACAGCACCGTCCCGCCGGGGCGCGGATAACCAGGCAACATCGGCGCGCGCGCGAACGCAGGGACGTCGACGCCGTTGGGGATCTCCACCGCGTCCGAGCCGAGCGCCTCGACCTGCCAGCGGCGCGCGAGCTCGGACACCGCGATACGACCGGAGATCTTCTCGTGATACGGCCGCAGCACACCCTGAAAAGTGCTCAGCACCAGCGATTTCGTCGTAGAGGTGTGGAAGGTCGCCACGATCGGGCCCTCGGCGATCTTCAGCGCGAGCATGGACAGGCTCGGCGCGTTCGGCTCGTGGATGTGCAGCACGTCGAAGTCGTTGCCCTCGATCCACCGGCGGATCCTGGTGTAGGCCATGGGCCCGAACGACAGCCGCGCCACCGACCCGTTGTACGGGATGGCCACGGCGCGCCCCGCCGACACCACGAACTCCGGCAGCGGGGTGCCCTCGGACGCGGGCGCCAGGACGCTCACCTTGTGCCCGCGTTCGATGAACACTCGCGCCAGTTCGACCACATGCGCCTGCACCCCGCCGGGGACGTCGAACGAATAGGGGCAGACCATGCCGATCTTCATGGCGATACGTCCCCCTGTTCGGCTTTGATGCTCGCCTGCGCGGTGGCGATCCTGGCACGCCGCTGCGGCGAGAGATCGCTCTCCCACAATGGTTGCAGCATGTGCCAATCCGCGGGGTGCTCGGCGATATTCGCCGCGAAAGTTTCCGCCAACGCCTGGGTGGCCGCCGCCACGCCATCGGAAACATTCAGCGGCGCTTCGACTTTCAGGCCCCAGTCCTCTCGGCCATCGGCGTCGACCTCGAACCAGGCGTGCACCGGCAGCAATGCCGCGCCGGTCTCGATCGCCAGTTTCGCCGCACCCGCCGGCATCCAGGTGCGCTCGCCGAAGAACTGCACGGGCACGCCCTTGCCCGTGAGGTCGCGTTCGCCCAGCAGGCACACGATCTTGTTCTGTCGCAGTCGGGCCGCCAGCAGACCGAACGGCGGCTGCTCACCGCCGGTCAGCGGGATCACCTCGAAGCCGAGGCTCTCCCGATAAGCGACGAACCGCTCGAACAGCGACTCCGGCTTCAGCCGCTCGGCCACGGTGGTGGGGCCGCCGTAGTGTTGAACCAGCCAGACGCCCGCAATGTCCCAGTTGCCGGAATGCGGCAGCACCAAGAGCACGCCTCGGCCCTTCGCAATCGCGGCATCCAGATGCTCCAGCCCGCCGACGTCATAGTCGATCGCTGCATGGTCCATCGTGGGCAGCCGGAACGCCTCCCGCCAGTACCGCGCGTAGGACCGCATGCTGGCGACGATCAGTTCGTCCGGCACGTCGGCGGGAAGCACGCCGAGCACGCGCGCCAGATTGCGCCGCAACTGGTTCGGCGCGCCGCCCGCGTGGAATTCCCGATTGGCGCGACGGGCGACCCGGTCGGCGCCCCACTCGAACAGTCGTCGTGCCGTCGTCTCCGGCAGCGCACGCACCAGTCGCCAGCCCGCCGCGTATCCGGCGGCGCCGAGCTGTTCCCCGATCGTCATCCGAGCCCCCGAGCCGCAGGTCCGCAATTCATCGTGACGGATACCCGGACGCCACCGTCGATCGGTTCGCGCCCGGCATCGGGTGAGGTCACGTCGGAAGCCCCGAGGTGTCGGCGGTGCCCGCACCAGGGCGCTGCGACTGCCCGGTCGGGATCACGGTGCGCGCTCCCGGCGAGTTGCGTACGGCCAGCACCCGCTGAACGACGGTGACGATGCTGAGCACGGCGAGGATCCACATGGCCACGTGCACGGCGTAGGTCAGCCATTCGATCCCCCAGTAGCCACCGATGCCGGTGAATCCGGCGCCGACCAGCACGATGATCAGCCGGTCCGGCCGCTCGATGAGGCCGCCGTCCGCGGACAGCCCACTGGCCTCGGCGCGCGCCTTCGCATAGGAGATCACCTGCGAGGTCACCAAGACGACCAGCGTCGCGGCGAACAAGGGCTTGTGCTGCTCGTGGAAGACCGCCCACCAGGCCAGCCCGCCGAAGATCGCCCCGTCGGCCAGCCGGTCACAGGTGGCGTCCAGCACCGCGCCGTACTTCGTGCCGCCACCGCGTGCCCGCGCCATCGCCCCGTCGAGCATGTCGAACATGACGAACAACCAGATCACCATGGTTCCCCAGAACAGGTGTCCGGTCGGGAAGAGCGTGACCGCGGCGACGATGGAGGCGGTGGTGCCGATCAGCGTCATCGCGTCCGGCGTCAGTCCGGTGCCGACCAGCGCGCGGCCCAGTGGAGCAGTCGCCTTGGCGAACGTCTCGCGGCCGAAGAAACTCAGCACGGCCGACCCGCCCGGTCGCTCATCTACGCCTCCTTCCAGGCCGCCGACAGCAGCGCCCTGGTCTCCCGCAGCAGTTGCGGCATCACCTTCGCCCCGCCGATGACCGTGATGAAGTTCGCGTCGCCACCCCAGCGCGGGACGATGTGCTGGTGCAGGTGGTCGGCCAGCGACCCACCGGCCACCCCGCCGAGATTCAGCCCCACGTTGAAGCCGTGCGGCCGGGACACCTTCTTCATCACCCGGATCGCCTGCTGGGTGAAGGCCATCAACTCGGCGCTCTCCGCCTCGGTGAGATCCTCCAGGTTCGCCACCTTGCGGTACGGCACCACCATCATGTGTCCCGGGTTGTACGGGTACAGGTTGAGCACGGCGTACACCAACTCGCCCCTGGCGACGACCAATCCGTCCTCGTCGGACATCTTCGGGATGTCGGTGAAGGGGTGGCCGGTCGAATCCTTGGGACCGGTGGCCGCCTCCGCGATGTAGGACATGCGATACGGCGTCCACAGGCGCTGCAGCCGATCCGGTTCGCCGGCGCCGGTGTCCACGATGCTGCCCGGCTCGGCCGAGGTCGCGGTCCCGTCCAGATCCGCGAGCCCCTCCGGCACCGTCCGCTCGGTCATGCCCCACCCTTGTTCGCTGATCGGATTTCGAAACCCTCGGCCGTCGGCGACGCGTTCTCCCGGTGGGCGATCCACGCGACGATGGTGGCCACCGCGTCGTCGACCGGCACGCCGTTGACCTGGGTACCGTCGCGGAAGCGGAAGCTAACGGCGTTCGCGTTCACGTCGCGCTCACCGGCGAGCAGCATGAACGGCACCTTCTGGGCGGTGTTGTTGAAGATCTTCTTCTGCATCCGGTCGTCGCTGCGGTCCACCTGTGCCCGGATGCCCTCGTCCTGCAACCGTTCGATCACCCGATCCAGGTGCGGGGCAAAGGTATCCGCGACCGGGATGCCGACGACCTGCACCGGAGACAACCAGGCCGGGAACGCGCCCGCGTAGTGCTCGGTGAGCACACCGAAGAAGCGCTCGATCGACCCGAACAGCGCGCGGTGGATCATGACCGGCCGCTGCTTGGTGCCGTCCGACGCGGTGTACTCCAGGTCGAAGCGCTCGGGCAGGTTGAAGTCGAGCTGGATGGTCGACATCTGCCAGGTGCGCCCCAGCGCGTCCTTGGCCTGCACGGAGATCTTCGGGCCGTAGAAGGCGGCGCCGCCGGGATCGGGTACCAGCTCGAGACCGGAGGCCGAGGCGACCTTGGACAAGGTCTCGGTGGCCTCCTCCCAGATCTCGTCGGAACCGACGAACTTCTTCGGGTCCTTGGTGGACAGCTCGAGGTAGAAGTCGTCGAGGCCGTAGTCCTTCAGCAGATCCAGCACGAACCGCAGCGTGTCGGTCAGTTCGCTGTGCATCTGCTCTTTGGTGCAGTAGATGTGCGCGTCGTCCTGAGTCATGCCGCGCACCCGGGTCAGGCCGTGCACCACGCCGGACTTCTCGTAGCGGTAGACCGAGCCGAACTCGAACAGCCGCAGCGGCAGCTCCCGATACGACCGGCCGCGGGCACGGAAGATCAGGTTGTGCATCGGGCAGTTCATCGGCTTGACGTAGTAGTCCTGGCCGGGCTTGCGGACCGTGCCGTCCTCGTTGAGTTCGGCGTCCAGGTGCATCGCGGGGAACATGCCGTCGCGGTACCAGTCCAGGTGGCCGGAGACCTCGAACAGGTGGCCCTTGGTGATATGCGGGGTGTTGACGAACTCGTAGCCCGCCGCGACGTGCCTGCGGCGCGAGTACTCCTCCAGTTCCTTGCGGATGATGCCGCCCTTGGGGTGGAACACCGGGAGACCGGAACCGAGCTCGTCGGGGAAGCTGAACAGGTCCAGTTCCAGGCCGAGCTTGCGGTGATCGCGGCGCTCCGCCTCGGCGAGCAGGTGCAGGTGCTCGTCGAGCGCCTCCTGGGACTCCCACGCGGTGCCGTAGACGCGCTGCAGGTCCTCCCGGCTCTGGTCACCGCGCCAGTAGGCGGCCGAGCTGCGGGTCAGTTTGAAGGCCGGGATGAACTTGGTGGTCGGGATGTGCGGGCCGCGGCACAGATCGCCCCAGATCTTCTCGCCGGTGCGCGGATCCAGATTGTCGTAGATGGTCAGCTCTTTGCCGCCGACCTCCATGACCTCTGGATCATCGATCCCGGACTTGTCGCTGATCAGCTCCAGTTTGAACGGCTCACCGGCCAGCTCGACCCTGGCCTCGTCGACCTCGACCACCCGGCGGGAGAAACGCTGCGCGCCCTTGACGATCTTCTTCATCCGGGATTCCAGCTTGGCCAGATCCTCCGGGGTGAACGGCCGCTCGACCCGGAAGTCGTAGTAGAACCCGTCCTTGATGTAGGGACCGATGCCCAGCTTGGCCTCGGGGAATTCCTGCTGCACCGCTTGGGCGAGCACATGCGCGGCGGAGTGCCGGATGACGTTGCGGCCGTCGGGGGTGTTCGCCGCGACCGGCTCCACGTCGACGTCCTCGTCCGGGGTCCAGGACAGATCCTTGAGTTCGCCGTCCAGCCGGACGACGACGACGGTCTCCGGCCCCTTGGTGGACAGTCCGGCCTCGCGCACCGCGGCGCCCGCCGTCGTCCCGGCCGGCACCCGGACGAGGGCGACTGGGCTGATGGCGGCTGAGGTGGTCACGGCTGCGCTCTCCTTGGCGTTTCTCGTGCGCGGGCGGGGTCCCGCTGGATGGTGGCCGATCGCAAGTTCGTCCGGCGCGACCATGCTACTGTCCCGCCGCTTCGGCCCGCCCCTCCGGGTTTTGGGCCGTAGCGGTCGGGTGGCGCGAGATTTGCGTTCGGGTCTCTCTCCGGGTGACGCCGGAGTTCCTGGCGTTCCCGTCGAGTTGTCGCGCGCCGGATGGTCAGCCCTCGGCGGCCAGGTCCGCGAGCAGTGCGATGCGTTCGGCGGCAGAACGTTTCGGGCAGCTGGTGCACATCTCGCAGCCGGGGACCTCGAACACCAGGCAGCAGGAGATGCGCCGCACGAAGGTGCGTCCGCCGATCTCGACGAAACGCGGAACCGGAAGTTTGCCGCCGACCTCGGCGGCCAGCCGCGCGCCCGCGTCCGGCGACCCGGCATCCAGTGCCCGATTGCCGATCGCGTCGGCCACGATCGCCCACAACGCGGGGACGCCTGCGCTCGACACCCGGGCGACCGGCGGGATGACGGTCGCCAGCGTCTCGCGCAGCGCCGATGCGCTACCGGAAGCCCGGGCGCCGTCCACCGGGATGCGCACCCGTTCGATGCCGCCGTCGGGGCGCACTTCGCATTCCAGCCGGTCCAGCGCGGCCTCGGGGGCGTCCGCGTCGTGCGCGTACGCCCGCGCGATCTGCTCCACCAGCGCGGACGCGGCCATGCACCACCACAGCGTGCCCGCGATACGCAGCGACGTGGTCCCCCAGGAATGGCCCATCTCCGCGATACGCGCGGCCAGCCATTCCGGTTGGGTGAGCATGCGCCCCGGAACGGTGGTCACCGTTACAGGGGGCTGCGCAGCCATTCCCATTCGACTCCGATCCAACTACCCACAAGCCCGAAGGTTCCCAACACCCACAGCGTCGCCACGACCAGCGCGGCGGTGCCGACCGCACCGGCCACCTGCACGGCCAGACCTTGCCGGGAGTACCAGTCCATCAACTGCCGATACCGGTCCCGCAGCCAGGTCAAGACCCGGTGCGCCCAAGCGAATTCGGTGGCGAGGATGCCCAGCCCGGCGAACACGATCGCCCAGCCGGGACCGGGATAGGGAATCGCGAGCACACCGGCCGCGAGCACGGCTACACCGACCACCGCGACCACGATCCGATAGCCGAGGTACAGCGTAGGTCGTCGTTCGAGCCCGGCGCGGAAGGCGCGCCAGCGGGTCGGCCGATCGTCCGAGCTCGTTTCGAGGTCTGCCGTCACGTTTCCCAGGGTACGAGGGTCCGGCACAGCGAATCGCGATCCCACTCGCCCGGACAACGGTGATCCCGCCCGAGCAGGCCGCCCGGGCGGGATCACCCATCCCCGTCCGATCAGACGAGTTGGGGAGCGGGCTGATGGCCCGCGTCATCGATGTGCGCGATCCCGTTCTCGGTCACCTCGACCACCCGGGCACTGGCGATGTCGAAGAACAGGCCCGACACCTTGACGCCGCGCTCGGCGACCGCCTTGCGCACCGCTGGGTGCCGGTGCAGCAACTCGAGCTGCACCGCGACGTTCACCATGGCCAGCTGATCGACCTCGCCGAAACCGGCCTCCCGCGCGGCACTCGCCACCGGGTGGCCCGCGTGGAACCGCTCCAGGCTCGGTCGCGCATGGGCGAGCCAGGCGTCCACGCCGGGGACCTGGGCCCCGGCGTGCAACGCCTTCATCGCACCGCACGAGGAATGCCCGCAGACCACGATCGAGCGGACGTTCAGCTGCTCGAGCGCGAACACCAGCGCGGCCTCCACCGACGCGTCACCCTCGGCGGGCGCCAGGTTGCCCACGTTGCGCACCGTGAACAGATCGCCCGGCCCGCTGTTGGTGATGATGTTCGGCACGATCCGCGAGTCCGAGCAGGTCAGGAAGAACGAATCCGGGTCCTGCGTGTCGCGCAACTCGTCCAGATGCGGCCGGACGACGTGCGCGTGGCTGCGGTGGAAGGCCGCCACACCCGCCGCGACCGGATTCTCATGCCGCTCGTCGCGCCGCCAAGGGCCGAGGATGTCGTCCCAGACCGAGCGGGCGAAGCTGCGCGCGGGCGGCTGCGCCGCGGCGTGGGCCATCCTGGCGCCGCCGATCTCCACGAAATCGACGTTGCCGCCGTTGTTCACCTGCTGGCGGGCGAATTCCTCGATGGCCTCGAACGCCGCGTGATCGAGGAAGTCGACGGTCATCTCCACCGTGACGTCGGCTCCCGGCGGAATCTTCGCGAATTGCGCCGACAGCTTCGGCAGCGCGAGGAAGGTGGCCGATCCGTCGATGGTAACCAGCCAGCGCTGCGTGCCGGGTACCTGTCGGGCCTCGATCGCCACGCGCACCACCCGCCACAGCAGCAGGCCGAAGGCCAGGCCCAGACCGATCAGCACGCCCTCGAGCAGGTTCGCGAACACCACGCCGAGCACCGTCACGGCGTAGACCAGCAGGTCGCCGGTGCGCCGCGCCAGTTTGATGTGGGCCAGCTTCACCAGTTGGATGCCGATCACGATGAGCAGACCGGCCAGCGCGGCCTTCGGGATCTGCTCCACCACGGAGACCAGGGCCACCGAGAACACCAGCACCCAGACCCCGTGCAGGATCGCGGAGGCGCGGCTGTGCGCGCCCGCCTGCACGTTGGTGGCGCTACGCACGATCACGCCGGTGACCGGCAGGCCGCCGAGCAGACCGGACAGCACGTTCGCCGAGCCCTGGCCGATCAGTTCCCGGTCGAAGTCGGTGCGCTTACGCGAGTGCATCTTGTCCACGGCCACTGCGGACAGCAGGCTCTCCACGCTGGCGATCAACGCGATGGTGACGACTGCCAGCGCCAGACCCGACCAGTCGCCGCGAGGCAGCGCGGGCAGGCCGATGGCGTCGAACAGCGAGCCGTTCAGCACGATGCGCACCGCGTCGAGCGGAAGCGCCAGCGACAGCGCCGTACCCACGAGCACCGCGACCAGCGGACCCGGCACGACGCGGACCCTGGCGGGCAGGTACTTCCAGCCGAGCATGATCGCGATCACGACCACGCCGATCAACGCGCCACCCCCGTGCGCGGACAGCAACTGCCCGGGCAGCTCGACGATGTTCCGCCAGGCCGAGCTGTGCGAGGAACCGCCGAGCAGCACATGGATCTGCTGCAGCGCGATGGTGATGCCGATACCGGCGAGCATCGCGTGCACCACCACGGGCGCCACGGCGAGCGCCGCCCTGGCCACGCGGCTCAGGCCGAGCAGGATTTGCAGCACACCGGCGGCGAAGACGATGAAACACGTTGTGCGCCAACCGAATTGATTGATCGTCTCGGCGACCACGACGGTGAGGCCCGCGGCGGGGCCGCTCACCTGCAGGACCGAACCACCGAGGCTTGCGGCGACGACACCGCCGATCACGGCGGCGATGAGCCCGGCGGCGACGGGGGCTCCGGAGGCGATCGCGATGCCGAGCGAAAGCGGCAGCGCGACAAGGAAAACAACGATCGATGCGGGCACATCGTGGCGCAGGATTTCGGTGAAGCGATCGGACAGCGGTCCGGAACTGCGGCTCGAACCCGCCGGTGCGGGCTTCGACGGTGGCGGGGCCAAATCGTGATCGATAGCCATGACTCTCCTTCGCCGACTCGGCTGTTTCGCCGAGGTCGGTTGACGATCAACATGTCCAGCAGGGCACAAGACCGCGAACCGGCATCTCGCGGTGAAGCAGTCCCGACACAGCGATGAGTCGAGATGTAAACGAGTGCAAGTCTATTGGTAAAGACTTAGCAAAGCCTGAGAAGTTCGCCGATTGTGTGCGATTCCCCACTATCCGGTCGTCGTCCATCAGCATGATCCACCGCACAATGCCTGGTCAGACGGGTTCCGCCGCGATACCGCGCCGCTCGTCGCCGAACTCCGCGATGCCGTCGGCCATGACCTCGATCACCCGGGCCGTGGCGAGGTCGAAGAACAATCCCGACACCGCCACGCCCCGCTCCTCAATCCCCCGGCGCACGACCGGGTGCGCGTGCAGCGTCTCCAGCTGCACGGCGACGTTCACCATGCCCAGCTGATCCACCGGGCCGAATCCCGCGACGGCCGCCGCGGCGGCGACCGGATGCCCCAGCCGGTAGCGCTCCAGGCTCGGCCGGGCGTGCGCCAGCCAGTCGCCGAGCCCCGCCCCGGCCCGCACCTCGCGATGCAGCGCCTCCATGGCACCGCAGCCGGAGTGGCCGCAGACCACGACCGCGCGCACGTCCAGCCGCTCCAACGCGTAGATCAGCGCCGCCTCCACCGAGACGTCCCCACCGCGCGTAGGCACCAGATTGCCCACGTTGCGCACGGTGAACAGGTCGCCAGGGCCGCTGTTGGTGATGACGTTCGGCACGATTCTGGCGTCCGCACAGGTGAGGAAGAACGAGTCGGCGTCGTGCCGATGACGCAACTTGTCCAGGTGCGGGCGCAGCAGGTGGGCGTGGCCGCGGTGGTAGGCGGCGATGCCCGCCGCGATGCGGTCCTCCCGGTCGCCCGTGCGCCGCCACGGTCCGATGACCTGGTCGACAACCTGCCTGAAGTGCCCGCGCTCGGGCGGTCCGGCCAAGGCGGTTGCCATCCTTTCGCCGCCGAGTTCGACGAATTCCACTGCACTACCGTGCGTTTCGCGCTCGCGAGCCCATTCGGTGAGGAACTCGTGCGTAGCGTGGTCCAGGAAGTCGACGGCCATCTCGACGGTCACCTCGGCGTCGGCCGGGACCTTCGCCAGTTCCGCGGTGAGCTTCGGCAAGGCCAGGAAGGTGCACGTGCCGTCGATAGCGACCACCCACCGGCGCGAGCCGGGTACGGGAGCCGCGACGATCAGCACGCGCACCACCCGCCACAGCAGCAGCGCGAACGCGAGCACGAGACCGATCAGCATGCCCTGCAAGAGATTCAGGAACACCACACCCAGCACCGTCGCCAGGTAGACGTACATCTCACCGGCCCGCCTGGCCAGCCGGATGTGCGCCAGCTTGATCAGCTGCGTGCCGACGAAGATGAGCAGTCCGGCCAGCGCGGCGGTCGGGATCTGCCGCACGAGGCCGGCCAGGACCACCGCGAACAGCAGGATCCAGACTCCGTGCAGCACGGTCGCCGCCCTGCTGCGAGCGCCTGCGTTCGCGTTGGTGATGCTGCGCACGATGACGGCCGCGATCGGCAGGCCGCCGAGCAGGCCGGAGACGACGTTGGCCGATCCCTGCCCGATCAGCTCCCGGTCGAAATCGGTGCGGTGACCAGGCCGCATCTTGTCCACCGCGACCGCCGACAGCAGGCTTTCGACGCTGGCGATGAGCGCGATCGTGATCACGGTCGAGGCGACGGCCGCCGGGCCTCCGGAGGGGATGGCGGGCAGGCCCAGGGACTCCAGCAACGACTCGTTCAGCACAAGGTGCTCGACCCGCGTGGGCAGGACGAGCGCCAGCAGCGTGGCGGTGACCACGGCGACGAGCGGTGCGGGGAGCACGCGCACCCGCCGTGGCGCGAAGCGCCAAGCGACCAGGATGCCGATGACGACCAGGCCCACGCACAGGTCGCCGGTGCGCACCGACAAAAGCTGCCGCGGTAACCCCACCAGCGCGGCGAACGACGAACTCAGCGAGCTGCCCCCGAGCAGCACGTGCACCTGTTGCAGCGCGATCACCACGCCGATGCCCGCCAGCATGCCGTGCACGACCACCGGGGCGATGGCCAGCGCGGCGCGCGCGACCCGGCTCAGCCCGAACAGGATCTGCAGCACACCCGCTCCGACGGTGATGAAGCACGTTGCCGCCCAGCCGAATTGGTGCACACTCTCGGCGACGACAACGGTGAGGCTCGCGGTGGGCCCGCTCACCTGGATCGCGGAACCACCCAGCAATCCGGCCACCACACCGCCGACAACGGCTGCGATGAGTCCTGCCGCCACCGGAGCGCCGGAGGCCACCGCCACACCGAGCGAAAGGGGAAGCGCGACCAGGAAAACCACGATCGAGGCAGGTAGATCGGCACGGCCGACGCTGGTCAGGCGACCGGCGAGGTGTGCGCGCGGCGACGTCCGTGGTGCGGAATCGGTGTCGGTGGACATATTTTCTCCTTCGCCGGGGTGGCCCCGGTTCATCGGTCAAACATGTTCTTGGCATCGAAAGCGAGCGGCGGGCGAAGCTCGGGCCGTTCCTCCGTCGGTGGAGGCGACCCCGTGACACAGTGATCGAAACGATAGTAAAGAGTTCGCAAAGGGTGTGGAAAGGTTCCCGGTTCCCAGAAAGGCAACCGCTACCATAATGTGACTCAGGTCACAGCGCAACAAAGAACGTCGACGGCTGCCGATTCGAGGAGCTTCGCAGCGACAGGACGCTCGACTGGACGGATGGCCAAGGAGACAGCCCGCACCGGCGAACGACGTCGAAGACGAATCCCTCGATCGTGACTCCCGGTGCGAACGAGAACGCCCACGCCACCAGCCCAGTGGAGCGCGCGATACTTCGCCCACCCGGACGTTCCGCCTGAGGCTCACGAAGAGCGTCTCCCACTTGCCGCGGCACGCGGGCCGAGGCAGTCGACGAGGTTCTAACGATCGGATACGCAAAATCCCCCCGACCTGGCAATCTGTCGAGGGGAATCGAGTGGTCCCAGCTGGGATCGAACCAGCGACCTTCCGCGTGTGAGGCGGACGCTCTCCCGCTGAGCTATGAGACCTGACGGGTTCCGGCGGCGCGTGGCGCCCTCCGGACGAGACAAAACATTAGCACGCGCCACCGGTGGTTCACCAAATCGCCGTCCAGACAGGGATGGTTCGGCGCGGAGCCACCACTCGCGAGCAGTTCCTCTCGATCTTGCGCGAACTCTAGGTGGCGGACAAGCGGGGTCGCGACCACGCCGGCTGCGGTCGCAGATTCGGTGCGGCTCGACCATCGAGAGGACCACCGAGCGCCTCGACTCCCCCATCCACCACATGAGCCACCGGCGTCACAGCGCCCACTTTCCAGATTTCCGCCGTTCTACCAGCGGATTTGTACCTTTCACCGAGCGTCCGCTAATGTTCTGTCTCGCACCACGGAGGCCGGAAACGAGCCCCGGGGAGGCAGAATGCGGATGTAGCGCAGCTGGTAGCGCATCACCTTGCCAAGGTGAGGGTCGCGGGTTCGAATCCCGTCATCCGCTCGAGAGGTAGGGCCAGGCAACATTACGCCGTCCCCCTTTGCGCGGTGGAGTGGCCGAGTGGTGAGGCAACGGCCTGCAAAGCCGTGCACACGGGTTCGATTCCCGTCTCCACCTCGCGCGATTAGCTCAGCGGGAGAGCGCTTCCCTGACACGGAAGAGGTCACTGGTTCAATCCCAGTATCGCGCACCACCGTCTCACGAGGTCAGACCCGGTTTTCACCGGGTCTGATTTTGTTTGTGCCCCGCACGCGGATCGAGTTTCCACTGGCCATTCGTCGCGGTCCGGCTCGAGAACACGTAGTCGGCTACCCGTGACCAGTCCGGTACCTACTGGCAGCGTTCTCCCTGATCACGAGTAGTCGAGTTGGGAGTTCTGATGCGATCTCCGATCAGCCCCGGTCCAGGAGCTACGAGAGCCGCTCGGTTCGCCGCGTGCGTGCCGCACCTGATCGAGCGCGCCGACTGCCAGGGAACGACTGCTGTCGCCGGCGACCAGGATGGGGCCGCGTGTCGGTGGGTAGGGATACGCTGTGGCACACAGTGCCGGAGCCGAGTCAGGGGGTTGTCGCGTGACGATCAGCGCGGAGGTCGCGCAAGGCGCGGCGCCAGATGACGACGATCCCGAGTCACTCGACCTGCGCGACGACATCTCGTTCGAACTCGAAGAGGTCAACGAGGTGCTCGGGGAGCTGATCGCGCTGCGCGCCGACCAGAAGGCCAAGGACGGCGACCTGCTGACGGCTCGGCTGGGAGTCGGTGGCGAGAAGCCCGAGACACTCGCCCGGATCGGCGCTCGTTACGACCTTTCCCGCGACCGGGTGCGGCAACTGCACACCAAAGCGGTCGGGCAGATGATCCGGATGGCACAGCTTTCCGGACATCGGGCCGCCGCGGTCCTGTCCGCGCGCTACCCCCTCGACGCCATGGACCGGCAGCTCACACGCGCGCTGCTGGTGGAGACGTACGCGACCGACACCGATATCGCCGCGACCGAGCTGTCGTATCTCAAACTCCGGCTGGCCGGGCACGCCGCCGAGGACGCCAAGCGAATCGCCGGATTCGTCACCCAGCGCATCGCGGCGTGGCAGAAGAAGACCAACCGGCGCCTGGCCAAACTACACGACGCCGAGCCGCGCGCCACGAGTCAGCTGAATACCTGGTTGGGGCAGGTCGACTGGCCCCACGCAGGCGCCGCGGCCGCGATCCCGACCTCGTCCGCGCGCACTGTGGACAGCGACGACGACGGCCGGGGGCGCTTCTATCTGGACAAGGTCGGTCGCGACGTGCCGTTCGACTCCGGTCTCGAGGCCAGGCTGCTGCGGATCCTCAACGCCGGCGATCTCGTCGAGACCTTCCTGGAGCAGCCCGCGGCGGTCGTCTACGAACTCGACGGCGCGGAGCGGGTGCACTATCCGAGCATCGTCGCGCGGCTCACCGACGGCCGCACCGTACTGATCGACGTCACGCCGCTGGGCCATGTCGGCTTCCACGTGAACGTCGCGAAATCCGCCGCCGCTCGGGCATACGCGCACGCCAACGGCTGGGGCTGGCTGGTCTGGACCGGCAGCCGCGTCGGCGTCCCGGATCTGCGCGCCCGCCCTGTCGACGCCGCGGGTGAACGGATGCTGCGCGACCTCGTCGAGCGCGGCCCCGTGCACTGGGCCGCGCTCCGCGAGGTGCGCGCGAAGACCGGCCTGGAACTGCTGGACTTCCTCGCGCTGGTGCTGCGCCACGAATGGCGGTGGGACCGGGCGCCGTTCCGGCTCAGCGCACCACCATCGCCCCCGCCAGGAAAGTGACGATCAGCAGCATCGCGCAGATGGTGATCAGCTGCCACCGGCCGATGGTCACCTCGAGCTTGGCGATCGTGTTGCGCAGGGCCTTGTCGAGCCGGTCGTGATCGGCGATCGTGCGCTGCGCGGCGGCGAGCGCGTCGGCCCGTTCCTGCGCGGCCTGCTCCGCGCGCTCCAGTCGCGTGGTCATCTTCAGCAGATGTTTCTGCTTGTCGCGCAAGGCTTTCCGGGCCACCGCCAGCGACGTGCGCTGGTTGACCAGCTCCTGGCGCTGCCGGGCGATGACCGTGGCCTGCGTCTTCGTGTGGTACTCCCAGTCGGTCACGGTCGCCCAGCCTCCTGTCCTCTCGTCCCGATGGCCCCAGACATACTCGCCGCTCACCCAGCCCGCGATGAACTCGCGCAGCTCGACCGGCTCACGCCGCGGCGCCGCCATCGCGTGCTCGGTGTCGAGCACGCCGGTGACCGCGCGATAATCACAGGCGGCGGGCGCGAAGTCCGCGATGCCCAGGGCGTGCAGGTACGGCACCCAGTAGCCGGGTGGGCACAGCCACAACACGTCCGTACAACCCTCGGCGCGCAGCCGTTCGGTGTGCTCCTGAGCCAGTCCACGCTCCAGCGGACCGCTACGCACCTCGATCGCGTATATCCGGTCGCCCTTGCGCCAGTACACGTCCACCGGCAAGGTCCCGATGCGCTGATCCACTTCGGCCTCGTCGGCTCCGTAGGCGAGCAGCCTGCCGCACAACCAGTATTTGAGCCGCCGCATATCCCACTGGGCGGCGGCACATTCCGGGCACCCGCAGGCGTAACCGGTCTTCGATCCACGGATACGGCCGGAGGCCTCTCCGATACCCAACTCGGCGAGCATCGCTCGGCGCCCGCAGGCGATCTCCGCCCGCTGCTTCGTTCTCACGCGACCACTCCCCTGCACAAACCACCGCAGGCCCGGCGACCTACGCCATAGATCAAGAGTGCGTCAGACTCGGCTACCTCGCCAGCCCCGTTCACCCCGCGCTCGGGTGTGCCACACACGTGGCCTGCCGACGAGATCTGCGTTGTACTCTGCGGCACAAGGGCTTTCATCATGCCACGGGACGGCATCGGCCACTGCGGGAACGCTGAATTGACAGTTGCCGCCATCCCACGACGCGCCCGGCCGCTCGCAACCCTGGCCCCGCGGCA
Organism: Nocardia sp. NPDC051911; assembly: GCF_040681035.1. NCBI lineage: Bacteria > Bacillati > Actinomycetota > Actinomycetes > Mycobacteriales > Nocardiaceae > Nocardia > Nocardia sp. NPDC051911. Next base: position 187,549 of record NZ_JBFAXY010000004.1, read on the forward strand.
ACCGGCACGGCCTTCGCGCAGCCACCCCTGGGCGTGAACTCGCGCAGGACGCGCTTCGGGCGGATAATGACCGATCAGATGCGTCGGCCCGTTTTCGGACAAACCGGGTCGCCACGTAATCCGCCTGCAGGGGGCTGATTCCGGGGGCCTAGGCTGCTTCGATCAGGTCTTGATTCGGCGGTGCACCGCCGAATCTTTCGCGAGCCGCGGATGTCCAACTGGGCGGATAGAATCGTCCGGCCGAGTGCGAGCTGGGCCGATACGGGGAAGTGGGTACTGGATGGAGCACGGTCAGCAGACCGGCGAGTCGGTCGGCACGATGTTGGCGAGTATCGCGTCGGCTCTCCGAGAGGTCAGCGAGAAGCTCGACGCGGTGGCGGCCCGGATCGACGGTGCGCAGACCGTGGTGAGCGAACCGACCGTCGAGGGGCGGTTGGCCGAGCTCGAGGCCTGGGCTTTCCGTGCCGGACAGGACATCTCGAGTCTCGATGCCAGGGTGGAGCGCCTGGAATCCGGTGACGACCCAGCGCAGGAGGACCAGCGAACTGCGCAACGCCCGCTACCCCGGGCAGCCGCGGGACGATCGAACGCGCGCGGACCGCAGCACGGCGGCGCCGAAGCCACTGCGCAGAAGAGCGATTCCCGCGAGCCGGCCGGTGCCACGAACGGTGTGCGCCCGCAGCGCACGCAGCGAGAGCCGGTGCACGCGGCGGTCGAACCGAGTTCTACTGCGCAGACGAGTTTCACACCGCCGCGCGAGCCCACGCCGACCGTGCTCGATACGAACGCCACGTCCGGGCAGAACTTCACCACGCCCCGCGACCCGGCGGCGAGCTTCACCGCCCCGCCGTCCCGTGAGCCGGCTTTCACCACTCCGGTCCAACGGGAGCCCGTATCGCCTTTCACCGCGCCGACACCGCGCGACCCGAGCCCGGGACAGCAGGAGGCGTTCATCGCCTCGCGCGAACCCGCCACCTCGTACTCCCCCGGTGAGAACGCCGCGTACGAGAGCATCGTCGCGTCCGCCCCGAGCACGACGCACAACGGCGCGGAGAACGGCACAGCCCCCGGCACCCCGGGCGTGGGACTCACCGGAGCGCACCGCGCCGGCGACGACGACCGCACCCCGGTCGAGAACACGCACGTGGACAAGCTGCAAGCCATGCTGGACGAACTCAAGCGCACGGCGGCGGCTCCGCTGGGCCGCTCCGACCTCTTCGGGCCGGCGCCGGGCGAGTCGACGACGAATGGCTATCAGTCCGACCGCACCGACGCGCAGCGCCGACCGGCCGACTACCGGCTATCCAGCCCGCCCCCGATGTCCTGAGGGGCCTTGACGCGCCGCCGCTTCGGCGGAGGCGCCGCCGCGAACGAACGCAACAGGATCTGCTGGACGAGATCGCGCAGCCAGCGATGCCCCCCGTCGGCGGTGTTGCGCGGATGCCAGGCCATCCCGATGGCGACTTCGGGCAACGGCAGGGGTATCTCGAACGTGCTCAATCCGATCGCGGGTAGGGTAGCGGCGCTCAGCAAGGCGGGTGCGGGGCAGACCAGGTCGCTGCCGCGCACCGCGAACAGCGCGCTGGTCAGCGTGGGCACGGTGGCCACCACCCGCCGGGTGCGGCCGTGCAGGGCGAGGCGGTCGTCGATCGGGCCGTGCGAACGGCCGGTGCGCGAAATGCTCAGGTGCGGCGCGGCGGCGTACGCGGCGACGGTGACGCGATCGGTGACCAGCGGATGGTCGGTGGCGGCGACTCCGATCACCCGGTCGGTGAGCACTCTGCGCACAGTGGTCTCCGGGTCGGTGTGGTCGATCACGCCGACCTCCAGGTCGACGCGTCCATCCCGCATCGCCCCGGTGCCCTCGGCGATGTCGGGCAGGAAGCGCAGCGTCACGCCCGGCGCTTGGGCGCGCACCGCGGACAGCAGGGGCCCGGCCAGTTCGGTGAGCACCATGTCGCCCGCCTGTATCGCGAACGTCCGGCGCAGCGCGGCCGGGTCGAGGTCGTCGCGCGGCGTCAGCAGTGCGCGTCCCTGCTCGACCAGCGTGCTGACCTCGTATCGCAATTCCAGTGCGCGCGGCGTCGGCACCAGGTTGCGACCGGCACGCACGAGCAGCGGGTCGCCCAGTACGTCGCGCAATCTGGCCAGCGTCCGGCTCATCGCGGGCGGCGAGGTGTGTAGGCGCTCCGCGGCCAAGGTGACGCTGTTGGTGTCCAGCAGTGCGTCGAGGGCCACGAGGAGATTCATGTCCAGCGCTTCCACCCTTGGATTATCGCCAACGCAAACAGCGGCCCCCGGTATTGCGCGCGCGATAACTCGCGGCGAGTCCGAACCGAGCGGTTCCACCGGACAGTCGGAGGCGGAACCGTCCGTGCTCGAGCGGGCCGCCGCCACGGGCACGGCACCGTTGCGAGCATCCGGCTGGCCGGTGAGCTGGGGATACGCCCCGCACAGGCCAGCTGGGCGGCGGCGCGACAGTCCTCATCGACGCGCCGGACCCAGAAAGCAGCACCGCAGACCGATCGGCCATCGGACGGCCCGGCACGATTTGCCGCATGACAGCCGCCGGTTCGGCAGTCGATGCAAGTGTGCGCACGCGGTCGCCCACCCCGCGGCCCGGACCGATCGGAGAACTCGCTGACCGAGTGGACCGGCGCTACCCGGGTCCGCCCCGATGTTCTAGTGGCTGACCCGGCCGCTGTCGCCCTCGTACGGAAGCAGCTCAGCCTCGATCGGCACCGCCGGGCGTGCCACCGGCCCTGGCCCCGGCTTGCGACGGTTGGCCAGTCCGCGGTAGGACTCCGGCCTGATCCGGCGGAACACCTGCGCCACGCGCGTGTGCAGCGGCAGGCGGAACTTCAGGTCGGCGAGCATCTCGTCGATGTTCTGGATGGAGAACGGGACGACCGCGGTGCCGTGCGCGTGGTGGCCGTGCGTGCGTTCCTCCATCCAGCGCAGCCGGGCGTCCATCTCCTCGTCGAGTTTCTCGGCGGGCGGCAGGACGAGCCCGCCGTTGAGCAGCGCGGCGGTCCAGTGCGCGGCGACCTCGGCGTTCAGCGTGCTGATCACCGAGGAGTTGTAGCCGGCGAAGGTCAGATTCGGGACCTCCAACGGCAGGATCTGACGGTGCAGGCGGAAATTGCCGTGCTCATCGGTCAGCCTGCGCTGGATGTACGGCGTGAGGAACGGCACGCGCTGCTGGAAGCCGGTCGCGCAGATCACGACGTCCGCCTGCAGCACCTGCCCGGTGGACAGCCGGATCCCGGGCGCCGCCTTCGGGCCACCGCCCATCTCGGTGATCGTGGTGTCCCGGTGCACCGTGATACGTCCGTTGGCGACCTGCTCGTAGAAGCCTTCGCTCACCAGGCTGACGGTGCTCTCGGCGATCTGCTCGAACCGCCCCTCGGGCACCAGACCGAGTTCACGCAGCTGCGAGTGCTTGGTGACCAGTTCCTGGATCAGATCGAAATTGCTGATCCGTACCGATTCGCCGGGGCCGTCGAGGAACCGGTCCATCCAGCGGGGCCGCAGGTAGTGGAAGTGCGCCTCGCCGAAGCGGGTCAGCATCAACCGCTCGTAGTCGATCACCCGCGCCAGCTTGCGCGGCATCTTCCAGAACAGCCGCCGGGCCACCACCGAGGTGGACGCCGCCACCTCGCTCACCGCGGTGGCGATGTCACAGGCGGACTTGCCGTAGCCGACCACGACGACCGACTTGCCGCGCACCGACTCCAGATCGGTGAACTCCGAGGAGTGGCACAAGCGCCCGCCCGCCGCGCGGAACCAGTCGGCGCCGCGGTACTCCGGCATCGCGGGTTCGCTGAAAACACCGTTGGCGATGACCAGGTGATCGCACGAGGCGCGATGGACTCCGCTCGAATCGCGAATCTCCAGCAACCAGCCGCTGTCCACCGGATCGGCGGCGACCACCTCGGTGCCCAACCGCAGGTGCTCGGTCAGCCCGAAGTGCTCGGCGTAGGCGGCCAGATAGGCCTGCATCTGCTGCCCGTCGAGGACGCGCGGGTAGTCGGCAGGCATGGGGAAGTCGGAGAAGTGATAGGTGTCCTTGGAGTTCTGCGTCTGCAGTCCCGGGTATCGCCGGGTCGCGCTCCACACACCACCGACATCGGGTGCACGGTCGAAAACCTCGACCGGAAAACCCGCCTGTTTCAGCACTTTCGCGCAGGCGAGACCTGCGATACCCGCACCGACGATCCCGATGCGGCTTCCGCTTGTCATGCGCGAGAGATTACGTCGCCAGCGGCGCACAGCAAAGTCGGTCGACCGAATCCGCTCTTCAGCGCACTACGGGCGTACCCACCGGGACCACCGGAAGCTCGAGCAGCCCACGGATAAAAACGCTCTCCCGCCACCGCAGGTCCGCGTCGTCGACGGCGGCCCGCAGCTGCGGATAGCGCCGCACCAGCCGGGTCAGCGCGATGCGGGCCTCCAGCCTGGCCAGCGCCGCTCCGAGGCAGTAGTGGATGCCGTGGCCGAAGGCCAGATGCCCGTTCGTGCCGCGGTCCGGGTCGAACGCCGCGGGCGAGGCGAAGTGCCGTTCGTCACGGTTGGCCGACGCCACCGAGACCAGTACCAGCTCCCCTTCCGGGATGACGCCGCCGGCCAGGTGGACCGGCGCGGTGGTGTAACGCAGGGTCGCCACGTTGACCGGGCCGTTGTGGCGCAGCGTTTCCTCCACCAGCGGTGTAACGCCCGCCGGGTCGTCGCGCAGGGCCAGGTAGCGGGCGGGATCGGCGAGCAGTTCCAGCACGGAGTTACCGATCAGGTTCACCGTGGTCTCGTGGCCCGCGACCAGGATCAGGAAGGCCATGGAGATCAGCTCGTCGTGACTGAGCCGGTCCCCTTCCTCGGTGGCGAGCAGCAGCTGGGAGATCAGATCCTCACCCAAGCCCTCCGCGCGCCGCCGGGCGACCAGGTCGTCGAAGTAGTCGACGATGGCGTCGGTCGCGGCACGAATGCCCTCCGGCGTGGACATGAGTGTGTCGACCACGGCCGCCGACCACTCCCGGAAGCGCGCGCGGTCCTCGACCGGCACGCCGAGCAGTTCGCAGATCACCGTGATCGGCAGCGGGAACGCGTACTCCGCGAGCAGGTCGACCGGACCGGCGCCCGTCGAACGATCGATCGCGTCGAGCAGATCGTCCGCGATCGCCACGATCCGCGGTGCGAGGGCCTCCATCCGCGCGGGCGCGAACGCCGGTGTGACGAGTTTGCGCAGCCGCGAGTGCCGCGGCGGGTCGGAATTGAGCAGATGCAGGCTCAGGCGCGGGTTGGCCGCCGTGACGCCGCTGCCACCCGCGGCTGATCGCCGAGCCTCGGCGCCCCTCGGAGCGTGCGGGTCCTTGTGGACGTCGGGATGGCGCAGCACCTCCTTGGCGGCGTCGTAGTCGACCACCAGCCAGGCGTGCACACCGGTGCGCAACCGGACCTGATGCACCGGTCCTTCGGCGCGCAACTGCTGGTAGAAGGCATGCGGCGTGCGAAAGAAATCCGCGGGCAGCTCTCTCATCCGATCGGTTCCCCCTGATTAGTGAGTATCGTTGCGGCCCTTCGATGGTGACACCGATCACGGATCTCGGCCAGGCCGCGCGACCGGACCATCCTGTGATCAGCGTTGCCCGTCGTCGCGGCCCGGCCCGGCGCGCGTCGTCGTCAGGGTCCGGCTACCCTGCGCCAATGAGTTCGATCGCGCCCGTCCTGCGGCGTGCCCGGATCGCGAACTCGTTCGCGTTCGGCGCACAGGGCTTCTTCCTCGCCGTCGTGCTGACCGAGTTGCCGCAGCAGAAGGAGCGTTTCGGGCTATCGGACGGCGTGATCGCGGTCTCGGTGGTGCTGATCTCGTTGCTGGCGGGCGGCGGCAGCGTCCTCGCGGAGCGGCTGGCGCTGCGCTGGTCCAGCCGCGCGGCGGTGCGGATCGGGCTGCTGCTCGTGGCCGTCACCGGATCGGCGGCGGCGTTCGCGCCGAACACAGCGCTGCTGGTGGCCGCACTCGGCTGCTACGGGATCGCGGTCGGCATCGTCGACGCGAGCACCAACATGCAGGCCGTGTTCATCCAGCACGGCTATGGGACGTTCATCCTGTCGTCGTTCTACGCCGCGTGGAGCGCCGGAACGATAGCCGGGGCATTGTTCGTATCCGGGTGCGAGGCGCTGGAGGTGACGCTGCGCGAATCGCTGCTCGCGGCCGCCGCGATCGTGCTGCTGCTCGGCTGGGCGCTCGGACGAGGACTGCTCGGCGTGCGGGACGCGGAGACGAGTCCCGTCGAGACCGCCGCGTCCGGTCCCACCGTCGCGCTGCGCGCGTATGTCGGGTTCGGGGTCGCGATGGCGTTCGTCTTCGCGGTCGACCTCGCGGTGGGCAACTGGTCGGCTTTATACCTGACCGACGACCTGCTCGCCGGTTCGGCGACGGCGGCGCTCGCCTTCGCCGCGTATCAAGGCACGTCGTTGGTCTCCCGGATCGCCGGGGATTCGCTGGTGCGCCGTTTCGGTCCGCGCCCTGTGGTGCGGGCCGCCGCGGGCACCGGAGTCCTCGGTCTGGCTCTCGTGGTGGCCGCGCCGAGTCCGGCGGTCGCGATCGCCGGGTTCCTCGTCGCGGGCGCGGGCCTGCCCGTGATCGCGCCGCTGTGCTTCAGCGCGGCCGGGCAACTCGCGACCGGACGGGAGCTCGACGCACTGATCGCGCGTCTCAACCTGTTCAACTACGCGGGGACACTGCTCGGCGGCGGTGTGGTCGGCGCGATCGCGGCGAGCGTCGGTCACCGCGTGGGATTCGTGATCCCGCTGCTGTTCGCCGTGGCCCTGATCGGGCTCTCCCGCGTCTTCCGCTCCCATCGGGTCGCGAGCGCGCCTCCTACGCGGAAACTGGACCAGCCCACCGAACTCGGGCCTGCCACCGGCTAGTGCGACCAGCGGTGCACAACCGGACCTCGGCCGGCGCCAAGGTCTCCGAGCGCAATCGCCGCAATCGGCCGATCAGCCGATTCGCCAGCCACGGCGACAACAGGAAGGCCGGCGCGGTGGCGCCCGACACCGCGGCGCCGGTCAGCAGCGAGTCGCGTGACCGCCCCGCCGCGGTGTCTGCGGCCTGCTGGTTCTGGTCGCCCCAGAGCGCCACCACTTCGCTGTTCACCTGATCCGCGACCGATCGCCAGTCCGCGATGCTCACCGGCGGCGCGGGCGCGGGGCCCGACTTCGCGGGCACCGGGCGGATGACGGCCTCCTCCATGGCGCTCGCCTGCTGCCAGGCGCGCGACGAGGTGAGCGCCCTGAGCCGCGCCGCTGACGCGTTGTCGATATGCTCTGATGTAGCCATGAGCAACCTCTCCGTCGTCGTCGACCGCGCCGGGCTGTGGGACGCGGAAGCGCTCAGTGATGTTGCCGCCGCGACTTTTCCACTGGCGTGCCCGCCCGAGGCGACGCCCGACGACATCGCGGTGTTCGTCGGCGAGGTCCTGTCGGGCGAACGGTTCGGCGAATATCTGAGCGATCCGGCCCGGATCGTGCTCAAGGCTGTCGCGGACGACGACATCGTCGGTTACGCGATGCTGGTCACGGGCGGCCCAGCGGACCCTGCGGTGGCCGAGCCGGTCGGGCCGCACCCGATGGTGGAGCTCAGCAAGTTGTACGTGCTGCCCGGCCGGCACGGCACCGGGGTGTCCACCGCGCTGATGAACGCCGCGCTGGACTGGGCGCGCGCCGAGGGATATCCGGGCGTATGGCTGGGCGTCAACCAGGAGAACGTCCGCGCTCGGCGCTTCTACGCCAAACACGGTTTCACCGAGGCCGGCACCAGGACGTTCACCGTCGGCGCCCAGGTGCATCACGACTACGTGCTGCGGCTGGTCTTCTGATCCCGCCTCAGCGCAGGAAATCGACGAGTGCGGTGTGGAACGCGGGGTTCAGCACCGCCATCAGGTGATCGCCGGGCACCACGGCCAGTTCACCGTTCGGCAGCGCGGCGGCGAGTCGCTCCGGTTCGGCGGCGAAGGGGTCGTCCTCGCCCGCCAGCACCAGCGCGGGCACGGTGATGTCCGCCAGCGTCTCGATGGGACGATCGTCCAGACCCGTCGCCACGGCGTGGATGGCTTGCACGTCGGCCTGTACCGCGTCGGCCAGCACCCGGAACATCTTCGCGGTCGGCGACGCGTCCGCGCCGTCTCCGGTCATCGCGGCCTGCAGATCCGGCAGGTCGATCACGCGGCGATCGACGCCACCGCAGTCCAGCACACCCGACCCGATGCCGCCGACGGCCAGCCGCCGCACCCGCCGGTCGGTCGCGGCCACCATCAGCGAAATCACCCCGCCCATCGAGTACCCGACTTGCGCGACCTCCTCGAATTCGAGCTCGTCGTAGAGGGCGCGTACGTCACGCGCCATCGCCTGCCACGAGTACCGCGCCGCGTCGTGCGGCTTGCCGGAACGGCCGTGACCGCGCGCGTCCAGGGACACCACGGTGTGCCCGGCGGACTGCAGTGCGGCGACCACACCGGTGCTCATCCAGTTCGCGTTGGTATCCGCGACCACTCCGTGCTGCAGCACGACCGGGATGCCCTCGCCCTCCCACACCCGGTAATTGAGTTCCAGGCCGTCCCATGTCTCAAACTTCGCCATGCCGGGATCGTAGTGCACGGCACGCCACCGAAACTGCCGAAGCGGACGTATCGGGCCGGGTGCCGCGCTCAGCCCAGCAGTCGGTCCCGCAAGGCCGCGATATCGGCGCCGGTGAGTCCCAGGCCGTCCCGGACATAGGCGTCGAAACTTCCGTAGGTCCGATCCACCTGGTCGAAGGCGGCGTCGAGCCAGGATCCCTGAACGCCGTTGAGCGGGTCGTTCTCGCTCGCGTTGCGGAATCGGTTGGACAGCAGATAGTCCTCGGTGACCGTGGCACGATCGACGCCGAGCAGCGTGAGCAGCACGGCCGCCGTCCAGCCGGTGCGGTCCTTGCCCGCGGTGCAGTGGAACAACACCGCGCCGTCGGCGCCGATGAGGTCGCGCAGCACCGAAGCGAACGCCTCGTTCGCGCCGGGTGCGGTGATGAACGCGCGATACAGGCCGTCGCCTCCGGTGAGCGTGGTGGCGATGACCTCCGGCGGAGCTTGGCCGATCACGTCGGCCCAGTGCGCCGTCGCGCCCGCGGGCACCCGGTCCGGACCGAGCGCGCGCTCGTAGACCGTGCGCAGGTCGTGCACGGAGCGCACGCGGCGGCCGGTCAGCGCGGCCAGATCCTCCGGCGTCGCGTTGTTCAGCTGCCCGGTCCGATACACCAGACCGGTGCGCACGATCCGGCCGTCGGTGGTGCGATACCCGCCGATGTCCCGCGCGTTCTGCACCCCTTGCAGGTGCAGGGAGGGATCGGCGACGACGGCCGCAGGCGGGTCGGCCTGCGCGATGATGGCTACCGGCCCGAAGGCGACCGCCAGGCCGGCCGCCATCGCGACCGGGACGCGGAAACGAGTGGCCATTCGGCTGCTCCAATCATCGGGTCTGTGGGTCTGCCCACGTTCTCTCGTCGGCCGCCGAGGCCGGGCAGGCAGCGCTAGGCCGCGACCTCGAACCGCGAAAGCGCGAGCAAGCGGGAGATGGCGCGCAGGTACTTCTTGCGGTAGCCGCCCTCCAGCATCTCGGCGGAGAAGATCTCGTCCAGTTTCGCGCCGGACACCGTCACCGGCACGCTCGCGTCGTAGAGCCGGTCGGCCAGCACCACGATGCGCAGCGCCACGGCCTGATCGGTGACCGGATGCACGCCGGAGACGAACACCGACGACACCCCGGAGATCAGCGCGCCGTACTTCGACGGATGCAGGGTGCTGAGGTGCTTCAGCAGCGCGTCGAACTCGTCGAGCGTGGAATTCGGTGTGCTCGCCGCCCGTTCGGCCAGGACCGCGGCGGCGGTGGGCTCCGGCGCGGGGGGCAGATCGCGGTGGCGGTAGTCCGGCCCGTCCACGCGCACCGCCTCGAAGATGGCGCCCAGCTTCTTGATCTCGCGCATGAAATCCTGTGCGGCGAAACGGCCTTCGCCGAGCTGCCCCGGCAAGGTGTTCGACGTGGCCGCGATCGAGACACCGGCCGCGGACAGTTCGGTCAGCAGGCGCGAGACCAGCATCGTGTCGCCGGGATCGTCGAGCTCGAATTCGTCGATGCACAGCACGCTGTTGCCCGAGAGCCGCTCGAGGGCATTGGCGAAGCCGAGCGCGCCGACCAGGTTGGTCAGCTCGCCGAACGTACCGAACGACTTGGGCGCGGGCGAGCTGTGGAAGATCGAGGCCAGCAGGTGGGTCTTGCCGACGCCGAATCCGCCGTCCAGATACAGGCCCGCGCCGCTGACCTGCTTCTTCTTACCGAAGAAGCTCTTCTTGCCTGCGGCCTTGCTGATCTTGGCGACCTGCCCGGCGAACTCCTCGGCCTTGCCGACCGCGGCCGCCTGGCTCGGTTCCTTCGGATCGGGAATGTAGGAGGCGAAGCTCACCTCATCGAACATGGGCGGCGGCACCATTTGGGCGACGAGCTGATCGGCCGGGACCTCCGGGTGACGATCGACGAGGCGTTCTTGCATGGACGAAGCCTAAAGACGTGGTGAGATCTGATTTCATGCAGCGTAGCCAGAATGCGATCCAGCTCACAGCACTCGGCCCGGACGACCTCGCGCAGATGTACGCCTTCCCCGCCGCGCTCGACGCGCCTTGGGTCCGCGCCAATTTCGTCTCCAGCATCGACGGCGCCGCCACCAGCGGCAACCTGACCGAAGGGCTGGGCACCCCGGCCGACCGAACGGTGTTCATGTTGCTGCGCGAACTGGCGGAGGTGATCGTCGTCGGGGCGGGCACGGCGCGCGCGGAGAACTACGGCGGGGCGCGCACCGACCCGGCGCGCCGCCGCGCGTTCCACGAGCGCGGCATCGGCGGGCATCTCGACGGCGCGCCGCCGCCGATCGCGGTCGTCACGGCGAGCGCGGCGATCGACCCCGGCGCGCGCCTGCTCACCGATACCCAGGTGCCGCCGCTGATCATCACGACGACCACCGCGCCCGCCGACCGCAAGCAGCGGCTGGCGGACGCGGGCGCCGAGGTGATCGAAGCGGGTGGCATCGCGGTGACGCCCAGCGGCTTGCTGCGGGTGCTCGCCGAGCGCGGCCTGCTGCGGGTACTCACCGAAGGCGGCCCGCATCTGTTCGGCGAACTGCTGGAGGCGGATGTGGTCGACGAGCTGTGCCTGACCACCGCGCCGCTGCTGGTCGGCGGCGCGGCGCGGCGAATCTCGCTGTCGGCGCACGAATTCCGCGTCCGCATGACGCGCGCGCACGTGTTGCTGGACGACGACGGCACCATGCTCACCCGGTGGGCCCGTCGATGAAAGAACCGTCCGAACCTGGCAGGCTGTAGCAATGCGCTGGACTCGGGCCGCCGTGCTTGCCGCCACCCTCTCGATCGTGACCGCCGGTTGCGGCGCGGGACCGTCGGATCGTCCCGGTGTCGCGGTGCAGCGCCCGCCGGTCGCTGGCACCGCGACCACCTCCGCCGCGCCCGCTCCTCTGCCCAAGGCCGAGCTGCCCAGAACCGACCTCAGTTGGCGCGAGTGCACCCAGCCGACCTTGGATCAGTTCGGACTCGGCCCCGCGCCCGCCGGGTTGGTGCTCGACTGCGCCGAGTACGCCACCCCGATCGACTCGACGGGCACGGTGCTGGGCAGTTTCCGCGCGGCCGCGTTGCGGGCCAGGCTGGCGCAGACCCCGGCCGACGCGCCGCCGCTGGTGCTCACCTCGGGCTCGGATCGCTCCTCCTCCGCCACCCTGGCCGGGTTGGCCGCTGGCCCCGCCTCCGTGCTGCTGGCCGCCCGCCCGATCGTCGCGGTGGACCGGCGCGGCATCGGCGGCTCGCAGCCGATCGATTGCCTGCCCACCGAGATCCGCCGTGGCCTGGCCGACAACGCCCAGTCCGGTCCCGGCGCGGGCGACCCGGTGGCCCGCATGACGAAGTTGAGCCAGGACGGCACCATCGCCTGCCGCGACTTCCTGCAGCCGTACGAAGGCACCTTCGACGCACCGCACGCCGCCGACGACATCGAGCAGTTGCGCAGGCAATGGCAGGTGGACCACATCGCGCTGCTGGGCACGGGCAACGGCGCGAAGGTCGCGCTCAGCTACGCCCGCAAGTACGGCGATCACGTCGCCCGGCTGGTGCTCGACTCCCCGGAACCGGTCGGCACCGACGCCGTGACCCGCGCCGAACAGGCCGTGCAGGGCGCCGAGGCGGCGCTGACGGCCTTCGCGCAGCGCTGCGTCGGCGTCGGCTGCTCACTCGGGGCCGATCCGCGCGCCGCGGTCACCGATCTGGTGAACCGTGCCGCGGGCGGCGAACTCGGCGACATCTCGGCGAACGCGTTGCTGACCGCGGTGTCGGGCTTCCTCGGCAGCCCGCGCGCCGACCAGGCCGCTCGGGTCACCGAGCTGTCCGACACGCTGGCCGCGGCCGGACGCGGCGACCGCGGGCCACTGAGCAACCTGATCAGGCAGGAGGCCGCGGCCACCGCGAGCGACGGCCAGTTCGTCAACCGCTGCACCGACACACAGCTGCCGCCGACACCGGCCAAAGCGAACGAACTCGCGGGCACATGGGCGGGCAAGTATCCGGTTTTCGGCAAGGCGGCGGCCATCGGCCTGATGGAGTGCGCTGCCTGGCCGGTGTCGACCGCGCCGCCGCTGCCCGAAAAGCTGGGTATTCCAGTGTTCGTGCTGGGCGGGGTAGCCGATCCGGTGGTCGGTAACGGCGGCCAGTCCTCGGTGACCGGCGCGATAGGTTCGGCGGGCGCCCGGCACGCGGCGCTGTCCTGGCAGGGCTTCGGGCATCCGGTGTCCACGCATTCCGGCTGCGCGCAGCGGGCCGTGCTCGACTATCTGAAGGACGGCAAACTTCCCGCAGATGGCACCGCATGCCCGGCGTAGCCCGGGCGTGCGGAGCCGTTCGAGCGGCGCGTCCGACAGGTCCGGCCAACCGCCGGTAACCCATCCGGTGTACCGTGCCCCAGTGTTCCTTCGACAGCTCGAGCCCAGGACCGCTCGCACCACCGCCGAGGTGATCAAGTTCGCACTCTGGCCCCTGGCGGTCATGACCGTGCTGAACCGGGTTTTCATCAAGGCTGTCAACGGCTTCATCACCGACGACTACCGGCCTGTCTACCAGGCGTCGTTCGACTTCCTGAACGGGCGGCCGGTCTACACCGCGAATTTCGACTCGGTGGACCCGCACTACCTGTACCCGCCCAGCGGCACCCTGCTGATCGCGCCGATCGCCGCCATCGACTACGAGAAGTCGCGCTGGCTGTTCATCGCCCTCAACGCGATCGCGATTCTCATCGCCTGGTACCTGTTGCTGCGGCTGTTCCGGTACACCCTGCATTCGGTCGCCGCGCCCGCGCTGCTGCTGGCGATGTTCTCCTCCGAGACCGTGATCAACACGCTGGTGTTCACCAACGTCAACGGCTGCGTGCTGCTGGCGGAGCTGATCTTCATCCACCTGCTGCTGAAGCGGCGCGACCTCTGGGCGGGCGCCGCGCTCGGATTGAGTATCGCGGTCAAACCGACACTGGCTCCGTTGCTTTTGATCGCGCTCGTGCGCGGGCAGTGGAAAGTCTTCGTGACGGCCCTCGGCGTGCCGCTCGCGCTCACCGCGATCGCCTGGCCGCTGGTGAAGGACCCCGAGAAGTTCATCACCCGCACCGCGCCCTACCTCTTCGAATCCCGCGACTACTTCAACAGCGCCATCGTCGGCAACGGCGAGTACTACGGACTGCCGCCGTGGCTGACCTGGGGCATGCGCGTGGCGCTCGGCGTGCTCGTGCTGATCTCGCTGTGGCTGCTGTACCGCTACTACCGCGAGGACGAACTGTTCTTCGTCTGCACCTCCTCCGGCGTGCTGCTGACGGCCTCGTTCCTGCTCAGCTCGCTGGGGCAGATGTACTACTCGATGATGCTGTTCCCCTTCCTGATGACCGTCGTGCTGCGCAACTCGGTGCTGCGCAACTGGCCGGCCTGGCTGGCGATCTTCGGGTTCATGAGCTACGACAAGTGGCTATCGGACCGCTGGCAGCACATCGGCCGCAACCTGGAGTACCTGCGCATCACCTTCGGCTGGGGCCTGCTGCTCATCGTCGTGTTCTGCGTGCTCGGCGACCGCTATCTGGCCGCGCGGCGGGAAGGCAGGCTGCCGTTCGGCATCGATCCCGCGTGGATGAGTTCCGCCCCGGACCCGCGCGGCGAACAGCCGCAGCCGCCGGTCGCCGCGGCTCTCCCGGCGGAAACCCACAGACCACAAAACGGTTCGACGCCCGCGGAGCAGAATCGTATTAGCGTGGAGCCATGAGTTCCGAAGCCGACACGTCCCTGCCCGCGCCGCGCATCCAGCTCTCGCCGCAGGAATGGCGGTCGAAGCTGAACCCCGAGGAGTACTCGGTGCTGCGCGAGGCGGCTACCGAGCGGCCGTTCACCGGCGAGTACACCGACACCAAAACCGAAGGCGTCTACGTGTGCCGGGCCTGCGGCGCCGAACTGTTCCGCAGCACCGAGAAGTTCGACTCGCACTGCGGCTGGCCGTCCTTCTTCGATCCGGCCGCGTCCGACGCGGTGATTCTCCGGTCGGACGACTCGCTCGGCATGCATCGGGTCGAAGTGCTGTGCGCGAACTGCCACAGCCACCTCGGCCACGTGTTCGAGGGCGAGGGGTACAACACGCCCACCGACAAGCGCTACTGCATCAACTCCATCGCCCTGCGACTGCACCCCTCGGACAGCGCAGCGGAGTAACCAGCCCGACGCTCACGGGCAGCGTACGAAGCCCCGGCGCTCGGCGCATGCCCCGAAAACTTCGGGCAAGCGTTTGCCTGCACCGGGGCAGGGCGCATCAGGGCAGAGCGGCGATCAGCTGCTCGATCTCCACGCGGGGGCCGGTGAAGAACGGGATCTCTTCGCGCACGTGCCGACGGGCGTCGGTGGCCCGCAGGTCACGCATCAGATCGACGATCCGGTGCAATTCGGGCGCCTCGAAGGCCAGGATCCACTCGTAGTCGCCGAGCGCGAACGAACTGACGGTGTTCGCTCGCACGTCCGGGTAGCCACGCGCGGCCTTGCCGTGTTCGGCCAGCATCCGGCGGCGCTCCTCGTCGGGCAGCAGGTACCACTCGTAGGACCGGACGAACGGGTACACGCAGATGTAGGCGCCCGCCTCCTCGCCGGCCAGGAAGGCCGGGATGTGGCTCTTGTTGAACTCGGCGGGGCGGTGCAGCGCCGCGTTGCTCCAGACCGGCGCGCTGGCCCGTCCCAGCTCGGTGGTGCGGCGGAAATCGGCGTACGCGGCTTGCAGGTCCTCGACGCGTTCGGCGTGGGTCCAGATCATGAAATCGGCGTCGGCGCGCATCCCGGCCACGTCGTAGATGCCGCGGACCACGACGTCGCGGTCGGCCAGACCGTCGAAGAACGCCTTGGCCTCCTTGGTCGCCGCGTCCCGGTCCTCGCCCAGCACTCCGGGCTGCACCTGGAAGACCGAGAACATCAGGTAGCGGATGGTGGAGTTGAGAGCCTGATAGTCGAGTCGCGCCATAGCACTATCGTGCCACTCGCTCGGGAGCGCCCGCGTCGCCGGGCGTGAACTGCTCGATGTGCACGCGGGCGTCGGGGATACCGAGGGCGCGCAACTGGCGTTGCATCTCGCCCAGGAACCCGGATGGACCGCAGACGTATACGTCGGCGTCCTCGGGCACGTTCAGCACCGAGAGATCGGCCCGGCCGTGCCGGACGCCGGGAGTCGGTTCCTCGTACCAGATTTCGACCTCGGCCCGTTCGAGCCGAGCAGTGAGTCCCAGCAGCCGATCGCGCAGCGGATGGGTGCGCGGCGCACGGTCGGCGTGCACGACCAGCGTGCGACGGCCCGGGTCGTGGGCGGCGAGATAGTCGAGAACGCCGATCGTCGGGGTCACACCGATGCCGGCGGAAATCAGCACCAGCGGTGTCTCCGCCGCGGTATCGAGGACGACGTCACCGAACGGAAGGGTGATCTGCAGCGGGTCACCCGGGCGCAACTGCTCGTGCAGCCAGGAGGACACCTCGCCCGCCGGGCAGCCGGCGGCCGCCTCGACCCGCTTGACGGCGAACGACAGCGCGCCGTCGCGCGGCTTGCCCACCAGGCTGTACTGACGCAACTGGCGCGCACCGTCGGGAAGCCGGACGCCGACCGAAACATACTGTCCCGGAATGAATCCCGGTAGCCGCGCAGCCGGGTCGGCGGACTCGACGGTGAAGACCGCGACGCCCGAGGGGTCGTCGTCGCGAGCCACGACACGGACGTCCCGGAACACGTCGCCGGAATCCACGCCCGCCTCGGCGTAGAGCCCCTTCTCTTGATCCATCAACGTGTCGGCCATCATCCAGTAGACCCGATCCCAGGCCGCCGCGACCGCGTCGCCGACCACGTCGGCGCCGAGCACTTCCACGATGGCCGCGAACAGATTTTCGTGCACGATCCGGTACTGCTCCGGAGTAACCCCGAGTGAGGCGTGCTTGTGCGCGATCCGCGACAACATAGTGGCCGGGTGCGGCAGCGCGGGGTCGACCAGGTACGTGGCGAAGGTGGCGATGGAGGCGGCCAGCGCCCGCTGCTGACTGCCCTGTGCCTGATTGCCCCGGTTGAACGTGTCGCGCAGCAGACGCGGGTGGGCGTCGAACATCGTGCGGTAGAACACGGCCGTGATGCGGTCGATGTTCGCCGCCACCAGCGGTAGGGTCGCGCGGACGACCTCGGCGTGCCGCGGTTCGAGTTCCGGTTCGGCACGGACGACGCTGTCGAGGTTCATGAAACTTCCTTCATCTCAGGGGGTGACACTCGCCGTGGAGCGGACGAGTAAATGCAGCAACCCGATTGTCGACGAGGTGACCAAATCCTCTATCGAATAACGGTCGAGTTCGGTATAGAAAGCCTTCTTCGCGTCGGCGAGAATTCGACGCAATCGGCACCCGCCGAGTAACGGACACGGATTCGGTTCCCCGCACTCCACCACGTCGCGGTCGTCTTCCAATTCCCGGACGAGCTCACCCACCGACGCGGCGCGACCTGCCGCGGTGATGAACAATCCGCCGGATCGTCCGCGGTGCGCCTCGACGAGACCCAGTTCGGCCAGCCGCGAAACCGCCTTGGCCACATGCTTTTCGGACGCGCCGACCTGTCGCGCGATGAGTTTGGTGGTGACCCGGGAATTCTTCTCGTCCTCCACCGCGAGCCGCATGATGGTGCGCAAACCGATATCGGTGAAATGCGAGAGCTGCATGGTGCTCACGGTACCGGCGAATTCCACCGATTCCGCATTCCGGCGAGGTGTCCTTAATTACGCCGATCGGTGCGCATTTTAAGTGCGCCGCACATTGTCCGACAGGCCGGAACAGTGCCGCATAATTGTGGTCACAGGAAAGCGCGTGCGCGGTGCCGCGACGAATCTCGTCGGTGCGGACACGCCCGGCGAACGGTCAGCGTACGGTGCCCGCACCGACCTCCGCCGCGATGCGCTGTGCGGCGGCCGCGCCGGAGGCGACGCACGCGGGCACACCGACGCCGTGCAGGTACGCGCCCGCCACCGCCAGCCCGTCCAGCGCCGCGACCTCGGCTTCGACGGCCGCGATGCGGGCCGGATGGCCGGGCGCGTACTGGGCGAGGCCACCCGGCCAGCGCTGTACGACAGCCTCGACCGGCTCGATCGCGACTCCGGTGACGGTAGCCAGGTCCGCGGTGGCGGCGGCGACGAGTTCGGCGTCGGGCCAGGACAGCGGGGAGTCGTCGCCGAACTTGCCGAAAGAGACGCGGACGAGCGCCGTTTCACGTTGTGCGAGATGTGTCCATTTGCGGCTGGACAGGGTGAAGGCTTTGGCCCGCAGCGGCTCTCCGGTGGCCACCAGGATGCCGGAGTTCTGTGGCAGGGCGGTCTCGCGGGGCAGCGCCAGCGCGACCACCGCCGACGAGGAGAGTTCGACACCGGCCAGTTCCGCGGCGGCGACCGGGGCGACGGCGGCCAGCAGTCGCGCGGTCACCGGCGCCGGAGTGGCGAGCACCACCGCGTCGACGGCGCCGATCGGGTCGACCACCCAACCGCGCAGACCTCTGGCCAGACGCGTGCCCGGCGTCGTGGTGACGAACCGCGCCCCGGAACGTTCGGCGAGCGCCTCGAGCAGCACCCGGTAGCCGTCCCGGATGCCACCGAAGACCGGCGCGTTCGAGGGCGGCGGCAGCGCGGCGCCGACGGCGGCGGTGAGACTGGGCGCGCCGTCGTCCAGCGCGGCGGCGAGCGTGGGCAGCGCGGCGCGGACACCGATGGAGCGGGAGCTGCCCGCGTACACGCCGCCGAGCAGCGGATCCACGCTGCGCTCGGCGACCTGCGCGCCGAAGCGGTCGGCGACCAGTCGGTAGACGTCGGTGTCGGAGCCGGGCTCCCAGGCCAGCGGCCGGTCGGGTTCGGCGGCGATGCGTGCCAGTGTCTCGGCGTCGACCAGCCCGCGCATCGACTCCGCGTTCGCCGGGACACCCATCAAGGTGCCCTCCGGCAGCGGGTGCGCGGTGCCGGCGGACCACACCAACGGCCGCAGACCCGCCGGGGTCACCAACTGCGACTCGAGCCCGAGTTCCCGCAGCAGCGCGGGTACCTCCGGCCGTCGCCCGACGAACGCCTCCGCGCCGAGATCCAGTGGCTCCCCGCCCAGTTCGCCCGTGTAGAGGATGCCGCCGATCCGTTCGGCGCGATCGAGCACGAGTACGTCGGCATCCGGCCCGAGCGACATCCGCAACCGATACGCGGCCACCAGCCCGCTGATCCCACCGCCGACCACCGCGATACGCATGCCTCGACCGTATCGCGTACCGCGACGGCGGCCGTCCGACGGTAGGCGCCCGGATGACTCGGAACACACTGTGTCCACGATGTCCGCGGCGATGACGGATACGTCGGCCCGACTCGACTCGGCCGATGGCAGCCTGAACCGCCTCGGCCGCTCGCGGATGGCTGCCGGGCGTCGGCGCGTGGTACGCGGGTCGACCTGGCGGCCGGGTATGCGGCGGTACCTTCGCCGGATCCCAGCGAGCGACCGTGGCAGTCGCCATCACGTTCGCAGAGACTCCAAGAGCACCGACACGGGTGGGCCGCGACGACAGCAGGGGTTCCCGGCCTCAGCGCTCGACACAGCCGCCGCACTGCTGCCTCGCGGCCGTGGCGGCCTACCCGCGTTCGCCCGCGCTACAACTCGTGGACGAGTTCCACCAAGGCGGTCAGCACGCCCGGATCGGTGTCCGGAAGCACCCCGTGGCCCAAGTTGAAGATGTGCCCGGCGGCGCCGAGCGTGATCGCCTCGTCCGCTTCGCGCGCGATCCGCCGGGCCTGCTCCTCGATCGCTTCCGGTCCGGCGAACAGTACGGCGGGATCGAGGTTGCCCTGCAACGCTTTTCCGGGCCCGACGCGGCGGACGGCCGCGGTGAGCGGCACCCGCCAATCGACGCCGACCACGTCGGCGCCCGCCTCGCTCATGGCGCCGAGCAGCTCTCCGGTCCCCACACCGAAGTGGATGCGCGGCACGCCCGCCTCGGCGATCTCGGCGAACACCCGCTCCGAATGCGGGAGCACGAAATTGCGGTAGTCGGCCAGCGAGAGGGCGCCCGCCCAGGAGTCGAACAATTGCACCGCGTCGACGCCCGCCGCCAACTGCGCCTGCAGGAACGCGATGGTGATGTCGGTGAGCACGCCCAGCAGCTCGTGCCAGGTCTGCGGATCGGCGTACATCATCGCCTTGGTGCGCTCGTGGTTCTTGCTCGGACCGCCCTCGACCAGGTAGGAGGCGAGGGTGAACGGCGCGCCCGCGAACCCGATCAGCGGCGTCTCCCCCAGCGCGTCGACCAGCAGGCGTACGCCGTCGGTCACCGCCCCGACCTCCTCGGGGCGCAGCCGGGGCAGACCGCGCACGTCGCCGACCGTCCGCACCGGCGCGGCGACCACCGGCCCCACGCCCGGCACGATGTCCAGGTCGATCCCCGCCGCTTTCAGCGGAACGACGATGTCGGAGAACAGGATCGCGGCGTCGACGCCGTGCCTGCGAATCGGCTGCAAGGTGATCTCGCACACCAGCTCGGGATCGAAGCAGGATTCGAGCATCCCGATGCCCGCCCGCACTTCGCGGTACTCGGGCAGCGAGCGTCCGGCCTGGCGCATGAACCACACCGGACGCCTGCTGGGCGTCGCGCCGGTAGCGGCGGCCAGGAACGGGGCATCGGTCAACCGGCGGCGGGTATGAGTGCTCATCACGGCTATCGTATGCGGGCCCGGTGGGAGGGGCGGACGCGGAGGCGGCAGCGATGACCGCACGGACGCCGCATGGCCCGTAGCGGCGCGCCTCCGACTGCGCCGGGTGCACAAGGTCTACCGTCAGCATTCGTGACACCGCTCGACTTCCGCGACGGCGCCGCACCGACCGAAGGACCTCATGGCGAGCCAGCTCAGTTTCGCGCCGCGGTCGAGGCGATGGGCACCGCTACCGTGCACCCTCGGATCGAGCTCGCGCCCATCCGGCCCCCGCAACGACTCGCACCGTTCTCCTACGCCATCGGCGCGGAGGTCGCTCATCCGGAAACCCCTGTCGTACCAGCCGATTCCGAAGGCGACGCGTTCGGCAGGCTGATCCTGCTGCACGATCCGGACGGCGACGACACCTGGCACGGCACCTTGCGCCTGGTCGCCTACATCCAGGCCGACATCGACGCCGCGCTCGCCACCGATCCTCTGCTGCCCGAGGTGGCGTGGAGCTGGCTGGTGGACGCGCTGGAGTCGCGCACCGAGCCGTTCACCGCGCTCGGCGGCACGGTGACCTCGACCAGCTCGGTGCGCTACGGAGACATCGCCGGTCCGCCGCGCGCCCATCAGCTGGAGATACGCGCGTCGTGGACGCCGGTCACCACCGACATGCGCCCGCATCTGGAGGCGTTCTGCGAGGTACTGGCCTACGCGGCGGGGTTGCCGCCGGCCGGGGTGACCCAGCTGCAGATCCGGCCCGGCCTGTCCGGCGATCACCCCTGAGCACGCCCGTCGGCGTGCCGTGACCTGCGCCGGAGCCCCTCGTTCTGTGTGCGGGGCACATCGCGCCCGATTCGCCGACACACTTATGCGCCGATAGGACGGCGGCGCCGTGGCGTCGGCACGTAAAGTTCAACACCATGTCCGTACCAGACGAATCCGAACCCTCGGCCGCGACGCCGCTGCTCGCGCCGGTGGAGGGCGTGCCACCGGTACTGGACACCGCCGCCGAGATCAGCGCAGCCGCCGCCCGGCTGGTCGCGGGCACCGGCCCGCTGGCCGTGGACGCCGAACGCGCCTCCGGGTTCCGCTATTCGGCGCGCGCGTATCTGATCCAGCTGCGCCGTGCGGGCGCGGGCACGTTCCTCATCGACCCGATCCCGGTCACCGAAGCCCTCGGCCCGCTGGCCGACGCGATCAACGGGCTGGAGTGGGTCCTGCACTCCGCGGACCAGGATCTTCCCGGCCTGGCCGAACTGGGTTTGCGCCCGGCCAGGCTGTTCGACACCGAACTCGGCGGACGTCTGGCTGGTTTCGAGCGCGTCGGGCTCGCCGCGATGGTGGAGCGGCTGTTGGGCCACGCGCTGCGCAAGGGGCACGGGGCGGCCGACTGGTCCACCCGGCCGCTGCCCGCCGACTGGCTGAACTACGCCGCCCTGGACGTGGAACTGCTGCTCGAACTGCGCGACGCCGTGGCCGACGCACTCGATGCGCAGGGCAAAACGGATTGGGCGATACAGGAATTCGAACACATTCGCACCTTGGACCCGCCCGCGCCGAAGGCCGAGCGGTGGCGGCGTACCTCGGGCATCCACACCCTGCGACGCACCAGGCAACTGGCGGTGGTGCGCGAGCTGTGGACCGCGCGGGACGCGCTGGCCCGTGCCCGCGACGTGGCGCCCGCCCGCATCCTCCCGGACGCCGCGATCATCGCCGCGGCGGCCGCGGAACCCAGGTCCATCGCGCAGTTGCGCACCTTGCCGGTGTTCGGCGGTCCGCGCCAGCGCCGGTACTCCCGCGAATGGCTCGCCGCGATCGAGCGCGGCCGTACGTTGCCCGACAGCGACCTCCCGCCGCTCACCCAGCCGTTCGACGGCCCGCCGCCGGTCAACCGCTGGGAGCGCCGCGACCCGGCTGCGGCGGCGCGCCTGACCCGGGCACGAGCCGCCATGGCCGACCTGTCGGCGCAGCACGCGATCCCGGTGGAGAACCTGCTCGCGCCGGATCTGGTTCGCCGCCTGTGCTGGGACGGACTGCCCGACTACGAGGCGGTGGACCCCTCCGCCGTCGACGGATTCCTGAAGTCCGGCGGCGCCCGGCCGTGGCAGCGGGAACTCGACGTCCCGCGACTGGCCGCGGCGTTGCCGCCGTCGGACTAGCGCCCGCTCCGTCGGCTCGCCCGTGGCTGCGGCGTCAGCGAGCGGCCAGCCACCCGCTGATCCGGCGAGCGATGTCCGGGCCGGTGAGGCCGAGTTCGGCGTGGACCTCACCGCGCGAGGCATGGTCCAGGAACTGTTGCGGCACACCGAGATCGCGGGTCGGGATGTCCAGCCCGGAGTTGCGCAGCCGGGCCGACACCGTGGAACCGATGCCGCCGTGCAGGCCACCGTCTTCCAGCGTGACCACGAGCCGGTAGTTCTCCGCGAGTTTCAGCAGCGCGTCGGAGACCGGCAGCACCCAGCGCGGGTCGATGACGGTGACCGAGACGCCTTCGGAATCCAGCAGATTCGCCGCCTCCAGCGCCGTGCCCGCGAACGAGCCCACCGCGACGAGCAGTACGTCGCCGTGCACCGCCTGCACCGATCCGCCGTCCGGCTCGGCCATCCGCAGCACGTCGATGCCGTCCAGCCGTTCGACCGCGGAGATATCCTCGGCGACACTGCCTTTCGGGAAACGCAGCGCGGTCGGTCCGTCGTTGACGGCCAGCGCCTCGGCCAGTTCCTCCCGCAGCGTCGCGGCGTCGCGCGGCGCGGCGACCCGGATGCCGGGGATGATCCCGAGGACCGACAGATCCCACATGCCGTTGTGGCTGGCGCCGTCGGAGCCGGTGATGCCCGCGCGGTCCAGTACCACGGTGACCGGCTGCTTCAGCAGCGCCACGTCCATCAGCAGCTGGTCGAAGGCGCGATTGAGGAAGGTCGAGTAGATCGCCACCACCGGGTGCATGCCGCCGAGCGCGAGGCCCGCGGCGGAGGCCATGGCGTGCTGCTCGGCGATGCCGACGTCGAACATCCGGTCCGGGAAGCGCTCCCCGAACGCCGCCAATCCGGTCGGGCCCGGCATCGCCGCGGTGATGGCGACGATGTCGGCGCGGCGCTCGGCGTGCGCGATCAACTCCTCGGAGAACACCGAGGTCCATCCGCGCGCCTTCGGACCACCGACCGGGACGCCGGTGAGCGGGTCGATGGGATCGCAGGCATGCATCTGATCGGCGACATGGTTCTCGGCGGGCGCGTAGCCGCGGCCCTTCTGCGTCACCGCGTGCACCACGACGGGGCCGCCGAAGTCCTTGGCCCGGCGCAGCGCGGCCTCGAGCGCGACGACGTCGTGGCCGTCCACCGGCCCGACGTACTTCAAGCCGAGGTCGCTGAACAGTTCCTGGGGGCTGACCGCGTCCTTGATGCCCGCCTTCACCGCGTGCACCATCGAGTACGCCGATTCGCCCACCCTGGGGATGCTCTTGAGGATCCGCTTGCCCGCGTCCAGGGCGTGCTCGTAGGCGGGCTGGGTGCGCAGCGCGGTCAGCCGCTCGGCCAGACCGCCGATGGTGGGCGCGTAGGAGCGGCCGTTGTCGTTCACCACGACGACCACCGGACGGTCGGATGCGGCGATGTTGTTCAGCGCCTCCCAGCACATGCCGCCGGTGAGCGCGCCGTCGCCGACGATCGCGACCACGTGCCGGTCCTGCCCGCTCAGCGCGAACGCCTTCGCCAGGCCGTCCGCGTAGGACAGCGCCGCCGAGGCGTGTGAGGACTCCACCCAGTCGTGCGCGCTCTCGGCCCGGCTCGGGTAGCCGGACAGGCCGCCCTGTTTGCGCAGCGAGTCGAACTGGTCTTTGCGCCCGGTCAGGATCTTGTGCACATAGGCCTGGTGGCCGGTGTCGAAGATCAACGGGTCGGCCGGCGAGTCGAAGATCCGGTGCAGGGCGATGGTGAGTTCGACCACACCGAGGTTCGGGCCGAGGTGCCCGCCGGTCGCGGCGACTTTGCGCACCAGGAACTCGCGGACCTCCTCCGCCAGCTCGCGCACCTGCGGCACGGTCAGCCGGCGCAGATCATCGGGCGTGTCGACCCGGGAAAGCACTCCCACCTGAACTAGCTCCCTCCGGATAGCGCATCTGATCCGATCAGTCTACGGAGCGGCGGCCGGTGCTCCCGCACGAGAACGGTCACACCAACCGACATGGCGTCGAAATGTGAGCCTCGACATACGGTACCCGGCCTAGAGTGACAGGGTGGCCCGGCCCGAGCAAGTGGTCTCCCGGACAATCGAACCCGGCGTGGTGGCACGGATCGTCGACGACGTCCACCGGCGTTGCCGGGACGACCGCTCCGGAACGTTGGCGGACTACATCCCGGAACTCGCCGCGGTGCAACCGGATTCGTTCGCCATCTGCCTGGCCACCGCCGACGGCCGGATCTACGGCGCGGGCGATGTCCGGACCGAATTCACCATCCAGTCCATCTCCAAGCCGTTCACCTACGCCCTCGCGCTGGCCGACCGGGGGCAGGCCGCGGTCGCCCGGCGCATCGACGTCGAGCCCTCCGGTGAGCCGTTCAACGAGATCAGCCTGGATCCGGTGACCGCGCGGCCGCGCAACCCGATGATCAACGCGGGCGCGATCACCGCCGCCTCGCTGATCGACGGCCGCGACCCCGCCGACCGCTTCGAGCGGATCCGGCGCTGCTACTCGAGCTTCGCCGGGCGCGAGCTCACCGTGAACGAGGCGGTCTACGCCTCCGAGGCGCGCACCGGGTACCGCAATCGCGCCATCGGCTACATGCTGCGCTCGTTCGGCATCCTCGACGCCGACCCGGACGAGGCGGTCGATCGCTATTTCCGCCAGTGCGCGGTTACCGTGACCTGCGAGGATATGGCCCTGATGGCCGCATCGCTGGCGAACAACGGGCGCAATCCGGTCACCGGAGAGCAGGCGGCCTCGGCGGCGCTGACGGAGCAGGTGCTCAGTGTCATGACCACCTGCGGCATGTACAACGCGGCGGGCGACTGGGTGACTACTGTCGGCCTGCCCGCCAAGAGTGGCGTCGGGGGCGGGATCGTGGCGGTGCTGCCCGGACAGGTCGGGATCGCGGTGTACTCGCCGCGGCTGGACGGGCACGGCAACAGCGTGCGCGGCGTGGCCGCCTGCCGTGAACTGTCGCGGCGACTCGAGCTGCACTTCCTGCACGTGACCCGAGCGGCGCGAGCCGCGATCCGGGCGGCGTACTCGGTGGCCGAGGTGCCCTCGCGGCTACGCCGCCCGACCGAGGAGATCGCGGTGCTCGCCGCGCACGGGCATCGCGCGTGTGTCTACGAGCTGCACGGCGACCTGCTGTTCGCGGGCGCGGAGCGCACGGTGCGCACCATCGAGGAGCAGGCGGGCGAGCTGGAAGCGCTGGCCATCGACGTGCGCAGGGTCGGCGAGGTGAGCGCGATCGCGGTGCGGATGATCGACGACCTGCGACTCGAGCAGTTGTCGGCGGGTGTCCGAGTGGCGCTGGTCGATCCCGACGCGCGACTGCGGTCCCCGGATTCCGGCATCGATCCCGACGATCCGAGGGGGCCGGTGTTCATCGATCGCGACACCGCGACCGAGTGGTGCGAGAACATCGTGCTCGCGAACCATCGCCCCGCCGGCGAGGCCGCCCGCGCGTCGTTCGGCATCGAGAGTCACCCGGCGTTGGCCGGCCTCGCCGCGGACGAGCGATCCCGCCTGGCGGAGCAGTTCCGGGTGCGCACGTTCGCGCGCGGGGCGGTGATCGCCGAACGCGGCAGCGCGCGCTCGGGTCTCTACTTGATCCTCGACGGCCGCGTGCGCCTGACGGTCGAAGGCACCGACGGACGCACGCACCGGCTGCTCAGCCTGTCGGCCGGGATGTCGTTCGGGGAGATTCCGATGCTGGTCGGAACGCCGTTCGGGAACGAGGTACTGGCGGAGACCGAGACGTGCGTCGCGGTGCTGACCCCCGAACGGTTCGATCGGCTCACCCCGCAAGCGCCCGGGCTGAAGCTCGCGCTGCTCGAACAGCTGGCCGCCGAAGCCTTCGCGCAGATCGACGCGGCTGTGCGGGCGATCGCGGCCCGCGGCGGCGACTACTGAAGCGGGCACGATGGTGCGGTGCGGATCGACAGCGATCGACGAGGAGGCTCAGTGGGCACGAACACCGATTCGCGGGCAGGCACCGTCACCACCTACGGACACGGCACCGCCCGCGCCGTCCCCGATCTGATGCGGGTGACGATCTCCGTCGAATCGCGCGCGAGCAAGGTCGCGCTCGCCTACAGCCGGGCCGGTGAGCGCGTGGCCGCGGTCGCGCGATCGCTGCGCTCCGACGGGGTCGACGGCGCGGACATCGCCACCAGCGGACTGTCGGTACAGACCGAGACGGTGTGGACCGAGGGACAGGGCAACCGCATCACGGGATACCTCGCGAGCACATCGCTGACGGTCGCGTTGCGCGATATCGGCGAGCAGGCCGATCCCGGCCCGGGCACGATCATCGCCAACTGCGTCGAGGCGGGCGGTGACGACGTGCGCCTCGGCGGTCTGGCCCTCACCTTCGCCGACCTGGAATCCCTGCTCACCCGTGCCCGCGACGCCGCGTGGGACAACGCCCTCGCCAAGGGCGAGCAGTACGCCCGGCGGGCACGGCGCTCGCTCGGCGACGTCGTGCAGATCACCGAGGACACCGCCGCCGCGCCTCCGGTTCCGCGGGCACAGGCGATGTCCGCTCCGATGGAGGCCTACCGTGCCGTCGCCATCCCGGTCGAGCTGGGCGAGAGCGAGATCTCCGCGGACGTCCGCGTCACTTGGCAGCTGGACTGACGGCGGCTTGCCGGTTCACGACCCGTGACCGAGACCCCGCACCAGCAGGGTGACCGTGTCCGCTCCGGCGTGCCGATCCTTCGAGATCTCCTGGTACTCCGGCGATTCGGCCCAGGCGCGGAAGGACGGCTCGTCCGGGAAGGAGATCAGCACCACCTTCTCGCGATCGGTGACGCCCTCGATGGTCTGCGGGGACTCGTCCGCGGCCAGCAGCGTCCCGGAGTAGCGGACGAAGACGTCGAGGAAGCGCGCCTGGTAGCGATCGTAGGCGGCGCGGTCGGTGAACTTCAGTTGCGCGATTGCGTACACGGTCATGGCGGTGACTCTAATTGGGCGGTCCGGCGACCCGCCCCGGATCCGGCGGGTGCCGAGCGCGATTCACCGCTGCGCCGCGCCCGGCGTGCCTATATTGAGGTTGTCACCGCTCAGGAGGTCGCATGTCGTTCGTGCTCATCGACAAACCACGGCCCCATATCGCCCTGGTGACGCTCAATCGGCCCGAACGGATGAACGCGATGGCGTTCGACGTGATGATCCCGCTGCGCGAGGCGCTGGAGGGTGTGCGCGCCGACAACGACGTGCGGGTCGTCGTGCTGACCGGGGCGGGACACGGTTTCTGCTCGGGAGCCGACCTGACCGGCGCGGGAAAGGTGCCGAACGTCGACGGCCTGACCGTCACCAGTGTCGCGCGCCGGTCGATGGACCTGCTCAACGACGTGCTGATCACGCTGCGGCGGATGCACCAGCCGGTGATCGCGGCGGTCAACGGCGCGGCCATCGGCGGCGGGCTGTGCCTGGCCGTCGGCGCCGACATCCGGATCGCCGCCGAGGACGCGTACTTCCGCGCCGCGGGCATCAACAACGGCCTCACCTCCGCCGAACTGGGCCTCAGCTATCTGCTGCCCCGCGCGGTCGGCGCGTCGAGGGCGTTCGAGATCATGTTGTCCGGCCGCGACGTCGACGCGACCGAAGCCGAGCGAATCGGCCTGGTATCCCGCACGGTTCCGGCGGCGAAACTGCTGGACACCTGCTATGACCTCGCCGAGCGCATCATCGGCTTCAGCCGGGTGGGCACCGAGCTCACCAAGCGCATGTTGTGGAGCGGCATGGAGGCGGGCGGATTCGAATCGCACATGCAGCACGAGGGCACGGCCCAGTTGTACGTCCGCCTCACCACCGGCAATTTCGACGAAGCGATCCGCGCCCGTAAGGACCGCAGGCCCCCGGTCTACGAGGACTGACCGCTCAACGCTCCAGCAACGCGAGGCTTTCCACGTGGTGCGTCGCGGGGAAGGCGTCGAAGGCGCGCAGATCGGCGAGCCGGTAGCCCGCCGCCTGATACAGGCCCAGATCGCGGGCGAACGCGGCGGGATCGCAGCCTACGTGGATGATCCGCGTCGGCCCGCTGGCGGTGACCGCGCCGACCACCTCTTTGCCCGCCCCCGCGCGCGGCGGATCGAGCACGACGACGTCCGGGGCGGCCGCACCGACGTGCTCGAGCACCCAGCGCTCCACCCGCTGTGCCCGCAATTCCACCCAGGGCAGGTCGCGCAACGCGGCGGCGCCGTCCGCGACGGCGGGCCGCGCGGATTCCACCGCGAGCACCACGCCGGTCCGCCCGGCCCGCTCGGCGAGCCGCGCGGCGAACACCCCGGCGCCGCTGTAGAGATCCCACGCCCGGCCGCCGGGGCCGAGTTCCGACCATTCCGCGATCAGGTCCGAATACCGTTGCGCCGCACCGTGATGCGCTTGCCAGAAGCCCGTCGCCGCGACCTCCCACCGGCGCCCGGCCACGTACTCGACCGCGCGCCCGCTGCCCTCGAACACCCACTCGTCGCGTGCCGCGTGCGCCGCTGCGCGTCGTGCGGATGCCGCGCGCCGGTCGTCGCTGCGAGCGGACTCCGCGGCGGGCCACTGTGCGCCGCGCCGATCCCGGCCGTGCGGCCGATCGCGGCGACCACCTCCGCCGCCCGCACGCCGATCCCGGCTCCCCGGCTCCGATCGCCGCCCACTCCCGCCGGGACCGCGCCGACCGGGCTCGTGGCCGACCGGTTCGGACTCGGCAGCGGGCGCCAGCTCGACGACGTGCCGTATCCCATCGCCGTCCACCGCGATCACCAGATCGGCGCCGGGCGTCCACCGCCGGTCCGCGATCCCGTCCAAAGCCCCCGCGACCGGTTGCGGGCACCGCAGATCCGTGATCACGTCGGTGCTGCGATAGCGGTGCACGCCCGCACGTCCGTGGGCGTCGACCGCGAGGCGCACGCGGGTGCGCCATCCGCCGATCGCGTCGCCGGGCCCGATCGGCTCCACCACCACTTCCCGCTCGATCCCGGCCAGCCGCCGCAACTGTTCGGCGACCACCGTGGCCTTCAGCGCGCGCTGGGCCACCGGCGTGGCGAAGGAGAAATCGCAGCAGCCCGCGCCACCGGGGCCGGACACCGGACAGGTGGCCCGCACCCGATCCGGGGACGCCTCGAGCACTTCGACCGCGTCGGCACGGCAGAACGAGCCGCCGCGATCCTCGGTGACCCGGACCCGCACCAGCTCGCCGGGCAGGCCGTGCCGGACGAACACCACACGTCCCTCGTGCCGTGCGACACAGAAGCCGCCGTGACCCGGCGGCCCGAGCCGCACTTCGAACGTGGCGGTCGGCCGATCGCTCATCCCGAACGCTCCATGGACGTCACATCCGATCCTCGTACCCGCGCCGCACCGCGCCCGGCGCGTTCACCACCCCGGGGGTCCGCGCCCGCGCGGACGAACTCAACTGCCACGGCACGCTGGTCACCATCACGCCCGGCACGAACAGCAGCCTGCCCTTCAACCGCAGCGCGCTCTGGTTGTGCAGCACCTGTTCCCACCAATGGCCTACCACGTACTCCGGGATGAACACGGTCACCACGTCACGCGGAGCGTCCTTGCGCACGCGCTTCACATAGTCCAGCACCGGCTTGGTGATCTCGCGATAGGGCGATTCGATCACCTTGAGCGGCACCGTGATGTCGCTGTTCTCCCACTCCCGCACCAGCGCCCTGGTGTCGGCCTCGTCGACGTTCACCGTCACCGCCTCCAGCGTGTCCGGGCGGCTGGCGCGGGCGTAGGCGAGGGCGCGGCGGGTCGGCAGATGCAGCCGGGAAACCAGCACGATGGAGTGCGAGCGGCTGGGCAGCACGCCGTCCCACTCGTGCTCGTCCAGCTCGCGCGCGACCGAATCGTAATGCCTGCGAATCATCTTCATCACGACGAAGATCGCGACCATGGTGAAGATGGCGATGTAGGCGCCCGCGAAGAACTTGGTGATCAGCACGATGACCAGCACCGCTCCGGTCGCGCTGAGACCGACCGCGTTGATCACCCGCGAGCGCTTCATCCGCGCGCGCTGCGCCGGGTCGGTCTCGGTGCGCAGCAAGCGGGTCCAGTGCCGCAGCATGCCGGTCTGGCTGAGCACGAACGAGACGAACACGCCGACGATGTACAGCTGGATCAGCTTGGTCACCTCGGCGCCGAACAGCACCACGAACGCGATGGCCGCGCCGGAGAGGAACAGGATGCCGTTGCTGAACGCCAGCCGATCGCCCCTGGTGTGCAGCTGGCGCGGCAGGTAGCGGTCCTGCGCCAGGATCGAGCCGAGCACGGGGAACCCGTTGAACGCGGTGTTGGCGGCCAGCACCAGGATCAGCGCGGTCACCGTCGTGATGAAGAAGAAGCCGAGCGGGAAACCCTCGAACACGGTCTCGGCGAGCTGCGCGATCAGCGTCTTCTGGTGGTAGTCCGACGGTGCGCCGGTCAGGTCCTCGACGTTGTGCGCGTACACCACCCCGATCTTCTGGGCGAGGATGATGATGCCCATCAGCAACACGATCGCGATCGTGCCCAGCATCAGCAAAGTGGTGGCGGCATTGCGCGACTTGGGTTTGCGGAACGCGGGCACACCGTTGCTGATCGCCTCCACACCGGTCAGCGCGGCACACCCGGAAGAGAACGAGCGCGCGATGAGGAAGGCGAACGCCAGCCCGTAGAGGTGCTCGTGCTCGGCGATCAATCCGAAACCGGCCGATTCGGCCCGCAACTCCTCGCCGAGCACGAAGATCCGGAACAGGCCCCAGCTCAGCATGAGGAACATGCCGATGATGAACGCGTAGGTCGGAATCGCGAACGCCGTGCCGGACTCCCGCACACCGCGCAGATTCATCGCGGTCAACACAGCGATGGCGACGACGGCGAACAGCACCTTGTGTGTCGCGACGAACGGGATGGCCGAGCCGATGTTGGACGCGGCCGAGGAGATCGACACCGCGACGGTGAGCACGTAGTCGACCAGCAGCGCGCTGCCGACGGTCAGGCCCGCGTTCGGCCCCAGATTGGTGGTGGCCACCTCGTAGTCGCCGCCGCCGGACGGGTAGGCGTGCACGTTCTGCCGGTAGCTGGCCACCACGACAGCCATGACGAAGGCGACGGCCAATCCGACCCATGGGGCGTACAGGTAGGCCGTGACCCCGGCGGCCGAAAGAACGAGGAAGATCTCCTCGGGGGCGTAAGCGACCGATGACATGGCATCGGAAGCGAACACCGGGAGCGCGATTCGCTTCGGCAGCAGCGTGTGGCCGAGCGAGTCACTACGGAAAGGCCTGCCCAGCAGCACTCGCTTCGCTGCCGTCGTCAACTTGGACACTGGAGCGAGCATAGGCCCCCGCACAGTGGATCGCGCGCGTGGCTCGCAGGTTTGCTCGCCGGCTGGAGGGGGAACGTGGCCGGTGGAATCATTCGGCGGGTAGCGTTCGACCGAACAGCGAAGCAGACCGAACACCACGGTTCCAGGAACGAGGTTGCACGGTGTACGTAGTGATCATGGGGTGCGGGCGCGTGGGCTCGTCGCTGGCCCATGCCCTGGTCCGCGTAGGTCACGAAGTCACCGTGATCGACCGGGACTCCAGCGCCTTTCTACGCCTGGGATCCGACTTTCCCGGCGAGCAGGTGACCGGTGTCGGTTTCGATCGAGATGTGCTGATAAAGGCGGGGATCGAACGGGCGGACGCGTTCGCGGCGGTCTCCTCCGGCGACAACTCCAACATCATCTCCGCCCGGGTGGCGCGGGAGATGTTCGGGGTGGAGCGGGTCGTCGCCCGCATCTACGACGCCAAGCGCGCCGCGGTCTACGAGAGGCTCGGCATCCCGACCATCGCCACGGTCCCGTGGACCACCGACCGCTTCCTGCGCGCGCTCGTCGGCGACACCGGCACCACCACCTGGCGCGACCCCACCGGAACTGTCGCTGTGACCCAGCTGACGCTGCACGAAGAGTGGTACGGCCGCACCGTGCGCGATCTGGAGCAGACCGTCGCGGCACGGGTCGCGTTCATCATCCGGTTCGGCCAGGCAGTGCTCCCCGACAGCAAGACCATCATCCAGGCCGACGACATCGTCTATGTGGCCGCAGCATCCGGCGCCGTGGGCGAAACCGTCGCCCTGGCCGGGAAGCCCCCCGCGAGCGAGGACTGAACATGAAAGTGGCCATCGCCGGAGCAGGCGCCGTGGGCCGATCGATCGCCAGGGAACTCCTGCGCGGCGGGCATCGGGTCATGCTGCTCGAGCGTGAGCTCGAGCACATCGATGCGGCCGCGATCCCCGACGCGGTCTGGGTGCACGCCGACGCGTGCGAACTGGCCCTGCTGGAGCAGGCCGGTCTGGAGACCTACGAGGTGGTCATCGCGGCCACCGGCGACGACAAGGCGAACCTGGTGCACAGCCTGCTGGCCAAGACCGAGTTCGGGGTGCGCCGGGTGGTGGCCCGGGTCAACGATCCGCGCAACGAATGGCTCTTCGACGGTTCCTGGGGTGTCGACGTCGCGGTGTCCACACCCCGGCTGCTGGCCTCCCTGGTCGAGGAGGCGGTCTCCGTCGGAGATCTGGTGCGACTGATGACGCTGCGCCAGGGCCAGGCGAATCTGGTGGAGATGACGCTGCCCGCGGACACCGTGCTGGCCGGTAAACCGGTGCGCACGCTCACCCTGCCGCGCGACGCCGCACTGGTGACCATCCTGCGCGGCGGGCGCGTGATCGTGCCGCAGCCGGACGACGCGCTGGAAGGCGACGACGAGCTACTGTTCGTGACTTCGGTGGAGGCCGAGGAGGACCTCCGGCTGGAACTCGCCAACCACGGCATCAGACCGTAACTCCCCGTGACACGGCCGGACGCGCGTTCTCGGCGAAGCGCTGCCGGAAACCCTATGCGGCCAGCTTCAGCTCCGCGCGCAGCTTGTTCAGCGCGCGGTGCTGCATCACCCGCACCACACCCGGGCTGGTGCCGATGGCCTCGGCGGTCTCAGCGGCCGACCAGCCGAGCACGATGCGCATCACCAGCACCTCACGGTGCGCCGGGGCCAGCACTTTCATGAGTTCCCTTGTGGCGGCGCGGCGTTCGGAGGCCAGCGCCCACTCCTCGGGACCGGCGGCCGAGGACGCGGAGTCCGGGACGTCGGCCACCGGGTAGGCGGGGTGCTGCTGCGAGCGGCGGAACGCGTCGGCGACCTTGTTGGCCGCGATGCCGTAGACGAAGGCCAGGAACGACTTGCCCTGGTCGCGGTAGCGCGGGATGGCGTTGACGGTGGCCAGCAGGATCTCCTGGACCACGTCGTCGGCGGTGACCTGCAGATGGGCCGTGTTGCCCAGGCGCGCGCCGCAGTAACGCCGCACCAGCGGATGAACGATCCGGATGATCTCCGAGACCGCCCGGCGATCGCCTCCGGCCGCCGGACCGATCAGCTTGTCCAGCTCGGCCGAGATCCGCCGGCTCTCCGAGAGCGCGGGGTTGTGGTTGACGGGCAGCGCCGCGGTGTTGTGCTCGGTAGCCACGTCCGAGTCCTTTCTTGCCGATCAATGCGTGTTTTCGGTACGCATAGATCGTCTGATGAACTCGGAGGACCAACCAGGCACCCCAGGGTGGGGAAGCACCCACCTCGGCGGTGGCGATCTCCCCACCCCTGTGGTTTTCGCCCGATAGCGGCGGAAGGTTAACGGCTCAGGCCGGTTCGGGCGCGCACCGACTTGGCGGGCAGGTGACCGGCCCGGCGCACAGCCCAGATCGTGACGGCCAGCGCCACCGCGGTCAGCGGCCAGCCCATCGCGATGCGGGCGAAGGCGAGCCAGCCGGTGCGGTCGGTGTCGTAGAGCTGCGACTGCACCAGGTAGCGCGCCCCGAACACGAGGATCCAGGCGGTGGTGGCCAGGTCGTAGAGGCGCACCGAGCGCGGGTCGGACCGCCAGTCGGAGCCGTGGCCGTTCAGCACGCCCCAGATCACGCCGACCAGCGGCCTGCGGATCAGGATGGACGCGAGGAACACCGCGGCGTAGACGAGGCTGGTGTAGATGCCGAAGAGGAAGAACCCTTTGGCCTCGCCCATCCGGTAGGCGATGAAGGCGCAGATGCCGACGCCGAAGAAGCCCGAGATGGCGGGCTGGATGGGATCGCGCCGCACAAGGCGCCACAGGAGGATGGCGGCCGCCACCCCCAGGGCCGACCAGATCGCGGCGGCCAGCCCGGCGACACTGTTCACGGGAACGAACACGACAACAGGAAGCGTCGAGTAGATCAGGCCGCTGAAGCCGCCCAGTTGTTCGAGGAGGGTCTGCTCGGCACGTTCCTCGTCACGGTCGGGCGAGGGGAGCCCGGTGCGGTCGTCCGATCCTGCGTTGTCGTTGCTCAAAGGCATACGTCAGCTGTTCCCGCGCAATTCGTAGTAGGGGTTGAAGATCACTTTGCGGCCGTCGCGGTCGCCGACCCGGCCACGGACGAGGATGCGCCTGCCCGGCTCGATGCCGGGAATGCGCCTGCGCCCGATCCAGACCAGCGTGATCGCGTCGGTGCCGTCGAAGAACTCGGCCTGGACGCTGGCGCCCGCCGACTTGGGACACGCTTCGACGCTACGGAGCCTACCGAGCATGGTCGCCTCGTCACCGCGCCGACACTCCGACGCGCGGCACGCGCCCGATGCTTCGGACGTCTCGGCCAGCTCTTCGGCATCCAGCTGATCGATGTCTTCGGTCAGCCTGCGGCCCAGACGTCGAAAATACCCTGAGGCTGCGGATGACATTGTGCACGCTCTCCTGCATAGAGCAGATGGCATGGGTCGCACACCATCGTGAGGGATCCGATCCGCACGGCCTGCGGCGGCCGTACAACGCCACTGTAGATGGGCCGGGCCACCCCCGCTACGCTCGGACCGATGTTCGACTCCCCACACCCCGCTCGTGTCGTGGCACTGCCCGGCACCGGGTCCGACGCCGATTTCGCCAGGCGCGCCTTCGGTCCCGCGAGCGCCGCACGCGGCCTGGATTTCGTCGCGGTGGAACCCGACCCGCGCCGGGTGGTTGCGAGCTGCCGCGCAGCGCTGGATGCGGCGGCGGATTCGGGCCCGGTGCTGGTGGCGGGCATTTCCCTGGGCGCGGCGATCGCACTGGAGTGGGCCGCCGAGCAGCCCCGACGCGTCGTGGGGGTCGTGGCGGCACTGCCCGCCTGGACCGGGCCCGACACCGCGGCCTGCCCCGCCACGCTGAGCGCGGCGGCCACCGCGGCGCAGCTGCGCGTGGACGGTCTGGACACGGTGATCGACCGGATGCGGGCGAGCAGCCCGCGGTGGCTGGCTGACGCGCTGACCCAGTCCTGGCGGGCACAGTGGCCGGAACTGCCGCGGGCGCT
The DNA here is from genome assembly GCF_040681035.1 of Nocardia sp. NPDC051911. Lineage (NCBI taxonomy): Bacteria > Bacillati > Actinomycetota > Actinomycetes > Mycobacteriales > Nocardiaceae > Nocardia > Nocardia sp. NPDC051911. The sequence continues at coordinate 223,401 of NZ_JBFAXY010000004.1, forward strand.
CGAGGAGGCCGCGGACTACAAGTGGCCCGATGCCGAGCTGCTGTCGGCATTCGAGCTGCCGCTCGCGGTGGTCACCGCGGTCGACGACCCGGTGCACCCGCGTGCGGTCGCCGAGGAATGGGCGGCGCTGGCCCCGCGCGCGCACCTGTACCGGATCACGCTGGACGAACTCGGCGCCGACCCCGCGATCCTGGGGCACACGGGTATCGGCGCCTTCGCGTGAGATCTTCCGCTCAGTTCAGGCCGAGTTGCTGCATGGCCGACCCGTCCGCGCCCCGGCGCGGGCCCTGCGGCATGCGCGGCACCACCGGTTGCGCACCGGTCTGCGCCGCCACCTGCGCGGCCATCGCCTGCTGCTGAGCCTCCACCTGCTGCTGATGGGCCGCGGCGAGTTGCTCGGCCAGCTCCTGCGGCAGCACCACCGGAAGCGGGTCCCGCACCGGCAGCGGGTCCTCGCCGCGCCGCACCACGGTCTCGCTCAGGATCGCCCGCGCCGCCTTGACCAGGGGGCTGCCGTCGTTCGCCGCGCCCGAGGGGCCCGCCGCGACCAGCCGCACCATCCAGCGATAGCCGTCCACGCCGATGAAACGCAGGTCCGCGCCTTCGGTCAGGGCCAGCAGTTCTCGGCCCCACGGCCCGTTCTCGACCGACACCCGGGCGCCGTCCTTGCGCAGCGAGTCGGCGAGATCCGCGGCGACCAGCCGCCACTGGCCGGAGGTCTTGGGCGCGGCGTAGGCCGCGACGGTGATCCGGCCGTGCTCCGTGGCCAGGTGCACCGCCTGCGGCTGGCCTTCCGGGGTCATCTCGACCTGCAGCTGACCGCCCGGCGGGACCGGCAACAACACCGACCCGAGATCCAGCCGCTGCTCGGACACCGAATCCAGCAGCTCGGCGACCTCGTCGTAGTCGTAGGGGCCGGGCCGTCCGTTGGGCCGGTCGACGTCCAGATCCACGCCCTCATACGAGCGCTCGTCGGTGGGGGCGTCGTCGTAGAAATCGTCGTCGTACTCGCCCTCGTAGGCGGACTCGTAGTCGGCGTAGTCGCCCGCCTCGTCGTACCGGTCGTCCGCGGCCCGGCTCGAGTTCTTTCTCTTTCCGAACATTCCCGTCATGCCTCCTCGCCGGTAGCCCGGCCCACCCCGTTCGTCTGTGCGGTCAAACTCGCGTGACCGCCGCTGGAGCCATAGCCACCCGCTCCCCTGGTGGTCTCGTCGAGCGAGTCGACCTCCACGAAATCCACCAGCTCCACCCGCTGTACCAGCAGTTGCGCGATCCGATCACCGCGCCGCAACTCGATCGGCGTGCGCGGATCGTGGTTGATCAGACACACCTTGATCTCGCCCCGGTACCCCGCGTCGACCGTGCCGGGGGTGTTCACCACCGACAGCCCGGCCTTGGCCGCCAGACCCGAGCGCGGATGGATCAGGCCGACGGTGCCGACCGGTAGCGCGACGGCGACGCCGGTGCCGACCAGCACCCGCTCCCCCGGCTCCAGGATGACGTCTTGCGTGGTGCACAGATCCACGCCCGCGTCACCCGCATGGGCGCGCGTGGGCAGAGGGATGCCGGGGTCGAGCCGCAGCAAGGGTATGGGTGAAAGTGCGCTCACGTTGGACGAGCCTACGCGTAGGCTGTTTGCCCTCGTGACTTAGTGTTGACTCGTGTCGGACCAGCCCAACCCCATGACCGCGGACGAGAAAGCGCAGCCTGCGCACCGATACCGGGAGCGCCTGTGGGTGCCGCTGTGGTGGTGGCCGGTGGCGTTCGCCGTCACCGGACTGCTCGCGGCGGAGATCCATATGGGCGCGCCGGGACTGCGTGCCTGGCTGCCCTATGTGCTGCTGTTCCCCGTGCCGGTCTGGGTGCTGCTGTGGCTGAGCCGCCACCGCGTCGAAGTGGCGCCGGACGCGAACGGCACACCGGAGTTGCGCGCCGATCGCGCGCATCTGCCGGTGAATTTCGTTGCTCGCGCGGCCGCCGTCGCCCCCACCGCGAAAAGCGCGGCGCTGGGTCGCCAGCTCGACCCCGCCGCCTATGTCCAGCATCGCCCCTGGATCGGGCCGATGGTCTTGCTCGTGCTCGACGACCCGGACGATCCGACGCCGTACTGGCTGGTCAGTACGCGGCGGCCCGAACGGGTCCTCGCCGCGCTCGGTCTACCGAGCGCGGGCTGACACTGTTGTTCGATCTCGTCGAGATCAGGCGGCGCAATCCATGCAGATCATCTGACCGCCCTTGTCACTGGCCAGCCTGCTCCGGTGATGGACCAGGAAACAGCTGGAACAGGTGAACTCGTCGGCCTGCTTCGGGATCACCCGAACCGTCAGCACTTCCTCGGACAGGTCGGCGCCGGGAAGCTCGAACGACTCCGCGGTATCGGATTCGTCGATATCCACGACGGCGGACTGTGCCTCGTTACGACGAGCCTTCAGCTCCTCCAGCGAATCCTCCGACACATCGTCGGATTCGGTGCGCCTCGGTGCGTCATAGTCGGTTGCCATGTCGTCTTCCCCTCGTCCTAACTCCGTATATCCCGGACCGGTCCGCTCACACCCGATTCCTGCCGGAATCGCCGCGACCGGTACCGCCCCGCCGGTGGTGCACGTCACACGTACACCGGTCGCCTATCAGGGCGGATCATGCCGATCCACTCCTGATAGCGCTGGGTAAACGCAGGACATGCCCTTCTTGTTCCCGCGACCGACCACTGATTTCCGCACCGGTGATTCGATCTGGGCCGCCAGACAATAGCGGACCCCGGAGCAAAAGTCGCAATCAAAACACAGCCGAGTCGAAAATGAGGGGCAATCGACACCGTCCGTGGAACGCACCGAGACCTTGCGACGCGACCGCCCCACATTTTCGTAGAGTGTGCTGGTGGTTTCACTGATCACCGAAGGCACCGCGACGGATTCGCAAGGGCAACCGTACGTGCGCCGCCGCCCCCAGCCCTGGCTCATCATGCTCGGCGTTCTCGCCCTGATCTGCGGGATCGTCTGGGTCAAAGCCCTCACGACGCACGACACCGACCACACCGCGATGGCGTGCAACTCACCGAGTCCGGCCTCGGATCCCGGTGCGCCGCAACCGACTCCGCTCGGCCAGCGGGTCGGCGCAGGCCGGCTGCAGGACGTGGAACCCGCACCGCTGGCGGCGAGCAAGGTGCGCGTGCTGAACGCGAACAACCAGCGCGGCCAGGCCGCGCACGTCGCCGCCCAGCTCGGCGACCTCGGATTCGCGAGCGCTCCCGGAACGCAATACGGCAACGATTCGGTATACGTCAACGGCGACCTGGAATGCACCGGGCAGGTCCGCTTCGGCGTCAACGGCCGTCCGGCCGCGGCCGCCGTACAGCTGGTCGCGCCGTGCGCCGAGCTGATCGAGGATCAACGCGGCGACGACACCGTCGATCTCGTGCTCGGCTCGCTGTTCCGGGACATCCACCCCAGCAACGACGCCGAGGAAGTGCTGCGTTCGCTCAAGAACCCGGCGCCGGGCAACTCCACCTCCATCGACATCAAGCTGCTCGACGCCGCACGGCAGGCCCGCTGCTGATCAGCGGTCCGGAATCGGCTCGGTAGCGCCGACCCGGGCCAGCAGCTCCCCCAGCTCGTCGGCGATGCCGGGCGCGGCGGCCACCACCAGGTCGCCGTCGGTGCCCGGCGCCGTCGCGGGCGGCAGCGTAAGGCGCGCACCCGCCTCGGCGGCGATCAGCGCGCCCGCGCCCCAGTCCCAGGCGTTCAAGCCGTGCTCGAAGTAGGCGTCCACACGGCCTGCTGCGACATGACACAGATCCAGTGCCGCCGCACCGAAACGGCGGATGTCGCGCACGTGCGGCAGCACCTGCGCGATCAATTCCGCCTGCCTGCTCCTGCGGTGCCTTCCGTAGGCGAATCCGGTGGAGACCAGCGACATCGCCACCGACTCGACGGGCGTGCAACTCAAGTGCTCCACCGCGCCGTCGGCGTCGACACGCAGCGCGCCGAGTCCGAGCGCGGCGCTGTAGGTGGCTGCCCGCGCGACGTCCACCACGGCGCCCGCGACCGGACGGCCGCCGCGCAGCGCGGCCACCGATACGGCGTAGCCGGGAATGCCGTAGAGGAAGTTGACGGTGCCGTCGATCGGATCAACCACCCAGTGGACGGTGTCCGCGCTCGCGTCATCGATGCTGCCGCCGCCCTCCTCGCCGAGGATCGGGTCGCCGGGGCGTTGTTCGGCGAGCAGTCTTCGGATCAGCTCTTCGGTCTCGGTGTCCACGATGGTGACCGGGTCGGTCTCGTGGCTCTTGGACCGCACGGCGCCTTCGGCGTGCACGCCCGCGGGCCCGAACACCTCGGGACGACGGGCACGGACATGGGCGGCGGCCGTCTCGGCGAGGTCGACCGCGACACGGCGCAGGTCGGCTTCGTCGCCACGCGCGACGATCGAGACGAACGAGTCGGGGGTGTAGTCGGACACTGACGATGAGGTTTCCGGCACGCCCACCATCGCATCACACATCCTCGCCGAACGCCCAGCCTCGTGGTCCCATTACTCTTGTCGTGCACGACACAGCGCCGTCGTCGGGCATCCCATTCGCACGCCCGCCATGGGCGTCCCGGGCCCCGTGCAGCGCTGTCATCACACCGGCCAGCACAGGGAGACGAGGGGTTAGTCATGTCCGCTCGGGGGCACGCATTCGGCATCGACATCGGCGGCAGCGGCGTCAAAGGCGCCACGGTCGATCTGGCCACCGGCGAGTTGGTCCACGAGCGGATCAAGATCGCGACGCCGCACCCGGCGACACCGTTCGCCGTGGCGGAGGCGGTCGCCGAACTGGTCGACAAGGCCAAGTGGACCGGGCCGGTCGGCCTCACCCTGCCCTCGGTGGTGATCGGCGGCGTGGCGCGCACCGCGGCGAACATCGACAAGTCCTGGATCGGCACCGACGCGCGGGCGCTGTTCTCCGCCGCGCTCGGCGGCCGTCCGGTCACCGTGCTCAACGACGCGGACGCCGCGGGCATGGCCGAGGACCACTTCGGCGCGGCGCGCAATTTCGCGGGCTTGGTCATGCTGCTGACCTTCGGCACCGGCATCGGCTCGGCGTTGCTCTACCACGGCACACTGGTGCCCAACACCGAACTGGGTCACCTGGAGATCCAGGGGATGGAGAGCGAGCACCGCGCGGCGGCCTCGATCAAGGAACGCGACGGCCTGAGCTACGAGCAGTGGGCAGCGCAGGTCAGCCTGGTGCTGACGGGGCTGGAGAACCTGTTCTTCCCGGTCGTCTTCGTCGCGGGCGGGGGCATCAGCAGGGAGGCCGAGCAGTGGATTCCCCTGCTCACCAACCGGACTCCGGTCATCCCCGCCCGCCTGCGCAACACCGCGGGCATCGTCGGCGCCGCCATGGCGATCGCGGGGGGCGTCGCACCGTGAGGCGCGCGGGAACCGCGAGGATGCCGTTCCCGGCATCGTGCCGTAGGTACCCTGGTTAGATCGTTACAATGGAACGTGCCCGGCTGAGCCGGAGAAACCCCGACCGGCCCTCCGCCGGTGCAACCCGACAGATCGCTCCGCCGGAAACCCACTCTGGCGTGACGCCGCACGAGACCGTCACGAAAGGGCGTACGTGGTAGCCACGAATACCCGTCAGACCGCCGAATCGGCCGATGCCGACTCCGCAGATGTAACCGCAGCACGGCCGGTCCGTAAGGCTGCCGCGAAGAAGGCTCCGGCGAAGAAGGCCGCCGCCAAGAAGGCGCCTGCCAAGAAGGCGGCCAAGGCTCCCGCGAAGAAGGCCACCACCAAGAAGGCGGGCCCCGACGGCGAGCCCGGCGCCGACGAGGCGATCGAGGACGAGTCGCTCGATCTCGACGATCTCGGCGATCTGGAAGTCTCCGAGGAGGACCTCGCCGACGGCGACGAACTGGTCGACGTCGCCGAGGACACCGAAACCGAGGAAGCCGAGAGCGAGGCCGACGAGCCGACGGCGGCCGACAAGGCCTCCGGCGATTTCGTCTGGGACGAAGAGGAGTCCGAGGCGCTGCGCCAGGCCCGCAAGGACGCCGAGCTCACCGCCTCGGCCGACTCGGTCCGCGCCTACCTCAAGCAGATCGGTAAGGTCGCGCTGCTCAACGCCGAGGAGGAGGTCGAACTCGCCAAGCGGATCGAGGCGGGCCTCTACGCCGCGGAGAAGGTGCGCGAATTCGCCGAGCAGGGCGAGAAGCTGCCGGTCGCCATGCGCCGCGACTTCAACTGGATCGTCCGCGACGGCAACCGGGCCAAGAACCACCTGCTCGAGGCCAACCTGCGCCTGGTCGTCTCGCTGGCCAAGCGCTACACCGGCCGCGGCATGGCGTTCCTGGACCTGATCCAGGAGGGCAACCTCGGTCTGATCCGCGCGGTGGAGAAGTTCGACTACACCAAGGGCTACAAGTTCTCCACGTACGCCACCTGGTGGATCCGGCAGGCCATCACCCGCGCCATGGCCGACCAGGCCCGCACCATCCGCATCCCGGTGCACATGGTGGAGGTCATCAACAAGCTCGGCCGCATCCAGCGCGAGCTGCTCCAGGATCTCGGCCGCGAACCGACGCCGGAGGAGCTGGCCAAGGAAATGGACATCACGCCGGAGAAGGTGCTGGAGATCCAGCAGTACGCGCGTGAGCCCATCTCGCTGGACCAGACCATCGGCGACGAGGGCGACAGCCAGCTCGGCGATTTCATCGAGGACTCCGAGGCCGTGGTCGCGGTGGACGCGGTGAGCTTCACGCTGCTGCAGGATCAGCTGCAGTCGGTGCTGGAGACGCTGTCGGAGCGGGAGGCGGGCGTGGTCCGGCTGCGCTTCGGCCTCACCGACGGCCAGCCGCGCACCCTCGACGAGATCGGCCAGGTCTACGGGGTCACCCGCGAACGCATCCGCCAGATCGAGTCCAAGACCATGAGCAAGCTGCGCCATCCCAGCCGCTCGCAGGTCCTGCGCGACTACCTCGACTAGGTCGCATCGCCTCGACGCCCGCATTCGTCGTCCGCTCGATTCCTCCAGCGGCCGGTGAATGCGGGTGTCGCGCTTTTCCGCGCCAGGCCGCAGACGCGGCGGAGGAAACAGCGCCACGACGGGGGCACTTCGCCACGCGCAGCTCGCGCCCGGCAGACTTGCGGGGTGGTTGCCTCGACCTCGACTTCGAGCTGGCTGCGGTCACCGTGGACGCAGACCGTCGACCTGCGCGCCGAGTGGCGCGACCTGCAAGCCTGGCTGCGCCGTCCCGGGCTGCCGCGGCGGCTTCTGCCCGCGATCCGCGCGCACCTGGGAGCCGCCCCCGCCAGCACCGCCTACGCGTTCACGCTGTTCGTCACCTGGTGGACGCTGCGCGGGGTCGGTGACTCGGTGGAGCGCAGATTGATCTTCTCGGCGTCGACCAACCTCTACAACATGCGGCACAACCCGGTTCAGGTGCTGGTCGCCTCGGCGTTCTGGACCGACGGCGGCTTTCCCTGGACGACCATCGCCGGTTTCCTGATCGTCATGGCATATGCCGAGCGCTGGCTTGGCACCGCGCGCTGGATCCTGCTGTTCGCGACCGGGCACATCGGGGCGACGCTGCTGACCGTCACCGGCATCTCACACGCCATCGACCGTGGCCTCATCCCGCTGCGGGTGGCCGTCGCGGCGGATGTCGGTACCAGCTACGGCTTTTCGGCCGTGCTGGCGGCGCTGGCATTCCGGTTCCGCGGCAGGGTGCGGCTGGTGTGGGCCGGTGCGCTGCTCCTGACGCTCGGCGTGGCGCTGTGGATCGAGCCGACATTCACCGACTACGGCCATCTCTGCGCCGCCGTGATCGGGCTGGCGGTCGGGGCGATCGCGAGCCTGTTCTGGCATCGGCTGGAACGGACCGCGGGCCGCAGAGCCCGCACGGCCCAGGACTGATCAGTAGACCTGGGGCTCGCGGCGGCCGCGGTCGGGCAGCAAACCGACCATCGGCTCGACCACTCGCGCCGCGATCGGGCCCAGCACCGCCATCAGCAGGACGTAGGTCGAGGCGAGCGCCGTGAGCTGACCGTCCATCGCGCCCGCGCTCACGGCCAATCCCGCGATGACGATGGAGAACTCGCCCCGCGCGACGAGCGCCGCGCCCGCTCTGGCCCGGCCCATCCTCCGGATGCCCTCGCGTGCGGCGGCCCACCACCCGGTCGCCACCTTCGTAACGACCGTGACCGCCGCCAGCGCGATCGCCCAGCCCAGCACCGGCGGGATCGCTCGCAGGTCGGTATTCAACCCGAAGGCCACGAAGAAGATGGCCGCGAACAGGTCGCGCAGCGGTTCGAGCATCTTCGCCGCCGCGTGCGCGGTCGAGCCGGAGATCGCGATGCCGAGCAGGAACGCTCCGACCGCCGCCGACACGCTCAGCGCCGAGGAGACGCCCGCGACCAGCAACGCCGCGCCGAGCAGTGTGAGCAGGAAGACCTCACGGTCGGCGCTGTCCACGACCGCCGAGACATACCGCCCGTAACGCAGCGCCACCACGAGCACCAGCGTGATGGTGATCAGCGCTACCGCCAGGGCGCGCAGCCCGCTGAGCCAGCTGAGCCCCGCCAGCACCGTGGTGAGGATCGGCAGGTAGACCGCCATCGCCAGGTCCTCGAATACCAGGATGGACAGGATCACCGGCGTCTCCCGGTTGCCCAGGCGTCCGAGGTCGTCGAGGACCTTCGCCACGATGCCCGAGGAGGAGATGTAGGTGACGCCTGCCATCGTGATCGCGCCGTCGACACCCCAGCCCAGCATCAGCGCGACCACGGCCCCCGGTGACGCGTTGACCACGATGTCCACCACACCGGCCGCCCAGGAACGACGCAGGCCGGTCACCAGCTCCGCCGCCGTGTACTCCAAGCCGAGCAGCAAGAGCAGCAGCACCACCCCGATCTCGCCCGCGATATGGCCGAAGTCGTGGGCGGCCCGGAGTTCGATGAGACCACCTTGGCCGAAGGCGACACCGCCGAGCAGGTACAGCGGAATGGGCGACATACCGACACGGCCTGCGACACGCCCCAGCATGCCGAGAACGAAGAGAACCGCTCCGAGCTCGATCAGGGCGAGCGCGGTGTCCGTCACGGCTCAGCCGTGCGTCAATATCTTCGCGGCGGCATCCAAGCCCTCCGGAGTGCCGACGACCACGAGCAGGTCGCTCGCGGTGAAGGTGAAATCGGGTCCGGGCGAGGGATGCAACTGCCCGGCCCGCATGACCGCCACGATGGAGGCCTTCGTGCGGGTACGCATCTCGGTCTCACCGAGGGTGCGGCCGTCGTAGGGGGAATCGTCCCCGATCGGGAGCTGGCGCGTGGTGATCCCGGGCAGGTCGCGGTGGTCGTCGTTGAGCTTGGCGACCAGCTGCGGCGCACCGAGCAAGTTGGCCAGGACCGCGGCCTCATCGGTGGTCAGCGGGATCTGCGCGGCACAGGCGTCGGGATCGTCGAGTTTGGAGACGATCAGGTCGATATCACCATCGCGGTGGGCGACCACGCCGATTCGGCGACCGGATCGCACTTCGAAGTCCTTCCGGACACCGATCCCGGGTAGTGCGGTGACGTCGACGTTCACGCCCTCCAGATTAGCCGGATCACCGCGTCCGCGAACGGATCGGTCATCACTTCGGCCGATGGCGCGTCGCGGTCGCTGTGCTGTGATGGAGGCGTGTGGCGGTGGGCGGATGTGCCGGAGCGGACACGGGATGCGCTGGGCGCCGTGATCGCGTTCGCCGGCGGCGCGGCGCTGTACCTCGCAGGCTTGTCCACCATGACCGAGCGGGGCGAGCAGGCGTCGTTGTGGGTGCGGTGCGGTGTGCTGGCCCTACTGTGCCTGGCGACCTTCTGCCGGCGCCGGATGCCGGTCGCGGCCATGCTTGCCGGGCTCTTGCCGCTGGCCGTGGACATCTGGCTGGGCGCCACGGTGCCGGTGTGGATCGTCTACGCCGACTTGATCTACGCGGCCGTGCTGTACGCCGGGCGCCGGGCGTCGCGGATCACGGCGCTGTCCTGGTCGACGCTCTCAGTCGTCGTGGTGGTGCTGACCCTCGCCTTGACCGGCGACCTGCGCGCGGTCGCGCTGGCGCTGGTGGCGGTGTTCAGTTTCGTCGCGACGCCGATCTGGTGGGCGAACTCGGTGCGCACGCACAAGGAGGTCGCGCACGCCGAGCGCACCCGCGCCGAGGCGCTCACCTTGGTCGCCGAACTCGACCGGCGCGCGGCCATCGCCGACGAGCGCACCACGATGGCGCGCGATCTGCACGACGTGATCGCCGGGCACCTGTCGGCCATCGCACTGCACTCGGAGGCGGCGCTCGGCGTGCTGGCCCGCCGCGACGCCGACCCGGAGGTGGCCGGCATCATGCGCTCCATCCGCGCCAACAGCGTCAGCGCACTGGAGGAGATGCGCACCATGATCGGATTGCTGCACAGCGACGACGGCGCGGCGGAAGTAGCCGCGCCGCGCACCCTCGCGCAGTTGCCGATCCTGGTGGACGCCGCACGCGCGGCGGGGATCTCGGTACGGGTGCGCGAATCACTGGACGGCGCCGCGCTGCCCAGCGCTGTCGACCAGGCCGCTTATCGCATCGTCCAGGAGGCTTTGACCAACGCCATGAAACACGCCCCGGGACAGGAGGTCTCCATCGACGTGCGCGCAGAGCGGGAGAGACTGACCATATCCGTCCGCAACAGGACAACGCCCGCGCGGCCCCACCGGGCCGTGGACCGAGCGGGGCGTCGCGGTCTGGTGAACATGCGCGAACGGGCCGCGGCACTCGGCGGAAGCTTGCGCGCCGGAACGGATTCCGGCCACTGGGAAGTTCTGGCCACCCTGCCGCTCGGCTGCGTGGGCGCCGCATGACGATTCGGGTGGTGATCGCCGACGACCACGCCGCGATCCGCGCCGGCCTGCGGATGATCCTGGACGTCGAGGACGATATCGAGGTGGTCGGCGAGGCCGCCGACGGCGATGTCGCGGTGGCACAGGCCAAAGCGCTGCGGCCGCAGGTGGTGCTGATGGACGTGCGCATGCCGGGGGTGGACGGGATCACCGCGACCGAGCGGATCACCGCGGACGATTTGGCGAAGGTGCTGATCCTCACCACGTTCGACCTGGACGAGTACGTCTTTCGCACGCTGCGCGCGGGCGCCTCCGGGTTCGTGCTGAAATCCACGTCGGGCCGGGCGCTGGTCGAGGCGGTGCGCGCGGTCGCGGCCGGGGACGGCGTGCTGGCTCCGGAGGTGACGCGAGCGGTGATCTCTGCGTTCGCCGCGTCGAATCAGATTGCCGCGCAACCGGCTCCCGCCGGATTCGGCGAGCTCACCGAGCGGGAACGCGAAGTGCTCGATTGCCTCGGCGACGGCCTGTCCAACGCGCAGATCGCGGGTCGGCTGTTCATCGGCGAGACGACCGTCAAAACACATGTGTCCCGGGTGCTGACGAAACTCGGTGTGCGGTCGCGGGTTCAGGCCGCCATCGTGGCGCGTGAGATCCGCGACCGGTAGTCACGCCGGGAGCGGGGCGAATGTCCCGTCCGCCGCGGGCAGGTACTCTACGACCCCCGTGACCGCGCCCACCGGCAGGGGGCCGTACAGGTGCGGGAAGAGTATCGACTCCGGATCGGTCGGGACGCCCGGCTCCCACTTGATCGGCGACCCGACGCGGCGGGAGTCGATCCGCAGCAACACCAGATCACGCCGCCCCGCGAACAAGCGATTCGCGGGCAGGTGCACCTGTTGCGGCGACGAGAGATGGATGAACCCTGCCTCGGCGAGGGAGGGCGCTCGGTACTCCCCCGTTTGCCGCGCGGATAACCATTCATCCAAAGTGCATAGGTGAACAAGCGTGTGAGTGTCATAGGTCACGGGTAATCTCCCGGTAGACAACTGGATCGGCCGATCGAGAGTGTGACGCAGTGCACATCTACGACAGGACCAGCGGCGTTCGCCCGTAGCGAAATCCCTGGTCGTGTTATCGAAAACACACTGCTTCATCCGCGGGAACAAAGTCCCCCGTCCCGAACGTCTGACAGAGTAGTCATACCCCTGCTGGGAAGTAGCGGTAGCGAGCTCGTGGTGAGTGACCACGGGCCCCACACCAGGTGAACGGTCGTCGGGACCGGGAGCCAGGACGGAGGAGTCATGCCAGGAACCCTGACAAGCACCCCACTGACCGCGGTCGATCGTTGCGACCGCTGCGGGGCGGCGGCCCGTGTGCGCGCCGTACTGCCCGCAGGTGGAGAGTTGCTCTTCTGCCAGCACCACGCGAACGAACACATGGATCGGCTGCGTGAGCTGGACGCCGTGATCGACACGGAGTCCGCTCCCGCGCTCTGACCTGCTCCTCGCGTCCTGACACAACAGCATCGAACAACAGAACACCGTTTCCACCGGCAGCGGGCGACCCACAGGTCGCCCGCTGTCGGTGTGTCCGGCGGCGCTCAGTCCGCGCCGAGGATGCCGTCCAGCAGCCTGGCCAGGCCGTATTCGAACGCGCCGTCCGGGTCGGCCGGCGCCTGGTACAGCTCACCCACCGCCGCCCCGACACGTGCGGCGAGCGGGAACCGGCTCGGCGGCATGACCTCGCTCAGCAGCGGACCGTGCACTTCCCACCACTGCGCGTCGCTCATTCGCGCGGTCTCGCGGGCTGCGGCCACCGCCATGCGCGCGTTTCCGGTGGCGAACTCCGACAGCACGGCGATCGCCCGGTCCATCGCCACGTCCGGCAGGCCGAGCCCGTCGATCGCGGCGAGCTGGCGCTCGTAGCGACGCATCCGTCCCGGCCCGAGCACGAGCCGCCACGGCGACACCTCGAGCAGCCAGGGGTGCGCGAGGAGTTCCGCGCGCACCTGGCGGGCCACCGCGGCGAGGCGCTCACGCGGCGGCAGATCGGCGGGAACCGGCGCGTCTTCCTCGGCCACCGCGTCGACCATGAGCACCGTCAGTGCGTCTTTGCTCGGTACGTACGTGTAGAGGCTCATCGGCCGCAGCCCCAGTTCGGCGGCGACCGTGCGGATGGAGACCTTGTCATAGCCCTGCCGGTCGGCGAGCGCGACCGCCGCGGCGACCACCGCGTCCACGCTGACCGCCTGCTTCGGACCGCGCCCCGCCGGACGCGACGGTAGTTCGTGCCGCCACAGCAAGCTCATCAGCCGCCTGGCCTCGTCGGATGTGACGTCTTCGCTCACTGGCTCCTCGGAACCGATCCGGTACGGTGTCCGTTGTCAGGTTACTCCGTACACCATACGTTGATTCAAGGGGTGCGCTCTGCCCAGCACACACGCCACTTATCTACCGGATCGGCACATGTTCGCGCTCTGGACCTGGCTCGGACACGCCACCGGTCCGGCCCCGACCGGTCCAGGTGACCGCGAGACCCTCGCGCTGGCCGTCCCGATCGGCGTGGACGGAGCCCTCGAGGTCATCGACGTCGATGCCGCCTTGGTGGATCCCGAGACGTTCGCGGACTCGAGCCTGGACCACCCGGGTGAGTCGGTCCTGGTCTGGCAACAGGTGGTGCGTTCCGCGCTCGCCGACCCCGCCGGTGAGCCGCCCGGCCCGGACGCCGATGCCCTGCCCATCGCCGCGCACGCCGTGCCGGACGAGTCCCGCACGGCAATCGTCTCCGCGCGACGAGCATTGGCCGTCCTGCGCGACACCGAGGCGGTCACGGCGGATCTGCGGGCCACCCTGAAAGCCCGGCTGCGCCCCTACCAGGCCCGCGGGGTCGGCTGGCTGCGCGAAACGGTGGCCGCGCACGGCGGCGCGGTGCTCGCCGACGAGATGGGGCTGGGCAAGACCGTGCAGACCATCGGCTTCCTGCTCGACCGGGCCGAGGCCGGTCCGCAGTTGGTGGTGTGCCCGACCTCGCTGGTCGGCAACTGGGCGCACGAGATCGGCCGGTTCGCGCCCGGGCTGCGCGTGGTCGTGTGGCGAGGCGGCGCCGTCGATCCCGACGCCGCGACGATCGTGGTCGCCGGTTACCCGACGCTGCGGTTACATGGGCAGCTGCTGGCGCAGCGGAGGTGGGCGACGGCCGTCTTCGACGAGGCGCAGGCGCTGAAGAATCCCCGCACCCAGGTCGCGAAGGCGGCGCGCGCGATCGACGCGGCCGCCACGGTCGCACTGACCGGCACGCCGGTGGAGAACCATCTCGATGAGTTGTGGGCCCTGCTGCACCTGGTGGCACCCCGATTGTTCGGGCACCGGACGCAGTTCCGGCGGCGCTTCGTGCGGCCCATCCACGAGGGTTCGGCCGCCGCCGCGGCACGGTTGCGCGACACCATCGAACCGGTGGTGCTGGCCCGCACGAAGCGTCAGGTCGCCGCCGCCCTGCCCGCGAAGATCCACAGCGACCTGCTCTGCGACCTCACCGCCGAACAGGAACAGCTGTACGACCAACTGCTCGACAAGGCCGTGGACGACGGATTCGGCGCGGGCATCGAGCGCCACGGCCGCGTGCTCGCGGCGCTGACCGCCCTGAAGCAGGTGTGCAACCATCCCGGCCTGATCACCGGCGAACTCGACGAGCTCGCCGGCCGGTCCGGGAAGCTCGACCTGTGCACCGACATCGTCGCCGCCAATCTCGAAACCGGCAGTCCGACGCTGATTTTCACGCAGTACCGGCAGACCGGTGACCTGCTGGTACGGCATCTCGCCGAGCAGTTCGGCGTGGATGCGCCGTTCTTCCACGGCGGCCTCTCACAGGCCGAGCGCGCCGAGATCGTCACCCGGTTCCAGGCCGAGGACGGGCCACCGGTGCTGGTGCTCAGCCTGCGCGCGGCGGGCACCGGGCTCACGCTGACCCGCGCCGCCGACGTCGTCCACTTCGATCGCTGGTGGAACCCGGCGGTGGAGGCGCAGGCCTCCGACCGGGTGCACCGGATCGGCCAGACCCGTACGGTCACCGTCACCACGCTCACCTCCACCACCACCGTGGAGGAGCACATCGCGGGCATGCACGACCGCAAGGCGGCGCTGCGCGACCTCGGCGACGCTGCGGGTATCGCGGCGCTGGCCGCACTGGACGACGCCCAGCTGATCGAGATACTGCGCCGCAAGAGGGAGAACTGATGGCGGACAACGAGTTCGGCTACACCGCATGGGGCATGGACTGGGTCCGGCTGGCCGAGCCGCTGCGCCAGACCCGGCCGGACCCACTGCTGCCCCGCGCGCGCAGCATCGCGCGCAACAACGGCGTGCGGGCCACCGTCGAAGGACAGGTCGTGCGGGCCACCATCCACCGGGGCGGTCAGGCGTCGGTGACGCAGGTGGAGGTGGCCCCCATGTCCCGGACCGCCGTTACCGCGATCGCCGGATTCGTGCCGGACCCGCCCGTACCGACCGACGATGTGCACCGCGCCGTCAGCGCGGCCGGGATTTCCCTCGCACCCGTCCTCGCGGGTACCGACTGCTCGTGCACCGCGCGCAAGACACGATGCGTGCACCTTCTGGCCGTCTTCTACGAGATGGCGCGGCGAGTCGACGAGGATCCGCGACTGGGCTTGGCGATCCTTGGTTATTTCGCCGCCGCGCCGCGGGACTCGGACGAGTCCGCACCGGCGACGCGGTGGACGCCGATCAGTGCACTGGACTCTCGGCGATTCTTCACCACGACGCCGCGCTGAACTGCCGAACCATCTCGGAGTATCCCGGCCACCGATCGCACCCCCGCCGTCTGGCCCCGGAAGCGGGGAATTACTGCGCCGGAGGCGATCTCGATAGTTCGCTTCGTTGACGGGTGGCGTACGCGGATCCCGGCCGCATCATTGCCGCTGCTCTGCCACGGGCATGCCGCTCGCGCGGGTCGCGAGCCGATCGGTCCTGCGACGCCGAGCACGTACGTCGCGGCGTTCCAGCGGGCGGTCGTGGTCCCGCAGCGGCGGCATTTCGCCGGGTCGATCAGGCGTTGGTACCGCTGTCCACGGTGAGGAACGCACCGGTCACGCTGCGACCGGACGGCCCGGCCAGGAAGGCCACCGTCGCCGCCACATCGTCGGCGGCGCCGAAGCGCCCGAGCGCGGTCAGGTCGCGCTGCCTGCCCGCATGCGCTCCGTCGCCCGGATTCATGTCGGTGTCGGTGGAGCCGGGCTGGACGAGGTTCACCGTGATCGCGCGCGGGCCCAGTTCGCGCGCCAGCGCCTTGGTGAAGCCGTTGAGGGCGGACTTGCTGAGGTTGTAGAGCGTCACCCCGTCGAACGGCGCGTGATCGGTCAGGTTGGTCCCGATGCTGATGATCCGCCCGCCGTCGGTCATGTGCGGGACCGCGGCCTGCGCGCCGACGAACGCGGCGCGCGCGTGCACACCGAGCGCGTTGTCGATCTCCGCGACGGTGAACTCCTCGAACGGCTTCGCCGGGAAGATCCCCGCGTTGTTGACCAGGATGTCCAGCCCGCCGAGTTCGGACGCCGCGCGGTCCACCGCCGTGCGCACGGCGGTGGCGTCGGCGCTGTCGGCCTGGATGGCGACGGCTCGCCGCCCGAGCGCCTCGACTTCGCCGACCACCGTCTTCGCCTGCCCCTCGGCGTGCTGGTAGGTCAGCGCCACGTCCGCGCCCGCCGCGGCGAGGCGGCGCACGATCGCCGCCCCTATCCCGCGGCTACCCCCGGTGACCAGTGCGACCTTGCCCGTCAGGTCCGGCATCGGTACTCCTCCTATTTTGTGTCGATCAATACATAAATAGCCAAGCGCATCCGCCGCCGCGGTGTCAAGGGGTATATTTAACGATCGACACAGAAAGGTTCGGCATGGCAGAACGGGGACGACCACGCGCCTTCGATCGCGCCGAGGCCTTGCGCCGCGCCATGGAGGTGTTCTGGGAACACGGCTACGAGGGCGCGTCGATGAACGACCTCACCGCCGCGATGGGGATCAACTCACCCAGCCTGTACGCCGCGTTCGGCGGCAAGGAGGCGCTGTTCCGCGCGGCCGTCGACCTCTACGGGCACACCGACGGCGGCTACACCGCCCGTGCGCTGCGCGAGGAACCCACCGCGCGGGCGGCCATCGAGGCGATGCTGCGGGACAACGCGGTGGCCTACACCGAGGAGAACAAGCCGCACGGGTGCATGGTCGTGCTCGCGGGCTCCACCTACACCACGAGAAACACCGGCATCCGCGATTTCCTGATCGACAAGCGCCGCGCGACGACCGAAGACATCCGGCGACGACTCGAGCGCGGCGTCACCGAGGGCGATCTGCCGCCCGGTACCGACAGCGCGGCGCTCGCCGCTTTCTACACGACGGTCCTCTACGGGTTGTCCATCCATGCACGGGACGGCGCGGCGCTGCCGGAACTCACCGCGTCCATCGACTGCGCCATGGCCGCCTGGCCCGCCCCGGCCGACTGACGCGGGCTACTTCCGGCGCAGCGCCGCGATGCGCTCACCGAGTTGTTCGGCGGTGGCCAGCGCGGTCGGCGGCCCGCCGCACTCCCGGCGCAGCTCGCCGTGGATCACGCCGTGCGGCTTCCCGGTGCGATGGTGATGCATCGCCACCAGGCTGTTGAGTTCGCGCCGCAGCTCGCCGAGCCGATCGGCGGTGGCGACCCGCTCCGCGGCGCCCGCCACCTGTGGACCGGGATCGGGGACGGGCGCGGACAGGCTCCGATCCGCGACCTGTCTGGCCTGCCGCTCACGCAACAGCGCGCGCATCTGCTCGGCGTCGAGCAGGCCCGGAATCCCGAGGTAGTCGGCTTCCTCGTCGCTTCCGGCGAAGGTCGCGGTACCGAAGGAGGATCCGTCGTAGATCACCTGGTCGAGCTCGGCGTCGGCGGCCAGCGCGACGAAGGACTTCTCCTGCTCGCCCGGTTCGTCCTGCTGCTTGTTCGCCTCGATCAGCAAGTCGTCGTCCAGGCCGTTCTTCTCCCGGTGCGGCTTGCCGATGACGTGGTCGCGCTGCAACTCCAGTTGCGCGGCCAGATCCAGCAGCACCGGCACCGAGGGCAGGAACACCGTCGCGGTCTCGCCGGACTTCCGGGCACGCACGAAACGCCCGATCGCCTGCGCGAAATACAACGGGGTGGAGGCGCTGGTCGCGTACACCCCGACGGCGAGGCGCGGCACGTCGACGCCCTCGGACACCATGCGGACCGCGACCATCCAGGGCTGGGTGCTGTTGCTGAATTCGGCGATGCGGTTGGAGGAGGCCGGGTCGTCGGACAGCACCAGCGCCGGCTTCTCACCCGAGATGTGTTCCAGCAGTTCGGCGTAGTCGCGGGCACGGTCCTGGTCGGTGGCGATCACCAGACCGCCCGCGTCGGGCATGCCGGAGGCGCGCTTCTGGCGCAGCCGGATGTCGGCGGCGCGCAGCACGGCGGAGATCCAGTCGCCGGCCGGGTCGAGCGCGGTCCGCCAGGCACGGGCGGTCTGCTCGGCGTTCAGCGGCTCGCCGAGGCGGGCGGAATACTCCTCGCCCGCGCTGTCGCGCCAGTGCGCTTCGCCGGAGTAGGCCAGGAAGACCACCGGCCGCACCACGCCGTCGGCGAGCGCCTCGGCGTAGCCGTAGGTGTGGTCGGCGCGGGACTTCGGGAAACCGGACTCGTCGGGTTCGTAGACGACGAAAGGGATCTGGCTGTCGTCGCTGCGGAACGGGGTACCGGTCAGGGCGAGGCGGCGAGTCGCGTCGCCGAACGCCTCAGCGGTCGCGTCACCCCAGCTCTTGGCGTCTCCCGCGTGATGGATCTCGTCGAGAACGACCAGCGTCCTGCGATTCTCGGTGCGCACGCGGTGGCGCGAGGGATGCGCGGCGACCTGCGCGTACGTGACCACGACACCGTGATAGTCACCCGAGGTGCCACCGGTGGAGTTGGAGAACCGCGAGTCCAGCGCGATCCCGGAGCGCGCCGCCGACTGTGCCCACTGGTGCTTCAGATGTTCGGTGGGCGCCACCACGGTGATCTGGTCCACAGTGCGGTCGGCCAGCAGTTCGGCGGCCACGCGTAGCGCGAAGGTGGTCTTGCCCGCGCCCGGGGTGGCCACGGCGAGGAAGTCCCGTGGTTTGGTGGCCAGGTACTTCGTCAGCGCACGTCGCTGCCAGGCGCGGAGGGAACCGCCGCTGACGGCGGGGCCGATCACTTTCGAATCGCCCGGCGTCTCTGCCTCACCCGCCACAGCGGCGCCACCCGACCCAGTCACGCAGACGACCCTAGCGGCCCGGCACGGCGTGTCGCCAAACCGACGCGGCGGGCGCGACGGGCATCACACGGCCACCAGCCAGGACGCTGGGAGTTCACCCGATGCCCACCGACACGTCGCGCGCACACTCCGATGCGGATCGCCGAAGTGCGCGATGCTGTAAGCACGATGACCGAGCAGCACGCCATTCCGGGGGATCCGCCGCGGACCGACACACCGTCGACCCGCGCCGCCGCTGTGCGCCCTCCCACTTGGGCCGACCGCGCGAGCGCGCGCACAGCGGTGTTGAGCAGACGGGCCGCCGCGCTGATCCTGCGGGTGGCGGCGAAGGCGTGGACGGATTCCATCTTCGCCAAATCGGCCGCGGCCGCGTTCTGGCAGACGCTCTCGCTGGCGCCGCTGTTGCTCGGCCTGCTCGGCAGCCTCGGTTACGTCGGCGGATGGTTCGGCCCGGACACGGTGCAGATCGTCGAGTCCAAGATCATCGCGTTCAGCCGGGAGCTGTTCAGCGCCAACGTGGTGGCCGATCTCATCGAGCCCACGGTGCAGGACGTCCTCGGGCGCGGGCGCGGAGCGGTGGTGTCGGTGGGCTTCGTGCTGTCGCTGTGGGCCGGATCGTCGGCGATGGCGACCTTCGTCGACTCGATCGTGGAGGCCCACGACCAGCAGGACGCGCGGCACCCGGTGTGGCAGCGCATCTTCGCGCTGTTGCTGTACCTGCTGTTCCTGGCGGCGTCGGTGTTCATCCTGCCGCTGGTGGCGCTGGGGCCGACGCTGATCGGGCGGGTGCTGCCCACCGCGTGGCGGGCCACCGGACTGCAACTGCTGGACTTCTTCTATTACCCGGGCGTCGGCCTGCTGCTGATCGTCGGGCTCACCACCCTCTACAAGCTGGCACTGCACACCTCGTTGCCCTGGCACCGGCTCTTCGGCGGGGCGCTGGTGGCTGGCGTGTTCTTCATGGCGGCCAGCGAAGTGCTGCGCCGCTACCTGTCGTGGGTCAGCCGCACCGGCGTCACCTACGGCGCGCTGGCGACGCCGATCGCGTTCCTGCTGTTCACGTTCTTCCTGGGCTTCGCGGTGATCCTGGGCGCGGAGTTCAACGCGGCGGTGCAGGAGTTCTGGCCCGCCCGCGCGACGCGCATGGAGCAGGTCAAGGAGTGGATCGCCAATCAGGTGCGCGGCGAGAGCGGAACCGACGCGGACACGACGGATCCCGACGAGGCCGCGGCGGGTCCGGACGACGCGGGCTCCGACGACCTGCGCGCCGTGCTCGATCTGCGCGCGGCGCGGTCCTCGTCCGGCGAGTAGATCGTCGCCTCAGTCGCCCTTGCGTAGGCCGTCGTAGACCTTCTTGCACTCCGGGCACACCGGAGAGCCCGGCTTGGGCGAGCGGGTCACCGGGAAGACCTCTCCGCACAGCGCGACCACGTGGGTGCCCAGCACGGCGCTCTCGGCGATCTTGTCCTTCTTCACGTAGTGGAAGAACTTCGGGGTGTCGTCGCCCGTCGTCTCGTCGGTCGTCGTATCCGGGCGAACCATGGTGTCGGTGCTCACGCACTCCATGATGCCGCATCGCGCGACAACCCCGCTGACCACGGTCTCACCTCGGTATCGCATCACCGGCCACCGCCGAGCAGACCCGACCCCACCTCCGTATGTGCGCGGAAGGACCACGAGTGGAAGACTCGGGGTATGCAGCAGAACGGCGATTCCCCATCCGCCGACGGCCGCGACCGCGAAGAGCACCCCGACGTGACGATGCCGACGCAGCCCCGCCGTTCCTCCGGATACTTCCCAGGCACCGACGACAAGCACCCCGCGTTGATCACCGAGGCGGCGCCCTCGCTGGACGATCAGCACCGGGCCCGGGTGCGCAGGTACACGATCATCATGGCGTTCCGCATCCCGTGCCTGGTCCTCGCCGCGATCGCCTACAGCGCGTTCGGCAACCCGCTGCTGTCCATCCTGATCATCGTCGCGTCGATTCCGCTGCCCTGGATCGCGGTGCTGATCGCCAACGATCGCCCGCCACGCCGCAAAGACGAGCCCAGCAGGTGGGACCGTCCGCGCACGGCCATCGAGTCGCGTCCGCACAACGCCATCGACGGCTGAGTCCGCTGGGAAGACCGGCTCACCGCGCCGCTGCCGGAGGCCTGCGGACGACGGCCGACATCACGGCGGCGGCGCCGCACAGAGCGCCCGCCAGGTACCAGGCGAGGTCGTAGCTGCCTTGCAGGTCACGGATCACGCCCGCGCCGGTGGCCGCCACCGCCGAGCCGATCTGGTGCGAGGCGAACACCCAGCCGAACGCGACGGGGCCGTCGGCGCCGAACAGTTGGCGGCACAGCACGACGGTCGGCGGCACCGTGGCCACCCAGTCCAGGCCGTAGAAGACGATGAACACCCACAGGCTCGGCTGCGTGTCCGGACCCAGCAGCGCGGGCAGGATCAGCAACGACAGACCGCGCAGCGTGTAGTAGCCGATCAGCAGGTAGCGCGGATCGATCCGGTCGGTCAGCCAGCCCGAGGCGATGGTGCCCGCCACGTCGAAGACGCCGACGACGGCCAGCAGGCTCGCCGCGGCGGTCGGCGGCATGCCGTGATCGTGCGCGGCACTGACGAAATGGGTGCCGACCAGCCCGTTGGTGGACGCGCCGCACACCGCGAAACCGCCTGCGAGCAGCCAGAACCCGGGACGCCGCGCGATCGTCCCGAGCACCGTGAGCGCGCGCGACGCGCCGCCCGCGGCGGGTACGCGCAGGCCCGCCGTGCTGTCCGGCTCGGCGCCGTAGGCTCGCACGCCGAGATCGCTCGGATAGTCCCGGATGAACAGCACCACCAACGGCGCCACGGCCAGCGCCGCGCCCGCGACGATCAGCGACGGCAGCCGCCAGCCGTGGGCGTGCGCCAGCGCCGACACCAACGGCAGGAAGACCAACTGTCCGGTCGCGCCCGCGGCGGTGAGCACGCCGGTGACCAGACCGCGCTGCCGCACGAACCACCGGCCGGTGATCGTGGCGACGAACGGCATGGACATCGACCCGACGCCGACACCGACCAGCAGGCCCCAGGTCAGCACGAGGTGCCACGGCCGGGACATGAAGACCGTCAACCCGCTGCCCGCGGCGACCAGCAGCAGCGCGCAGGCGACCACCCTGCGGATGCCGAAGCGATCCATCAGCGCGGCGGCGAACGGCGAGATCAGGCCGTATAGCAGCAGATTCAGCGAAACGGCCGTCCCGATGGTGCCGTGCGACCAGCCGAACTCCTCGTGCAACGGGTCCATCAGCACGCTGGGCACGGAACGGAACGCGGCCGCGCCCAGCAGGGCGATGAAGCCCACGCCTGCGACCGGCCAAGCCGGGTGCAAGCGCCGGCGCGGCGCGGTAGCCAGGGAAACGGGAGTCGGCGTCTGCAGTTCGGTCACCCGATGAGCCTGCCCGAACCATGCTCACGCAACGAGTGGCTGAAATGCCACATAACATTGAATTCCTGCCAAATATGGCGGCGCCGGTATTTTCTCGACAAGGCGGGCACGCGTCCCTAGGGTCGCATGAGGCCTCGCGCACCACGATCACCGGCCACGGTTTGTTGCGGGCGACAAGACAGGAGTGCACATGATTCGGTGGATCTGGGTCTTCCTGGACCGCCCGGCGCAGCGTTTCGACGACTGCGCGAAGTTCTGGTCCACGGTCACCGGCACCGAGCTCTCCCCTCGGCGCGGCGCGAACGACGAGTTCCTCACCCTGTTGCCGGACCCGGCGCTGTTCGCCGCGGCGAGCGTCAAGATGCAAGCGGTGACCGGCCTCGGCGGCGTCCACCTCGACCTGGACGTCGACGACATCCCCTCCGCCGTGCGCACCGCGCTCGGCCTCGGGGCCGAGCTGGTCGCCAACCATCCCGGCTACGCCGTCCTGCGATCCCCGGGCGGCCAGACGTTCTGCCTGACTCCCAGCGGCCGCGCCACCAGCACGCCCGCGCCCGCCGTCCGGGCTCCGGACGGCGCGCTGTCGCGCCTGGACCAGGTGTGCCTCGACATCGGCCCCGACGATCACGAGGTCGAGACCCGCTTCTGGACGCTGCTGACCGGCTGGACCCATCAACCGGGCAGACGGCCGGAGTTCGCCCGGTTGCGCTCCGAGGAACGGCAGCTGCCCGCGCAGCTGCTGTTGCAGCGCCTCGGCGAGAACCGCCCCACCAGCGCGCACGTCGATCTGGCGGCCACCGACATCGACGCCACCGCCGCGTGGCACGAGTCACTCGGTGCGACCGTGGTGGAACGTCACGAACACTGGATAGTCCTGAGCGATCCCGGCGACGCCTTGTACTGCGTCACCGGACGCGACCCCAGCGGGGTCTGACCGACTCCGGCGGCGGCCCGAGGTGGCAGCGCGGTGCCGCGGAACACAGCGGGCACCTGATCCGCGCCCGGTGGTCGCGGTGGCAGAGTACCGGTGTGCCTCCGAACCGATCGACGACCACCGGATCGCTGCTCGCCGCGCTGTGCCCGGATCTGCGGACCGCGCTCACCCGGGTGGGCTACGACGCCGACACCCTGCTCGAAGTGCTCGGCGACGCGCACGCTGCGCTGGGCCGGTCGGAGCCGGTACCGGTGCGCCGCGCGGCCCGCGCGGCAGGCGAGCTGGGCACCCTCATCCGTCTGTTGCTGCTGGGCGACGCGCTGCCCGAGCGGGAGGTGGCCGCGGCGCTGGCGCCGGTCGAGATGGATCGCGCGGTCGCGGCGGGCCTGCTGGAGCGCGAGGGCGACGAGGTGCGTGCGGCGCTCGACCTGCGGCCGCTCGACACGGGCGCGGGCACTCGGTGGGTGCTTTCCGACCTCGACGACTCGATGCGCAGGCGCACACTGACCGAGGATCACGTCCTCGGCGTCGGCCACGCCTCCCTCTCGCTGCTGCGCGCCACACCCACCCGGCCGGTCGGCACGGTGCTCGACCTCGGCACCGGGTGCGGCGTGCAGGCGGTGCACGCCGCCTCCTACGCGCGGCGCGTGACCGCAACCGATGTCAATCCCCGCGCATTGTGGCTGGCCGAGGCCACCGCCGCGCTCAACGAGCTGGACATCGAACTGGTGGAAGGCTCCTGGTTCGACCCGGTGCGGGGCAGGCGGTTCGACCAGGTCGTGGCCAATCCTCCGTTCGTGGTGGGCCCGGGGCGTGTCGAGCACACCTATCGCGATTCCGGCCTCGCACTGGACGGCGCGAGCGAGTTGGTCATCTCGCAGGCCGCCGACTTGCTGGCGCCCGGCGGTACCGCCGCGATGCTCGCCGCGTGGGTCCATGTCGACGACGAGGACTGGCGCGGGCGCGTCTCCTCCTGGTTGCCCGCGCACGGGGTGGACGCCTGGGTGGTGCAACGTGACGTGGCCGACCCAGCCCTGTACGTGGGCACCTGGTTGCGCGACGCGGGCGCGGACCCGCGCGATCCCGCCACGCAGGCCCGCGCGGAGCGCTGGCTGGACGCTTTCGAGGCAGCCGACGTGGCGGGCATCGGGTTCGGGTTCGTCTACCTGCGCGCCATCGATGGGCCGACCGAATTGCTCGCCGAGGACCTCACCCACGGCTTCGATGATCCGCTCGGCGAGGAGGCCTTCCGGTATTTCGAGCGCTCGGCCTGGTTGCGGGCCGTCGCCGGCGACGAAAATCTCGCCTGGTCTTCACGTTTCGTCGTGGACGAGGCGACGGCGCTGGAGCGGGTGTATCTGCACGACGCCGAGGGATGGGCGCCGGAGGTCGCGCGACTGCATCGCGGCGACGGTCCGCGCTGGCAGCACGAAGTGGATGAGGCGACGATCTCACTGCTGGCGGGAATGCACGCCGACGGCCTGCCGTTGTACGACCTGATCGAACTGCTGGCGCTCGCCCATGGATCCGATGCGGTGGGCACCGAGTTCGCCGCCGACGCGTTGTCCGTGGTCACCGGCCTGGTACGGCACGGATTGATCAAGCCCGTGTGAGAAACGGCAGCCGCGCGCCGGCCGGTGCAGGTCCTGGCCGGGGATCGTCCCCGCGCTGCGGCGCTTCTCAGGAACTTCTCAGACGAGAAGGGCGAAAACCGCTGCTCAGAGCGGTTTATGCCAGCCGTAACGGGGAACTTTCTCCCTGTCGGGTCCGTTTATCGGAGTGAGACACCACCGACAGGAGGCAAGTCATGACAAGCCCCGCCACCACTCGTGTGCGCACCAGCGATTCGGACCTCGACGCTCAGAGCCCTGCCGCCGACCTGGTACGTGTGTACCTGAACGGAATCGGCCGCACCGCGCTGCTCACCGCTGCCGACGAGGTCGAGCTGGCCAAGCGCATCGAGGCGGGCCTCTACGCGCAGTACCTGCTGGAAACCGGCAAGCGACTGTCGGCGTCCCGCAAGCGTGATCTGGCGATGATCGTGCGCGACGGTCAGGCCGCCCGGTCGCACCTGCTCGAAGCCAACCTGCGCCTTGTTGTCTCGCTCGCCAAGCGGTACACCGGCCGCGGCATGCCGCTGCTCGACCTGATCCAAGAGGGCAACCTCGGGTTGATCCGCGCCATGGAGAAGTTCGACTACGCCAAGGGCTTCAAGTTCTCCACCTACGCCACCTGGTGGATCCGGCAGGCCATCACTCGCGGCATGGCCGACCAGAGCCGCACCATCCGCCTGCCCGTCCACCTCGTCGAGCAGGTGAACAAGCTGGCCAGGATCAAGCGCGAACTGCATCAGCAGCTGGGCCGCGAGGCCACCGACGAGGAACTGGCCAACGAATCCGGCATCCCGGTCGACAAGATCTCCGATCTGCTCGACCACAGCCGCGACCCGGTGAGCCTGGACATGCCGGTCGGCAACGACGAAGAGGCCCCGCTGGGCGATTTCATCGAGGACTCCGAGGCCACCTCGGCCGAGTCCGCGGTCATCGCCGGTCTGCTGCACCACGATGTGCGCAGCGTGCTCGCCACCCTGGACGAGCGCGAACAGCAGGTCATCCGGCTGCGGTTCGGCTTGGACGACGGCCAGCCGCGCACGCTGGACCAGATCGGCAAGCTCTTCGGTCTCTCCCGCGAGCGGGTGCGTCAGATCGAGCGTGAAGTCATGGCGAAGCTGCGCAAGGGTGAGCGGGCCGACCGGCTCCGCGCCTACGCCAGCTGATCGTCCGGCGCCGGCCGCCCCGAGACAGCGCCGGCGTTCGG
Source organism: Nocardia sp. NPDC051911 (assembly GCF_040681035.1). NCBI lineage: Bacteria > Bacillati > Actinomycetota > Actinomycetes > Mycobacteriales > Nocardiaceae > Nocardia > Nocardia sp. NPDC051911. Next base: position 249,718 of record NZ_JBFAXY010000004.1, read on the forward strand.
CTCGGTGGCCCTTCCGCCGGGGTCACCTTCCCGCGCCGACCGGTATGCGCGCGTGCCCGTCCCCTCCGGGCGTCGCGCGGGCCGGTCGGCGGTGTCGTATCCCCTTCTCCGCGCCGCATCGGCTCAGCTCTGGTCCACCGCGATGTCGTATTTCACGGTGTCGCCTTCCACCGAGGTCACCGTCAGCGTCACACCGAGCGTGTCCCCGGCCGCGGTGAGCGTGCAACGCATGGTGGTCCCTTCTTTGCCAGTGAGATCACCGGGGCAATCGATCGCGTCGGGTTCCTGCCCGACCTTCTCGGTGAGCGAGTCCTTGACCGACTTCTCCAAGTCGGCCTCCTTCACCTTCGGGGTGCCGATTGTGACGGAACACGCGGTGAGCGCCGCCGCGAGCAGCGACAAGACGGCAACACTGCGAATCTTCATGGCGAGCAGGCCTTTCTGACGGACGAACGTGACATCCCCAGATCGCGGCAGAAGCGATCGTCCGTTATCGGACATTTCGCGTGTGACGTGTGCGAGCCGATGTCTCAGCCGTGCCACGCGATAGGCGGGGCGTGCTGCGCAGCGAATTCGCCCGGCGGATCCGCCGAGGCTCAACCCAACCGGCGCGGACCGGTGTCGAAACGGCTGGGCTGCGGGCCGATCCGGGCGCGTGCGTACAGGATCTCCGCCGATGTCGGCGAGGCCAGCACCGGATCGAAGGACAGTTCCCGCATCTCCGGCAGGTCGTCGAACAGCGCCGAAATGCGCTGGGCCAGTTCGGCGAGGGCCGCTTTGTCCACGCGGGGACTCGCCGGCGTACCCGACAGCAACGGTGCGGCTCGCGGCGCGTCGATCAGGGCTGTCGCCTCGTCGGCGGTCAACGGCAGTGCCCGATAGGCGCGGTCGCCGAGCAACTCGATGATCAGACCGGACAGGCCGAATTCGATCACCGAGCCGAACGACGGGTCGTCCTGGACGCGAAGGATGCAGCCGACACCCTTGGTGGCCATCTTCTGGATGTGCAGTACCGGATCACCGCACAACTCCGCCAAGTCCGCGTATCCCTGTCGCACCGCTTCGGGACGCCACAGATCGAGCCGGACGCCGGTGAGATCCGGTCTACGCCGCCACAATTCGCCGGTCGCCTTGGCCGCTACCGGGTAGCCGAGTTCTTCCGCGGCGGCGACGGCCTCCTCGGCGTTGCGCACCTCGCGGAACTCGACGACCGAGATGCCATAGCAAGCAAGCAGTTCCACCGTTTCCAGATCGGTGAGCCGCCGACCGCCCGAACCGGCCATCCAATCGGCCACCAATCGACGCGCGCGGTCGGTGTCGATGCCCTCCGGCCGCACCACCGGCGAGACCGGCCTGGTTCGCCATGCGGCGTATCGCCGCACCCGGGCCAGCGCTCGAGCCGCGCGCTCCGGATCCGGATACGACGGGATCGAGCCGTGCGCCGCCGTGGCGCCGGGACCACGCACCGCGAGCAGGTTCGGAATCCCTTGCTCGGCGACGAACGTGGTGAGAATCGGCTTCTTCGCCTCGGGCACCGCGGCCGCCGCCGCTCGGATCGCGTCGGCGAAACCGGCGGTCGGCAGCGGCACCGGAGGTGCGAAAACGACGATCAAGGCGTCCGTCTCGTCCGAGCGCAACGCTGCGACCAGAGCGTCCAGATACGCGCCCGGCGTCGCCTGCGGACCGAGGTTGACCGGCTCGCCGACCTCGAGGCCCTCCCCCTGCGCCGCGTCGACGGCCAGCCAGTTGAGCGCCGCGCTGTTGCCGACGACCGCCAGCCGCGAGCCGCGCGGCAACGGCTGATAGCCCAGCAGAGCGGCGCAGTCGAACAGTTCGGAGATCGAGTCGACCTGGACGATTCCGGCCTGGGCGAACAGATCCCGCACGATCGACCGGTCCATGTCCCCCGCGGGCTGAGCGACCGAGCGGCCGCTGCTCACCGCGACGATCGGCTTGGCCCGGGCCACCCGGCGCGCGATCCGGGAGAACTTGCGCGGATTACCGAAGCTTTCCAGGTACAGCAGCACCACATCGGTGTCCGAGTCGCTGTCCCAGTACTGCAGCAGGTCGTTGCCGGAGACGTCGGCACGGTTACCGGCCGACACGAACGTCGACAAACCGAGATTGCGGGCGGCCGCCTCCCCGAGGATGGCCGCGCCCAAGGGCCCGGACTGGCAGAAGAAGCCGATGCGTCCGCGACCGGGCAACACCGGGGCGAGGGTCGCGTTCATGGCGACCGCCGGATCGGTATTCGCGATGCCGAGCGCGCTCGGCCCGACCACGCGCATGCCGTGCCCACGAGCGGCCGCCACCAGTTCGCGTTCGGCCGCCGACCCCCCGGCGCCGGTCTCACCGAAACCAGCGGTCAGCACGACGAGGCCTTTGACCCCCTTGGCCATGCAGTCGTCGAGCACCGACCCGATCGCCGCGGGCGGCACCGCGACCACGGCGAGATCGACCTCGTCGGGAATCTCCCTGACCGTCGCGTACGCCCGTACCCCGCGCACCGACTTGCGGTTCGGGTTCACCGGGAACACCGGCCCCTGGAACAGACCCGACAGCAGATTCGCCAGCACCGCCCCGCCCACCCGCCCGGTCGCGGGGGTAGCGCCGATCACCGCCACCGATCGCGGCGTGAGCAGATTGCCCACGCTGCGCGCTTCGGATGCGCGTTCGCGCGAATCACGCACCGACAGCAATGCTTCGGTGGGGTCGATGGCGAACTCGAGATGCAGGACCGACCCGTCCCGGCTGCGCTCGACCTGGTAGCCCGCGTCGCGGAAGACCGTCACCATGACGGTGTTCTCCGCGAGCACCTCGGCGACGAAGGTCTCGATCTTGTTCTCGGCGGCGGCGCCGGCCAGATGCTCCAGCAGGATCGAGCCGAGCCCGCGCCCTTGATGGCCGTCGGCGACCACGAACGCGACCTCCGCCGCCCGCGGCCCGTCCCGCTCCAGCAACTCGTAGCGGCCCACCGCGACGATCGCCTCGCCGAGTTCCAGCACCAGGCCGACCCGGTCGTGATAGTCGACATGCGTGGTGCGATACAAATCCTTCGGCGAGATCCTGGGGTACGGGCCGAAATATCGCAGATACCTGGTGCGGTCCGACAGCGCGCCGTGGAACTCCTGCAGCCGCTCGGCGTCGGCGGGAGTGATCGGGCGCAGTCGTACGACGCCACCGTCGGAGGCGAGCACGTCGGCGAACCAGTGCTGCGGCGGCGGGGGCGGGGTGGCGGGAGTGTCCGCGGTGTCGGGAAAGTCAGTCACGAGGATCCTCCGGGTCCAGACCCAGCAACCCGAAAGTCGCTCGGCGGGTGGCCAGCACGGCCATGTCGACGGCACGTTGGGCGCGATCGACCCGTACGTCACCGGTCTCACCGGTGCCGCCGGGGCCGTCCCATGGACGGTAGGCGATGTCACCGCCGTCGCCCATGGTGCGCGGCGGGTCCGCCCGCGGCACCGCCGCGCCGATCAGGTCGATCCAGTCCTGCGGGATCGCTGTCGCGGGATCGATGGTGCGATCCAACGCGGTGGCCAGCAAGTGGGTCCAGGCCCGCGGCACCACCCGGACCAACCCGTATCCGCCACCACCAACGGCCAGCCAGCGTCCTTCGGCATAGCGGTCGGCGAGTTCGCGCATGGCGCGGAAGGCCGCGCGCTGTCCGTCGACGGTGAGTTCCAGGTCGGCCAGCGGATCTTCCCGATGGCTGTCCACCCCGCACTGGCTGACCACGATCTGCGGACGGAATGCCTCCACCGCGCCCGGGACCACGGCATGAAACCCTCGCAGCCACTGAGCGTCCCGGGTGCCCGGCAGCAACGGCAGGTTGATCGACGTGCCCTCCGCCGCGCCAACGCCGATCTCCTCCGGCCAACCGGTGTTGGGCCACAGGGTGGCCGGATGCTGGTGCAGCGAGATGGTCAGCACCCGGGGGTCGGCGTAGAAGGCCCGTTGCACGCCGTCGCCGTGGTGCACATCCACGTCGATGTAGGCGATCCGGTCGAAACCGTGGTCCAGCAGCCAGGAAATGGCCACCGCCGCGTCGTTGTACACGCAGAACCCCGCCGCCGAATCGGCCATCGCGTGGTGCATGCCGCCGCCGATGCTCACCGCCCGGTTGGTGCGGCCCTCCGCGATCTCCCTGGCCGCGGCCAGCGTGCCGCCGACGATCGTGGACGCCGCCTGGTGCATTCGCGGAAAAACCGGATTGTCCGGGGAACCGAGACCGAAGGGTGGAGCGGCAGGCGAACCCACCGGCGGCACGGCGCGTTCGACCGCGTCCAGGTAGTCGGGCGTGTGGACGCGCAGCAGATCGGGGCGTTCCGCGGCGGCGGGCTCGAGCACTTCGACGCCATCGAGCAAGCCGAGACTTTCCGCCAGCGCCATGGTGAACTTCAGGCGCGCGGGCTGCATCGGGTGCTCCGGAGTCCAGCGGTAATCCAGGAACCGCTCGGTCCAGACGACAGTTGCGGGGCGGCTCGTTCCGGGCGAAATCGGCGCCCGAGGTTCGCCGCGCGGTGCAGTGGCCATGATCGCAACGCTAGCGGGAAGCAAGGAACCCCGCGAAACGTTCCTATGCAGTACAAATACAAGAAAGTATGCTCACGGCCGCCTGCCGTGCGCCGATCACGTTCCCGCAATGCCGCCGGAGATGTCGTGCGCAGCGTGGAGCGACACGATCCGGCACACGGGGGTGCCGTCGTGCGTGGGTAGAATTCGTGCCGACGAAGGGGTAACAGGTGAAGGATCTGGTCGACACCACGGAGATGTATCTCCGTACCATCTACGACCTCGAGGAGGAGGGCGTGGTGCCCCTGCGCGCCCGGATCGCCGAGCGCCTCGAACAGAGTGGTCCCACCGTGAGCCAGACCGTCGCGCGCATGGAACGTGACGGCTTGCTGCTGGTCGCCGGCGACCGTCATCTGGAACTGACCGAGAAGGGGCGCAGCATGGCCGTCGCGGTCATGCGTAAGCACCGGCTGGCCGAACGGCTGCTGGTCGACATCATCGGCCTGGACTGGCAGAACGTGCACGCGGAGGCCTGTCGCTGGGAGCACGTGATGAGCGAGGACGTCGAGCGCCGTTTGGTCGAGGTGCTCAACCACCCCACCACCTCCCCGTACGGCAACCCCATTCCCGGCCTGGACGAACTGGGCATCATTCCGCCCGCCGCCGCCGACGAGACGCTGCTTCGCCTGTCGGATCTGCCGAACGGCCAGCAGCACGCCGTCGTCGTGCGCAGGCTCGCCGAGCACATCCAGACCGACCCCGAAGTCATCGGCCGGCTGCGGGAGGCGGGCGTGGTGCCCGACGCCCGCGTCACGGTGGAGACGAGGCAGGGTTCGGTGATCATCACCGTGCCCGGCCACGACGGCTTCGAACTGCCCGACGAGATGGCGCACGCCGTCCAGGTGAAGCTGGCCTGACACGTGAGACTTCTCGTCACGGGTGGCGCGGGCTACGTCGGCGGCGTCTGCGCCCAAGTTCTGTTGGAAGCCGGCCACGAGGTGATCGTGGTCGATGATCTGTCCACCGGCAATGCCGAGGGCGTGCCCTCCGCCGCCCGGTTCGTCCAGGGTGACGTGGCGGTCGCCGCGCCGGAGCTGCTGGCCGCCGAACCCTTCGACGCTGTTCTGCATTTCGCGGCCCAGTCGCTGGTCGGCGAGTCGGTGCAGCAGCCGGAGAAGTACTGGCACGGCAACGTCGTGAAGACGTTCGAGCTGCTGGAGGCGATGCGGCGCACGGAAACGCCGCGGCTGGTCTTCTCCTCCACCGCCGCGGTCTACGGGGAACCGGAGCAGGTGCCGATCACCGAGGATGCCCCGACCCGCCCGACCAATCCGTACGGCTCGTCGAAGCTGGCCATCGACCATGCCATCACCTCCTACGCGATCGCGCACGGGCTGGCGGCGACCAGCCTGCGGTACTTCAACGTCGCAGGCGCCTATGGCGGACTGGGCGAGAACCGAGTGGTGGAAACGCATCTCATCCCGCTGGTCCTGCAAGTCGCGGCCGGGCACCGCAAGGCGATCTCGGTCTTCGGCACCGATTGGCCCACCCCCGACGGGACCGCGGTCCGCGACTACATCCACATCCGCGACCTCGCTCAGGCCCATCTGCTGGCCTTGACGACCGCCGAGCCGGGCACCCACCGGATCTACAACCTGGGCAGTGGCACCGGATTCTCCGTTCGCGAGGTGATCTCGGCCTGCGAGCGCGTCACCGGCCTGCCGATCGCCGCGCAAGACGCGCCCCGTCGTCCCGGCGACCCGGCGACGCTCATCGCGTCCAGCGAACGCGCCATCACCGAGCTGGGCTGGCGTCCCGAGCACAACGATCTCGACGAAATCGTCACTGACGCTTGGGCTTTCCTCCGATCGCTCGGCTCCCGCGCGCACAGCGCGCGATAATCCGCCACCTGCGGTCCGAGTCGACCCCGCACCGACTCGGGCCGCGGCGCCGACGCAACGGCCCCGGAGCCGATTGCGCCGCGACGACACCTGCCCGGACGAAGCACGGTGTTCCGCCGAATCGTCACGGTGATCCGGCGCGGGCAGCATCGCGAACTCGTTGTCACCGATCCGCATATCCGGCTTCACGGCGCCGGTTCCCCCAGGTCGACACCGAGACCAGCGGCGGTCCGGTAGCCGCTGCGCGCGAGGCGACGCAACTGTTCCGGGCGCATGCCCAGGCGCAGCGAGGTGTCGAGCAGCATCGCCATCGGATGCCCCGGATCCGCCTCCAGCGCGGCTTCCAGCGCGATGCCCGCCAGTGGTCCGTCACCACGGACGTAGGCGCTGTAGCCGAGCAGTGCGGCGGCCTCGGCACGATCCGCGCCGGTCAGCGCGCGGGTCAGCGCGATCCACACCGCCTCCGCCGCGGCGGCGTGGTCGCCCACGGCCAGTGCGAACATCGTGTCCCGCACCGCCCGATCGCGCAGGGCCGCGGTGATCTTCGCGAGTTCGGGCGCCATCAGCGCCGCGCCCGAGGCGGTGTTGGCGATCTGCCACAGCACATAGTCCAGCGCTTGCCTGCTGTATCCGATCGGATCGCCGCGACGCGCGGCCCGGGCGTAGCGTTCGCCCGCACGCGCGAGCGCGTCCGGCAGGTGCGCCGCCATCTCGGCACATGCGAGCGGATCGGGCGCGACCAGACCGGTGAGTTCGGAACGCGAACCGCGGATCGGCCTGCCTTCCAGCACGTGGGTCAGCGTCACCAGAGAGGCCGCAGGATCACGGAGCACTCCGCGCCGCCGTGGTCCCGTCAAGGTCCACCACTGCTGCCCGGCGGCGATCGCAGGCACCGCCCAGACCCCGGCCAGCGAGATGTCACACGCTGCCAGCCGCCTGCCGAGCGAGCCGACCAGCGCGTCGAATCGTCCGGCCGCGCATCTCGACCGGTCGGCGCTCGGCTCCACGGCGCGTTCGTCGACGACGACGGCCATGACCTCGGCCGCCTGGTCGTGCGCGCAGATCCGCGCGACCGCGGCCGCCAGCGTCGCACCGCGCACGCGGCGGCCACCGGGCGAATCCAGATCGAAGCGCACCACCGCGTCGACCGTCGCACCGCCGGGCGTCCCGTGCCGCAGGACGAGCACGACCACCGACCGTTCCGGGGTGAATCCGAGCATCGCGGGCACCGCGGCAATCAACTCCGCCGGATCATCTACGCACACAACATGTTCCGGAGCACCATGGAACTGCGGAGGATCTTCGCCGCATCGAGCGTGCCGAGATCGACCACCGGGAGTCCACGCGTCTGTTCCGTCCTCCGCCGCGCGCGAATGCGAGTGCGGCGCGGCGATCGCTGCGGGAACGGCGCGTGGCGCGGTGTCGGAGCGAGCGCCGCACCTCGATGGATGGTTGCGGCCGGAATCCGGCCGCGATTCGTCGTCCATGCCTGCATGTCCGGCATCGACCGGTTCGGGGGCTCGAAACGGGTTCGCGGAAGTGGTCATGCTTCGACCATGCGGCTCGGTGGACTCCGGTCTTCGACGCCGACCTGGCGATTCCGCCGCCCTGGGGAATCCGCTTCGCGCTGTGCACGACTCGACCGACACGACGGCGGTATCGCGATTCGTGTCGGAGGCGCCTGCTACCGTGCCGCCCGCGCTACCTCTCGCGCACTTTGCGCACCGCCGTGGCGAACAGCGCATCCAGCGCGGGGGTATCCGGTTCGCCCTCGGCGAACGACATGTAGGTCACCGAGATTCGCACGTCCCCCACTTGCGCGACGTGCGTGCGCATCGTTTGGGTCAGCCGGGCGCCTCCCGACTCCGGCCGCACCGTCCTGCGCAGCGAGAGGGTGTCGTCGGCGTCGATCGGCGGCGGCGAGTCCAACTCGGACGTCACGGTGGTAGCGGCGCCCGCTCGGTTGACCCGCACCGATCCGCACTGCTCCAGCCGGGCGCGCAGGGCGGCCAGCGGCTCGCCGCTGCGGGTCAATTCGACGGTCAGCGTCGCGCGGGTCGCGTCGTCCGTGCCGACCGCCATCGCGGTGCGATCGGGCCCGAAGTCCTGATTCGGCGGCACGCACCGGCTGGGCTGGACGTTCGCACCGCGGCCCATGCCGTCCAGGTCGCCCGCCGCCTGAGCCACGGCGTCCTGGGGCAGCACCACCGCCGCGTACGGCGGTGGAAACTGGCTCGGATCCGGTAGCAGTGTCGGCAGTTCCGCGCTGACGTGCCGGGTCACCGCGGTCGGCGCCGACGAGACCGGGCGCCCCGGTACCGTCGACCCGCATCCTGCTAGCAGCACCGCGCAGACGACGGGTGCCACCCGGCCCAGCCGCATGCGCCTCGAATCCGCCACGGTCACATCCCCACTGTGCCAAACTCCTCGTGTCCGGTCGGCGATGCCACGCCGCCGGGCCGGGAATGCGCGGCCCACCGATGCTGTTGGCTCGGAGTACGGGTCGGTGTCCGGCCGTGCGCGGCGACCGCGACGGCATGGGGGACAATGGACAGTGGTCCCCGGTTCGGACGACTGCTCGTCTCGCACCACCAGGAGTGGCGAACGATCGGGCAGGCAACCACACTGGCGCGTGAGGCACGCGTCCGGGCCGCAGGAGCCGCGCAGGAAGGAGTACGCGATGGACTACGAGTCGCGAATGTACGAACTGGAGTTTCCCGCTCCGCAGCTGTCGTCCGCCGACGGCGCGGGCCCGGTCTTGGTGCACGGACTGGAAGGCTTCACCGACGCCGGGCACGCGGTGCGGTTGGCGACCACGCACCTGCGCGAAAGCCTCGAAAGCGAACTGGTCGCCTCGTTCGACGTGGACGAGCTGCTGGACTACCGCTCGCGGCGCCCGCTCATGACGTTCAAGACCGATCATTTCTCCGATTACGCCGAGCCGGAACTCAACCTCTGGGCATTGCGCGACACCGCGGGGACCCCGTTCCTGTTGCTCGCGGGTCTGGAGCCGGACCTACGCTGGGAGAAGTTCACCACCGCGGTGCGGCTGCTCGCCGACCAGCTGGGCGTGCGGCGCAGCATCGGCCTGAGCGCCATCCCGATGGCGATTCCGCACACTCGCCCGCTGGGCGTGACCGCGCACTCCTCCAACCGCGACCTGATCTCCGAGCACCAGCGGTGGCCGGGCGAGCTGCAGGTTCCTGGCAGCGCGTCGTCGCTGCTGGAATTCCGCATGGCGCAGCACGGTCACGAGTCGGTCGGCTTCTCGGTGCACGTGCCGCACTACCTGGCACAGACCGCCTACCCGGAGGCCGCGCAGACGCTGCTGGAGAACGTCGCCGACAACGCGGGCCTGGAGTTCCCGCTGGCCGCGCTCGGCGAGGCCGCCGCCCGGGTACGCGAACAGGTCAACGAGCACATCGCGGGCAATGCCGAGGTCGAGACCGTCGTGCACGCGCTGGAGCGGCAGTACGACAGCTTCGTCACCGCGCAGGAACGCCAGTCGAGCCTGCTGGTCGGTGACGGCGAGTTGCCCAGCGGCGACGAGCTGGGCGCCGAATTCGAACGATTCCTCGCCGAGCAAGGCCGTTACACCGGCGACGACGAGGGCGAACAGGACTGATCCGCCCGGCCGCCTGGTCCCGATCGCCCCTGCAAACGTGCTCACGGGCGAGGCCGTAGGGTTGTCGGAGTGGATCTGACCGAACTGCTCGACATCCCGGGGACCGACGCCGACGCGCTCTACGAGTCGTTCGGCATCTGGGCCGCCGAGCAGGGCACCCCGCTCTACCCCGCGCAGGACGAGGCGCTGCTCGAGCTGGCATCCGGATCCAACGTCATCCTCGCCACCCCAACCGGTTCCGGAAAGTCACTCGTCGCGGTCGGCGCGCATCTGTTCGCCCTCACCCAGGGCCTGCGCACGTACTACACCGCTCCGATCAAGGCGCTGGTGAGCGAGAAATTCTTCGCCCTGTGCGAGGTATTCGGCGCCGAACGCGTCGGCATGGTCACCGGCGACGCCGCGGTGAATCCGGACGCGCCGATCATCTGCGCGACCGCGGAGATCCTGGCCAATCTGGCGCTGCGCGAAGGCGCGGACGCCGCCGTCGGCCAAGTGGTGATGGACGAATTCCATTTCTACGCCGACCCCGATCGGGGGTGGGCCTGGCAGGTCCCGCTGCTGGAACTTCCCCGCGCCCAGTTCCTGCTCATGTCGGCCACCCTCGGGGAGGTCGATTTTTTCGCCCGTGACCTGGAGCGCCGGACCGGCCGCTCCACCGCGATCGTCGCGGGCACCGAGCGCCCCGTGCCGCTGAGCTTCTCCTATGCCCGCACCCCGATCACCGAGACGCTCGAAGAGCTGGTCACCACCCACCAGGCTCCGGTGTACGTCGTGCACTTCACGCAGGCCGCCGCGCTCGAACGCGCGCAGGCGCTGACGAGTGTGAATTTCGCGACGCGCGCCGAGAAGGACGCGATCGCCGACGCGCTGGGCGAATTCCGGTTCGCCGCCGGGTTCGGCAAGACGCTGTCGCGGCTGATCCGGCACGGCATCGGCGTACATCACGCGGGCATGCTGCCGAAGTACCGGCGACTGGTGGAGCGCCTGGCCCAGGACGGCCTGCTGAAGGTGGTCTGCGGCACCGACACCCTCGGCGTCGGCATCAACGTGCCCATCCGCACGGTGCTGCTCACCGGGCTGACCAAATTCGACGGCGTGCGCACACGCAGGCTCAAGGCGCGGGAGTTCCACCAGATCGCGGGCCGCGCGGGCCGGGCGGGTTACGACACCATGGGCACCGTCGTCGTGCAGGCTCCGGAGCACGAGGTGGAGAACACTCGGCTGCTGGCCAAGGCGGGCGACGATCCCAAGAAGCAGCGCAAGGTGCAGCGGCGCAAACCGCCGGAAGGCTTCGTCTCCTGGAGTGAGGAGACCTTCGACCGCTTGGTCGCCGCGCAGCCGGAGCCGATGGTGTCGCGTTTCACGGTCACCAACGCCATGCTGCTGAATGTGATCGCCAGGCCGGGCAACTGCTTCACCGCCATGCGCCATCTGCTCGAAGACAACCACGAGCCGCGGCCCGCCCAGCGCAGGCACATTCTGCGCGCCATCCGGCTGTATCGGGCGCTGCGCGACGCCGGGGTGGTGCAGCAACTGCCCGAACCCGACGCGCAGGGGCGCCGCGCCCGCCTGACCGTCGACCTGCAGCGTGACTTCGCCCTCGACCAGCCGCTGTCGCCGTTCGCGCTGGCCGCGCTGGAGTTGCTGGACAAACAGTCCCCGAGTTATACCCTCGACGTGGTGTCGCTCATCGAATCCACGTTGGAGGATCCGCGCCAGCTGCTCATGGCCCAGCAGCACAAGGCGCGCGGCGAGGCCATCGCGGAGATGAAGGCCGACGGCATCGACTACGACGAGCGGATGGAACTGCTCGAAGAGGTGACCTGGCCCAAGCCGCTGGCCGAACTGATCGAACCGGCCTTCGAGACCTACCGAGCCGGACACCCGTGGGTGTCGGAGTTCGCGCCGGCGCCGAAGTCGGTGGTGCGCGACATGATCGAGCGCGCCATGACCTTCGCCGAACTTATCTCCTTCTACGAGCTGGCCCGATCCGAGGGCGTGGTGCTGCGCTACCTCGCCGACGCCTATCGCGCGCTGCGGCGCACCGTGCCGGAGTCGGCGCGCACCGAAGAACTCGACGACATCACCGAGTGGCTCGGAGAGCTTGTGCGGCAAGTCGATTCGAGCCTGCTCGACGAATGGGAGCAACTGACCAACCCGGGCGCGGAGACCGACGCCGACCAGATCGCGTTCGGCGCCGAAACCGTCCGCCCGATCTCCGCCAACGAACGCGCGTTCCGGGTGATGGTCCGCAACGCGATGTTCCGTCGGGTCGAACTGGCCGCGCTGCGACGCTGGGACGAGCTGGCGGCACTCGGTCCCGGCCCGGACTGGGCCGAGGCACTCGCGGACTACTACGCGGAATACGAGCGCATCGGCACCGGACCCGACGCCAGGGGACCGCAACTGTTCCAAGTGGAACGAAGACCCGGATTCTGGCATGTACGGCAGGTGCTGGAGGACCCGGCGGGCGACCACGGCTGGTCGATCGACGCGGTGGTCGATCTGGCCGAGTCCGACGCCGCGGGCGAGGTCGTCTTCGACGACGTCACCGTGTCCGCCGGCTGAGCCCGCATCGCCTACCGGCCACCTGTTCCCGCAGGTCAGCAGCTCCGTCGCGGCCTGATGACAGGGTTGCGCCACCATGGGGCGAATCCAGGTTTGGACGGATTCGTTACTGGGTAGGGGCCGCTGATACTCTCTCCCCCGCTGCCGAAGCGAAAGATCAACTATGCCCGAATCGCCGTACCTTGTCATCCATCCCGAGCGTGTCCGCCAGAATTACCGCGCGCTCGACGCCGCCCTGTCCGCGGGCACGGGCGCCGCGACGAGGATCCGTTTCGCCGTGAAGGCGAGCCCGGTGCCGGAGATCGTGCGCCTGCTGGACGAGGAAGGCGCGGAATTCGACGTAGCCAGCATCGGCGAGATCGACCTCTGCCTCGGACTCGGTGTGGCGCCGGAGCGGCTGTGCTACGGCAACCCGATCAAGAAGGCCGCGCACATCGCCCGCGCCTACGCCCTCGGGGTGCGCCGCTTCGCCTTCGACACCGAGGACGATCTGCTGCGCATCGCCGAGCACGCGCCCGGCTCCGAGGTGGAGTGCCGCTTCCTCGCCTCGGCGCCGGAGTCGCGCACCCCGTTCGGCACGAAGTTCGGCTGCAGCCCCGGCGAGGCGTTCCGGCTGCTGGTCCGGGCCAGGGATCTCGGGCTGGTCGTCGCCGGACCCTACTTCCACGTCGGCTCTCAGCAACTGGATCCCACCGCGTGGCGGATCGGCATCGAGCAGGCGGGCCGGATCGCCGAGGCATTGGCCGACAAGGATATCGCGGTCGGCTCGGTGAACATCGGCGGCGGGCTGCCGATCTCCTACGCCGACGCGGCGCCCGCGCTGGGCGAGATCGCCGCGGTGGTGAACCACGCGGCGGCCGAATTCCTTTCCGGGAATACCGGATTGGTCGTCGAACCGGGCCGGGCACTGGTCGGTTCGGCGGGCACGATTCACGCCGAGGTCGTCGGCGTCCGCACCGCGCCGGACGGTCGGCGCTGGGTGTATCTCGACATCGGCCGCTACAACGGCATGGCCGAGACAGAGAACGAGTACATCGCCTACCGGTTCGTCACCGATCGCGACGGCGACCCCGTCGACGAGGCGGTGGTGGCCGGTCCGACCTGCGACGGCGACGATGTACTGTATCAACGCACGCGAGTCCTCCTACCGACCACGTTGCGAGCCGGTGATCGCGTTCGAATCCTCGACACCGGTGCCTATACCGCGAGCTATTCGTCGGTGTCCTTCAATGGTTTTCCGCCCTTGACCGTTCATGTCTCGGGCGCTGAGCGAGAGTGAGTTTGCCCATGACGGCGGAATTCACCGGTTGGCATGTGCTGGCCGAGTTCGGTGGTGTCGACGCAGCCCTCTGCGACGATCTCGAACGACTCGAATCGGCGTTGCGTGAGTCTCTGATCGCGGCGGGCGTCACCATCTGCGATGTCGTACACAAGAAGTTCGAACCGCAGGGGGTGACCGTCCTCGCGCTGTTGTCGGAGTCCCACGCCTCGATTCACACCTATCCGGAGTCCGGCGACATCTTCGTCGACGTCTTCACTTGCGGCAGCATCGGCGCTGGCGCGTCGAAGGCGGTCGAGCTACTGCGGGACGCGTTGGCGCCCAAGGACGTTCGGATGCAGGTCATCCGCAGGGGACACGGCAGTCAGCGGATCGAGGAGCCGGTGGGCGCGGGCCTGACCCGCATCTGGGACCTGCACGACGTGATCGTCGACACCCACACCCCGTTCCAGCACATGATCATCGCGCGGACCGAGCAGGGCATCAGCCTGTTCTCCGACGACGACCGCCAGTCCACCGAGTTCTCCCAGGTCACCTACCACGAGGCGATGATGGTCCCCGCCTTCGTGCTGGCCGAGAAGCTGGACAAGGTGCTGATCATCGGCTCCGGGGAAGGCGTCGCCAGCCAGATGTCGGTCGCCGCGGGCGCCACTCTGGTCGACCACGTCGACATCGACCAGCTCGAGGTCGAGCTGTGCGCCGAGCACCTGCCCTACGGCTACACCAGGGATGAACTGGCCGCCGCGGTCAAGGGTGAGGGGCCGATCAAGGTCCATTACGCCGACGGCTGGGACTTCCTGGCCGAGGCCGAGCGGGCGGGCACCCGGTACGACGTCATCGTGATCGACCTGCCGGACGAGCGCGTCGAGGACGCGCAGCACAACCGCCTCTACGAGGCGGAGTTCCTGTCCCGATGTCGTGCGCTGCTCGCGCCCGGCGGTGTGCTGTGCGCCCAGGCGGGCTGCGCGACGATGTGGCGCAACGAGACCCTGAAGCGGTCCTGGCAGCGTTTCCACGAGCAGTTCGGCACCGTGGTGCACTACGGCAGCGACGAACACGAGTGGTCGTTCCTGTTCGGCCTGGTCGAGGAGATCGACGACCCGGTCGGCGGGATGACCGATCGCCTGGCGCAGCTGCCCTACCAGCCCGAGACCATCGACGCCAGGGCGCTGGAGCGCGGCGCGATCGAACCGCACGCCCTGCGGGTCTAGGCAACGGCGCCCGAATGCGCCGGTTCCGGATCCGGAACCGGCGCATTCGGTGTTTCGTGTCCGATCAGAGCCGCGCCGGGTCGACGGGCGGCTGGTCACGGTTGGTTCAGGAGCGCTGCTGCGCGCGCCACTGCTCGACGTCGACGCCGCCGACGCCCCAGTTCGACAGCGCGACCTCGTCGATCACGACGTACGTGCTCGCGGGCGATTTGCCGAGCACGTCCTGCAGCAGATCGGTGACACCCTTGATCAGCCGCGCCTTCTGCTCGCGGGTCACGCCTTCGTCGGTGACTTTGATGTTCACATAAGGCATTTCAGGCCGCCCTTCCAGAGATGAACCCGCCGTCGACGGGGAGGATGTGTCCGGTGGTGAAGGCCGCGTCGGCGAGATACAAGACCGCGGCCGTCGTTTCGGCGACTTCGCCGATGCGGTTCAACAGCGCGAGTCTGCCCGAAGCAGGCTCGTCGCCGTCGCCGAACAGCGGTGTGCGAATGATGCCGGGGGCGACAGCGTTGACCCGGATGCCCTCGGCGGCGAGTTCGGCGGCGAGGCTGGTGGTCAACGCGTGTATGCCGCCCTTGCTGACCAAAGCCGCGGTGGCGGGCAACCCGGCGAGGGCGTGATCGATCAGCACGGTGCCGATGTTCACGATGCTGCCGCCCCTGGCTTGCGTCAGGAACTGCCGCACCACGGCCTGCGTCGTGAAGTAGGTGCCTTTGAGGTTGCCGGTCAGATAGACGTCCAGGTCTTGCTCGGTCACCTCGACAAACGGCTTGGCTCCGAAGATGCCCGCGTTGTTGACCAGCACGTCCACGCCACCGAATCGCTCCACCGCGACGCGCACCAGGGTCGCCGCGGTCGTGGCGGCGCCGATATCGCCCGGCACCGTAGCCACACGCTCCGGCGCACCGAGTTCAGCAGCCACCCGGGTCAGCTTTTCCTCGTCTCGGCCGTTGAGCACGACGTTGTCGCCGCGTTCCACGAACGCCCGTGCGATATCGCGACCGATTCCGCTCGAGGAACCGGTCACGATGACGGTCTTCACCATGGTGATCCTTTCTTATATACGACCGGTCGTCTTGGAACCGGTAGACGAAGACGCCGGACAGGTGCTGCCCCTGGAATCAGGGCAGGAAGTAATCGCCCAGCAGGCGATCGAGGCACTTGTGCAGCGGCGCGAGGGTGCGCTCCATCTTCATCCTGATGACCGCCCCTTCCCAGGATTCGAGCAGGAGATCGGCCAGTTCGACCGCCTCGATGTCGGCGCGGATCATGCCGAGGCGCTGCGCCTGCAGGAGTTGCTCGGCGACGCGATCGCGCCATGCGCGCCAAGCCACCGACAACGATTCCCGCAACAGCTCACTGCCTTCCAGCTCGCCCCCGAGATTCGCGATGAGGCACCCGCCGGTGAAATCCGCCGCGACGAAATCGTCCATCAGCCGTCCGAAGAACGCCCGCAAGCCGCTCACCGGGTCCGGCTCCGCGCCGAACGCCTCGGTCAGATTGCGCTGTACGCAGACCGAATGGTGCTCGATGATCGCGCGACCGAAGCTCTCCTTGCTGTCGAAGTAGTTGTAGAACGAGCCCTTCGGCACACCGACCTTGTCCAGGATCTGTTTGATACCCGTGCCGTGGTAGCCGTTGGTCAGAAACCCCGCGGCGCCCTCTTCGACGAGAAGACGCCGGGTGTCCTGGCTGCGTCGCGGTCGTGCCATGCGGCAAATATACGACCGGTCGTCTTGGAATTGCAACAGCCGCACATATGGCCTCACGCCGAGGGATCCGACCAGCCGGGTCCGGCCGAGTCCGAGAAGCTCGCGGGGTCCTGCCGCCACCGCGCGGACCGGACGGCGAAACGCGCGAGATGCTCGGCGGCGAACCGGTCCCGTTCCCAGTCCGCCGAGTCCGCCGCCACCGTCCAGACGTAGGTCCACACCGGAGCGTTCCGGCCCTCGAGGCGCACTTGGCGCAGGTCGTACTCGTCGTCCTCGAACGCGTCGAGAATCTTCCACTCCGTCGCGCTGAGGCCGGTCAGCACGGCGCCGCGGGCGCGCCCGTGCGCCGCGGCGACCAGTCCCGGATACAACCGCCGCGGCAGCGCGGCGGCGCGCCACCCGGCCAGCTCGGCCGGTTCGAGCGATGGCACTCGCCCGAGCAGCGTCGTCAACACCTCGGGGAACTGCAGGGTGCCGTAGACGAACAACGCATGGTCCGATCCGGACAGGCGGCCGAGCCGCCCCTCTCCCAGCGCCGCCGATGCCAACTCGCCTCTCCTCTCACCGGCCTCCACTGTGCCCGGCCGGCGCGTTCGACGCAGCTACATCGGCCGCTGAGCACGGATGATGGCGGCCAGGTATTCGTAATCGTCGGCGCGGGCGCTGGACGTGCGAAAAACCAGGCCGATGGTGCGGCCGGGTGCGGGAGCGGAGAAGTGCGCCACGTCCAACGTGCCGCGCGCGGTCTCCGCCGCGACCGCCATCTGCGGGATCAGCGTGACACCGAGCCCGCCCGCCACGCACTGGACCACGGTGGACAGGGACGCGGCCCTGGTGTCGCCGACGGCGGCGGGATGCACATCGGCCGAGCGGCACGCCTCCAAGGTCTGATCGCGCAGGCAGTGCCCCTCGTCGAGCAGCAGCAGCGGCTGGGCGTCCAGCACCGACGCCGCCAGGTCGCCACGCCCGGCCAGTTCGTGGCCGCGCGGCGTGACCAGCACGAATTCCTCGGAGTACAGCGGAATCTCGACCAGGCCCGGCATCTCGGTGGGGACCGCCAGCAGCGCGACGTCCAGCACGCCGGTGCGCAGCCCGTCCAGCAGCCGGGCGGTCTGGTCCTCGATGATCTGCGGGCGCAGTTCGGGCAGCCGCTTGCGCAATTCCGGCAGCAACCCGGGCAGCACATAGGGGGCGACCGTCGGGATGATGCCCATCCGCAGCGTGCCGCCGAGCCCGTCACCGGTGGCCGACGCGACGAAACGGTCCGCGGCCTCCAGCGTCGCCATCGCCTTTGGCA
This sequence comes from Nocardia sp. NPDC051911, assembly GCF_040681035.1. Lineage (NCBI taxonomy): Bacteria > Bacillati > Actinomycetota > Actinomycetes > Mycobacteriales > Nocardiaceae > Nocardia > Nocardia sp. NPDC051911. The sequence continues at coordinate 267,827 of NZ_JBFAXY010000004.1, forward strand.
GCAACCGCATCCCGGCGGCGGTCACCAGCACGCGCCGGGTGCTGCGTTCGATCAGCTGGAGCCCGAGCCCGTGTTCCAGGGCGGCGAGCGCCTGCGATAGCGTGGGCTGACTCACACCGAGACGGGCAGCCGCGGTGCCGAAATGGCGGTATTCCGCGATCGCCGCGAACGCACGCAGCTGTGACAGGGTGGGCTGATAAGTCTGATCAGTCACCCCTATCAGTGTAGTGCGACTGATCACCTTTACCTTTTACCGCCCCTTGGGCAAGATCGCCCATGAGCTTTTCACCCGCGGTGTGAGTGCTGAATTCGAGTCGGTGGCCGACTTTCACGGCAACGGTTCGGCAATACCGCAGAACACAGTTGGCAATCAAATGACGAGGAGACGAGCATGGCCCTGCTGACCATCGGCGACCAATTCCCGGCATACAACCTCACCGCGGTCATCGGCGGTGACCTGTCGAAGGTCGACGCTCAGCAGCCCGACGACTACTTCACCCGGATCACCAGCGACGACCACGCGGGCAAGTGGCGGATCGTCTTCTTCTGGCCGAAGGACTTCACCTTCGTGTGCCCGACGGAGATCGCCGCGTTCGGCAAGCTCAACGACGAATTCGAGGACCGGGACGCCGTGGTGCTCGGCGCGTCGGTGGACAACGAGTTCGTGCACTTCCAGTGGCGCGCTCAGCACGAGGACCTCAAGACCCTCCCCTTCCCCATGCTTTCGGACCTCAAGCGGGAACTGGCCGCGGCCGCCGGTGTGCTCAACGCCGACGGCGTCGCCGACCGCGCCACCTTCATCGTCGACCCGAACAACGAGGTCCAGTTCGTCTCCGTGACCGCGGGTTCGGTCGGCCGCAACGTCGACGAGGTGCTGCGCGTGCTCGACGCCCTGCAGTCCGACGAGCTGTGCGCCTGCAACTGGAAGAAGGGCGACCCCACCATCAACGCGGGCGAACTCCTGTCCGCCAGCGTCTGAAAACCGCAGTCGCATCCGGACTTCCTGGTACGTCCCAACCCCACACCATCGAGAACCGACCTGGTCCCCGCACGGGATCGCTTCGAGTAGAGGAATCGCCGCATGAGCATTGAGAACCTGAAGAACTCCCTTCCCGAGTACGCCAAGGACCTCAAGCTCAATCTGTCATCCATCGCGCGCACCACGGTGCTGAACGAACAGCAGTTGTGGGGCACCCTGCTCGCGTCGGCGGCCGCCACCCGGTCGACGACCACGCTGCGCGAGATCGCCGAGGAAGCCGCCGACGCGCTGTCGGCGGAGGCGTACAACGCCGCGCTCGGCGCCGCCTCGATCATGGGCATGAACAACGTGTTCTACCGGGGCAAGGCGTTCCTCGGCGGTCGCTACGACGACTTGCGGGCCGGGCTGCGCATGCAGATCATCGGCACGCCGGGCGTCGACAAGGCCGACTTCGAGCTGTGGTCGTTCGCGGTCTCCTCGATCAACGGTTGCGCGCACTGCCTCGAGGCGCACGAGCACACGTTGCGCGAAGCGGGCGTATCCCGCGAAGTGATCTTCGAATCGCTGCGCGCCGCCGCGATCGTGGCCGGAGTCGGCCAGGCGGTGCAGTCGACCGAGGCCCTCACCGCGGCCGCGATCTGATTTCGCTGGGAAAGCGGCCCCTGTCCTGCGACGGGGGCCTCTTTCGCGTTCCATTGTGGTCTGCGTGACAGCTCGCGCCCGCGGCATCCGAGTAGGCTCGGCGAGCATGAGCACACAGGTCGATGTGGTGCGAGTGTTCACCGACGCCGCCGGACGCTTCGGCAACGAGTTGGGTATCGCACGGGCGGCCGACGTGGCCGCGGCCGATCGGCAGGCGCTGGCCGCCAAGGCCGGATACAGCGAGACCGTGGTCGTCGAGGAGCCGGTGGACGGCACCGCCGCGGTGCGGATCTACACCCCCACGATGGAACTTCCGTTCGCCGGGCACCCCTCGGTGGGGACGGCGTGGTGGTTCGCGTCGCAGGGCCTTGCGGTGCGGACACTGGACGTCCCCGCGGGCCCGGTGGCCGTGGAACTCACCGAGGGATTGACTTGGATCACCGCTCGCGGCGAGTGGGCGCCCGCGTTCACCTTCCATCAACTGGACGACGCCGAGGAGCTGGCCACCTTGCGGCCGGAGGAGTTTCCCGGCGGTCCGCACTACCTGTGGGCGTGGACCGACGAGCATCGCGCCGCCCTGCGATCGCGCATGTTCGCGCCGACCATGGGCATCACCGAGGACGAGGCGACCGGGGCCGCGGCCGTGGCGTTGACGGCGCTGCTGCGCAAGGGACTGGTCATCACCCAGGGCAAAGGCTCGCAATTGTTCACCCGGTGGGACTCCGACGGCTGGGTGCATCTGGGCGGCCGAGTCGCCGCGGACCAGCCGGTGGAGATCTGACGCCGCTCAGGGCAGGGTCACGCCCACGATCGGATCGCCGCTCGGTGCGTCCGAACCGCCGTCCGGTTCGACGCTCACCGCCAGCACTTCGCCGGACCGGAAACCGGTGACGAACGGCCGCTCGGTCGACGGCACGTCGCTCAGCAATCCCGCCGAGCGGGGTTGCCCGTCGGAACCGACCAGCCACACCTGATACACCCGGCCCAGCGGCGGCGGAGCGACCCGATCGAAGACGACGACCGCGCGTCCGAGTTCGGGTGAGGCGTCGACGACGAGCAGCCCACCCCCGGCGAACGATCCGTTCACCGTCCGCATGTGCACCCGATCGGCGGCGGCCGGGTCCGAGTGGGAGCCGAGGAGCTGCGCGGTCACCACGCTGCCGCCGATCACCAGGCACAAGACGGCCGCGATCGGGGCCACCCAGCGCAGCGAGCGCCGCCACGACGCGATCCGCGTGCTCGACCGCTCGGCGCGCTCGTCGGGCAGCGCGGCCAGGATGCGGCGTTCCAGCTCCGGCGGCGGCGCGAGCTCACCGAGCACGGCCAGCCGCCCCATGACGTCACGCACCTGCCACACGGTGTCGGAGAACGCCTGGCGTACTTCCGGGTCCGCGGCCGCCAGACGGGCATCGATGTGCCTGCGTTCGATATCGGCGACCGCGTCCAGCGCGCAGGGGTAGGCGAGGTCGATGAGGTCCGCCTCCGAGCGCGGCGAGGTGTCAACCATCGCTGCCTTCCCCGGACAAACATTGCTCCAATCGTTTCAGCCCGTCGCGGATGCGGGTCTTGATCGTGGGCAGCGGCACCGAGAGACGATCGGCGACCTCCCGGTAGGTCCACCCGCCGTAGTAGGCCAACACGATCGCTTCGCGCTGCGTGGGGGTCAACCTCTCCAGGCAGCCTGCCACCTGTTGCTCCTCGATGCGCTGGGTGACCGATTCGGCGACGACATCGTGGGCGCGCCCGAGCTGCTCGTGCGCGTAGACGAGGTCCCGGCTGGTGGCCGAACTCTCCGCGCGAACCCGGTCCACCGCCCTGCGATGGGCGAGCATCATGAGCCAGCCGACCGGACTGGCCAGCGTGGCATCGTAGCGATGGGCCATCGACCAGACCTGGAGGTAGACCTCCTGGGTCACCTCCTCCGCGGCGGCATGACTGCGCAGCACTCGCACCGCGAGCCCGAACACCCGCGGACTGGTCAGCTGATAGAACTCGGTGAACGCGCCGCGATCGCCCGCGCCTGCGGCGGCGAGTAGCGCCGCGAGCTCACGGCTCGCGCGGGTCGCCCCTGCTCGGTCGTAGCCGGTGGGCAGCGGGCACGCGAGCGCCGGGGCATCGGTTTCCTCGCGCGCACGTGCCGGACCGCCGGAGCGATGGGGTGAAGCAGAACCGTGTTCGTTGCTCATGGCCGAATCCCGTGCCTGCATGCACAGGGGTTCGGTATGCGCGGGAAACCGGATTGGTCACGGTCACCGAATGATCACGGCCGCGAGCATGTATGCGGTGCCCGCGTCCATCACCACATGCGGCACCGCCGCCCACGGTTTCGCGGGACCGGTGAGGGCGGCGACGCAGCCGCTGGAACGCACCAGCAGCCCCAGCGGCCCCGGCACGTGCGCCCGGGTCCGGCCGGTACAGGCGGTGAAGGTCACCAGAAGCGCGTCGAGCAGGAACAGGACGGCGAGAACGAGCGCCGGTCCGGTGGACGGACCGCCCGCATGGCCGGAACCCGTATGGCCGGACATCGCGTAGAGCATCGCCGCGGCGGCGACGATGTGGTAGCCGAGCGGTACCAGCCGGTCGATCGGCAATGGCCGCCCCTGGGTGGCGTGCTCCACGGCACGGATCGTCAGCAACCCGGCGAACACCACGGCCATCGCCGTCAGTACGCCGCGCACCGCATGCGGGCTCGCGCCCGAGGGAAACACCAGCATGCCGAGCATCACCAGGCACATCACCAGGTGGGCCGCATCGGATTCGGAGTGCCCGGCCGAGGTGTCCGACGGTGGCCGCGTCTGCGCGACGGACCCGGTCGACGACGTCGCGGCCGCCGCCACCCGCGACAGCACGATCCCCGCGGCGATCACGAACGCCGCCACCATCATCCACCGCAATACGGCATACTCCTGCACGAACTGCGCCACACCCCACCACCTCTCAGCACGGCGACCACGGTCGTCGCCCTTCCATGCTCGCATCCCGGAGCGTTCGAGGTGTCATTTTCAAATCGCGCACATCATGTAGGACGCAGAGGGAAGCCATACCTCAGCAGTTCGATCGCCTGCCCTCATGGCCGAGTTCCGAGGTGCGCGCCGCATCGCGGATTCGGTTGAACGACAGTGGTTTCGATCTACCCTGAAGACAGCGCTGACAGCGTGCTACTTCGATGCTGTTGAAGGCTGCTGTCGGACAGTTCTGAGCACGGCCTGCCGTCCCGGCGACGACTTCGCAGCGTGCTCCGCCGTGTCGCGGAAGTCGGCTCCGCGCGGCGCTCTTCGATTCGAGGCCGCCCGGGGAACGCTCGGGTGCGGCCTCGGCGAGATGCCGAGTCAGTGGCGGGATGCGGATGGAACCGAGCGACCCGCCATGATGGAGTCATGTCCCACCAGGCCGGCAAACACGTCACCGAGATCGAGCGCGACGGTCTGCGCATCGTCGTCGACGACCTCACCGGCCCGGAGGTCGCGGCACTGCTCACCGAGCACCTTGCCGAGATGGCCGCGCACTCGCCCGCGGAGAGCATGCACGCGCTGGACCTGGCGGCGCTGCGTCATCCGGACGTCACGTTCTGGACCGCATGGGACGGTGCGGCCCTCGCCGGATGCGCCGCGGTGAAGCGCCTCGACGACGACCACGCCGAGATCAAATCCATGCGCACCGCCGCGACGCACCAACGCCGCGGTATCGCGACCACCCTGCTGCGTCATCTGCTCGCCGAGGCCACCGCGCGCGGCTACCGCCGCCTCAGCCTCGAGACGGGTGCGCATGATTTCTTCCGGCCCGCACGACGGCTCTACGCCGCCCACGGCTTCGCCCACTGCCCGCCGTTCGGTGACTACCGCCCTGATCCACACAGCGTCTTCATGAGCCGTGACCTCTGACGTCAAGCATCGTTCAACGCGCGGGTGAATCCCTCGACGAGCTCGGCGACCTGGTCGTCGGTCATGACGAAGGCCGGGGAGACCTGCATGGCCCCTTGGCCCGCGGCGCGACCGGAGATGCCGTGCGCACGCAACGTCTTGACCAGTCGCGGCCCTTCGGCGGGATCGGTGAGCTGGATGGCCGCGACGGCGCCGAATCCGCTGCGCACCTCGGCGACCCTGGGGTGTTCGGCGAGCACCGACAGCTGATCGTGCAGGCTGGATTCCAGGCGCAAAGCGGCCGCGAGCAGGTCTTCCCGCTCGACAATGTCGAGATTCGCCAACGCGGCGGCCGCCGCGCCCGCGTGGCCGCCGTAGGTGTAGCCGTGCCGCCACCAGACGCCGCCCGCGAAGAACGGCTCCGCCACGCGCGGGGCGGCGAATACCGCGCCCATCGGGAGATATCCGGAGGTCAGCCCCTTCGCGGTGGTCATCAGATCGGGTTCGAGCGCGAGCCGGGACGAGGCGAACCACGCTCCGCCGATGCGGCCGAAACCGGTGACCACCTCGTCGGCGACGAACAGGATGTCGTGGTCGCGGCAGATCCGGCGCACCTCGGCGAGGTAACCCGCCGGTGGCGGATACACACCGCCCGCGCCGATGACGGGTTCGCAGAAGAACGCGGCGATCCGCTCGGCGCCGACTTCCTCGATGAGGGCGAGCAGTGCCTTCGCGTCGTCCCATTCCACGGTGCGCGCCGCGGGCATCAGCTCGCCATAGCCTTCGCGGTTTCCCGGGAGGCCACCGAGCGCGGTGCCACCCACGTGCATGCCGTGATAGGCCATCCGCCGCCCGACCATGATCGTCTTGCCCGGCTGCCCTAGTTCGTGCCAGTAGCGGCGGGCGAGCTTGGTCGCGGTGTCGACGGAGTCGGAGCCGCCCGAGGTGAAGAAGATCTTGCTGCCGGGAACCGGCGCGAGCCCGGCGAGCCGCTCGGCGAGTTCCTGGGTGGCCGGCTCGGTGATGTCGCCGAAATTGGAGTAGTGCGCGATCGTGCGCAGCTGCGCGGCCACCGCGTCGGCGATCTCGCCGCGCCCGTGGCCCACGTTGGCGAACCACAGGCCCGCGGTGGCGTCCAGGTAGCGGTTGCCCGCCCGGTCGAAGACGTAGGCGCCCTCCCCGCGGGCGACCACGAACGCTCCGTCCCGCTCGACGGCGCCCATGTCGGCGAAGCCATGCCATAGCGCGTTCATGTCTTCCACCTTTACCGGTTCCCCGGCCGCGGTCCATACCTTCGAATACCGCGACCGCTCCGCGAACCGGACGCATACACCGCGCGCACCGGCGCTGAACAGCGCATATTCGGGCGAGACACCGCGCCGGTCGCGCACCTCCGGCTTACTCTCGGCTACCGGACGCACCGCCTGGTGGAAAAATCCGCTGGCGGATTTCGCTAGGCTGGTCGATGCAATGACCAGGACAGCCGCCACCGATCTCCGCGACCTTCGCACCCGCCTGGCGAATCTTTCCCTTCGCGACGAACACCGGTTGCGGCGCAGGCTCGACAAAGCGCGCGGCGGCGACCTGGGCGAGGTGGAGACCGAGATCACAGCGGCCGAACTGCGCGTCGCAGCGCGGCGCGCTGCGGTGCCGGAGATCCGCTACCCGGAGCAGCTACCGGTCACCGCCCGCCGCGAGGACATCGCCGCTGCCATCGCCGAGCACCAAGTGGTCATCGTCGCGGGCGAGACCGGCTCCGGCAAGACCACCCAGATCCCGAAGATCTGCCTCGAACTCGGCCGCGGCATCCGCGGCACCATCGGGCACACCCAGCCCCGCAGGCTCGCCGCGCGCACCGTGGCCGAGCGCATCGCCGAGGAGCTGGGTACCGAACTCGGCGACGTGGTCGGCTACACGGTGCGGTTCACCGACCACGCCTCCGAACACACGCTGGTCAAGTTGATGACCGACGGCATCCTGCTCGCGGAGATCCAGCGCGACCGGCTGCTGCGCCGCTACGACACGATCATCATCGATGAGGCGCACGAACGCAGTCTCAACATCGACTTCCTGCTCGGCTACCTCAAACAGCTGCTGCCCCGCAGGCCCGACCTCAAGGTGATCATCACTTCGGCGACCATCGATCCCGAGCTGTTCGCCCGGCATTTCGCGGACGAACATGGCACGCCGGCACCGATCGTCGAGGTCTCCGGGCGCTCGTACCCGGTGGAGATCCGCTACCGTCCGCTCGCGCTGGAGCTGCCGAGCGCCGCCGAGGACGAAGACGACGAAGATACCCGCATCGTCGACCGAGACCCGGTGGACGCCATCGGTGACGCGGTGACCGAACTGTTCGCCGCGGGCGACGGCGACGTGCTGGTATTCCTGTCCGGCGAACGCGAGATCCGCGACACCGCGGACGCGCTGCGCGATCTGAAGCTGCCGCGCACCGAGATCCTTCCGCTGTACGCCCGGCTGTCCACCGCCGAGCAGCACCGCGTGTTCGCCCCGCACACCGGGCGCCGGGTGGTGCTCGCGACGAACGTCGCGGAGACCTCGCTCACGGTGCCAGGGATCCGGTACGTCGTCGACCCGGGCACCGCGCGGATCTCGCGCTATTCCATGCGGACCAAAGTGCAACGGCTGCCGATCGAACCGGTGTCCCAGGCATCGGCGCGGCAGCGATCCGGGCGTTGCGGTCGCGTCGCCGACGGCATCTGCATCCGCCTGTATTCGGAGGACGACTTCGAATCCCGGCCCACCTTCACCGATCCGGAGATCCTGCGCACCAACCTCGCCGCGGTGATCCTGCAGATGACCGCGCTCGGACTCGGTGACATCGAGAACTTCCCGTTCGTGGAGGCGCCGGACCGCCGCGCCATCCGCGACGGCGTCGCCCTGCTCGAGGAGCTCGGCGCACTCGCGCGGCGGGACGGCGGGGCCAGAGCGAGTGGCGACGACGCCGCACTGTCGCTGACGCCGATCGGCCGCGAGATGGCCCAGCTCCCCGTCGATCCCCGGATGGCGCGGATGCTGGTGGAGGCGCAGCGCACCGGGTGCCTGGCCGACGTGCTGGTCATCGTCGCGGCGCTGTCGATCCAGGACGTCCGCGAGCGGCCCGCCGATCAGCAGCAGGCCGCCGACACCAAGCACGCGCGGTTCACCGTCGACGGCTCCGATTTCCTGGCCTACCTGCGCCTGTGGGAATACCTCGGCGGACAGCGCAAGTCGTTGTCGTCCAATCAGTTCCGCCGTCTGTGCCGGGAGGAGTTCCTGCACTACCTGCGGATCCGGGAGTGGCAGGATCTCCACGGGCAGCTGCGCACGATCACCAGGGGCCTCGGCTGGTCGACGCGCACGGAGAACGCGGAGGACGGTGCGAAACCGGACCGAGCCGAAGCGGCGGCACCGGATCGCAAATCCGGCAACAGGTCACGCAGGGGTCGCGGCGGCGACGGACGCGCAGGCTCCGAGCCTGGCAGGTCCGCCACCGCGGCCGTCGTGGACGACGGACTCCCCTGGGATGCCACCGCCATCCATCAGGCGCTGCTGGCGGGCATGCTGTCGCACATCGGCGTCCGAGAGGCGGAAACCCGGGAGTTCCTCGGCGCCCGCAACGCCAAGTTCATGATCTTCCCCGGTTCGTCGCTGGCCAAGAAGCCGCCCCGCTGGGTGATGGCCGCCGAACTGGTCGAGACCTCACGGCTGTGGGGGCGGATGGCCGCGAAGATCGAGCCCGAATGGGCCGAGCGGCTGGCGGGCGACCTCGTCAAGCGCACCTACTCCGAACCACACTGGTCGGCCAAGCGAGGCGCGGCGCGCGCCTACGAACGGGTGACGCTGTACGGCATCCCCCTGGTCACCGGCAGGCCCGTGGATTACGGCCGCATCGACCCAGAGCTGTCACGCGAGTTGTTCATCCGCCATGCCCTGGTGCAGGGCGAGTGGCAGACCCGGCACGAGTTCTTCCACCGCAATCGCGCGCTGCTGGACGATGTCGCCGACCTGGAGCACCGCGCCCGCCGCCGCGACATCCTGGTCGACGACGAGGTGCTGTTCGAGTTCTACGACAAGCGCCTGCCCGCCGACATCGTCTCGGTGCGGCACTTCGACAGCTGGTGGCGCGCCGCACGCCGGGAGAACCCGGCGCAGCTGGACTTCTCCACCTCCACCGTGGTCAACGAGGGCGCGGCCGCGCTGGACCCGGCGGCGTTCCCCGACTCCTGGCGGCAGGGCGAACTCAGTTTCCCGCTCTCCTACCAGTTCGAACCGGGCAACGAGGACGACGGCGTCACCGTGCGGATCCCGGTGGAACAGCTCGCCCACGTTCGCGCCGTCGGTTTCGACTGGCTGGTGCCGGGCATGCGCGAAGAACTTGCCGCCGCTCTGATCAAGACGTTGCCGAAGGCCTTGCGGCGCAGCGTTGTTCCCGCCCCCGATTTCGCGGCCGCCGCCTTGGCGGCGCTCACCCCGCGTGCGGAGCCGCTGCGCGCGGGGCTGGCACGCGAGCTGTCCCGGCTGGGTTCGGTGCCGATCGCCCCCACCGACTTCGACACCGCCGCGCTGCCCGACCACCTGCGCATGACCTTCGCGGCCGTCGGCGGCGACGGGGCTACGCTCGCGCGCGGCAAGAGCCTCGTCGCGCTGAAAACGCAGCTGGCCGAACAGGTTTCCGCCTCGGTCGCCCGGGCCACCGCGGGCGCGGAACGCCCTCCGGCCACGGTGTGGACCTCCGAATCGCTCGGCACCATCGCGCCGACGGTGCGGCGCGAGGTGGCCGGCCAGACCGTCACCGGATATCCCGCGCTCGTCGCCGAAGGGGACGGCGTGGCGCTCCGGGTTCTCAGCTCCCCCGCGGAGCAGGCCGCCGCCATGCGCCTCGGCACCAGAAAGTTGCTGCTGCACGCACTGCCGACGTCGGTCCGCTCCGCCACCGCGGGCCTGTCGCCCGCGGACCGCCTCGCCCTGAGTCAGAATCCGTACGGCTCGCTGGAGGCGCTGCTCGAGGACTGCCGCGCGGCCGCCGCCGACGAATTGCTCGCGGCCGCGGGCGGGCCGGTGCACGACCCGGCGAAGTTCGACGCGCTCGTCGCCCGGATTCGGCCCGATTTCACCGCTACCATCGCTCGTTTCGTGCGCCTGGTCGTGCCGATCCTCGCCGGCGCACACCAGGTCTCCGCGGCGCTGGAGCGAACGAGCGAGCGCGACATCGCCGATGACGTCCGTCATCAGCTCGACAACCTGGTGTTCCGCGGCTTCGTCTCCGAGACCGGCGCGACGAGGCTGCGTGAGCTGCCCCGTTATCTCCAAGCCGCGGTGACGCGACTGGAGGCGCTGCCCGGCTCCGCCGTTCGCGATCGGCAGGGCATGGCCGAACTCGATCGGGCGCTGGCCGCCTACGACCGCCTGGTCGCGTCGCTACCGGAGAACCGCAAGCATGCACCCGCGGTCACCGAAATCTGGTGGATGATCGAGGAATTCCGGGTCAGCCTGTTCGCGCAGAAGCTCGGCACCCCGTTTCCGGTGTCGGCCAAGCGAATCGAGAAGGCGATCGCCGCTGTGCGGCGCTGAGTCAGTCGGCGGCCGACAACGCTTCCGCACGCGCCCGGCGCATCTCCCTGATCTCGCGTTCGAAGTCGTCGGCCGAGGTGAACGATCGGTAGACCGAGGCGAAGCGCAGGTAGGCCACCTCGTCCAGATCCCGCAGCGGGCCGAGAATGGCCAAGCCCACCTCGTGACTTGGCACCTCGGGAGAACCCTTCGCCCGCACCGCGTCTTCCACCTGCTGAGCGAGCAGGTTCAGCGCGTCGTCGTCGACCTCACGGCCTTGGCAGGCCCGGCGCACACCCCGGATGACCTTCTCACGGCTGAACGGCTCGGTGACGCCGCTACGCTTGACCACCGACAGAATGGCCGTCTCCACCGTGGTGAACCGCCGCCCACATTGCGGGCAGGCACGACGGCGACGGATGGCCGCGCCTTCGTCGGCCTCGCGCGAATCCACCACCCGGGAGTCGGGGTGTCGGCAGTACGGGCAATGCATCCGAGAAATCCTTCGTCGATGCGCGTGCTCGCGTCCGGACCGGGCACCGATCGCGGCGATCGGTCCGGCGAGCCCGTGTACAGAGGTCTATACCCCGGCACCAGGAATTCCTCGTGCGACACGCGGAATACCTGCATAACACTTCGAGGATACCCGTCCGAGTTTCCGGTTTGTCGCACTCACCCCGGCTATCGGACCATGCTCGGTCAGCCGGAGATCTGCCAGTGCGCGGTCAGGTCCGCGAGCAGCTCCGGTAAGCGGGCGGCCAGGCGACCGCGCGCCAGCTTGTTCCAGAACGCCTCGCCGAGGACGGCGCCGGCCGACACGGGATCGGTCTCCATATCGATGTGGCGGGGCACCAGGTCACCGGTGATGTAGTTCCATCGGGTGTCGCGGTCGGCCCAGTTGAAGCCGGGCAACGGGACGCGCAGCGCGAGGCCGCGGCCTCCGACTTCGGCGCTCACTACCGTCGGGGCGAACACGCCTGGCGCGCGAACGCCCGGGACAGCGGGTTTGCCCGCGATGGTGCTGACATAGGTGAGCACGCGGCCGATCGGCGCGCGACCCGCCGATGTCTCGTCCCACTGGTCGGCCACGACGTGGTTCTGCTCCCGATCGGTCATCCGGACCAGCGCGTCGATGTAGCCGTCCCGGGTGCCCGAGGCGATCGACCGCCAAGCGGCGTGGATGTCGTCGTCCAGCACACCGGCCGCGTACATCTCGTCGATTCCGCGTATGCCGAGCGCGACGTAGGCCTCGTGCATCGGCACCAGATCCGTGAAGATGTGCTTCTGCATGATCATCAGGCGGGTCTGGTACCAGGCGACGTCCGCCGCGGTCAGCCGAGAGCCCTCGGTAGCGAGCAGCCGGATGTCCTCCGGCAGCGCAGCCGCCAGTTCCGGTGGAGTGGCGCGCAGGAGATCGGCGACCGTGTCGCCGAGCCGATGGATGCCGGGCAGGTCCAGGACGAAACCCGCGTCGCTCATGTCGAAGAATCCGGAGGCGAACGATCCGCCCGCGATTCCGGCGAGTCCCGCCCAGTAGAACTCCGGGTGCTGGGTGGCCAGCCGCAGGTAGTTGACGTACACCTGATTGAACGTGCGTTCGTTCGCGCGCGGGCCCCGACCGGGATCCCAGGCCGCCAGGTCGATGTCGGCGTTGCGGGTGGCGACCACCAGCCAGTACTGGTGCAGCAGCGTCGCGTATCTGCGCGGCGGCACTCCGTCGGCCCGTGCCTGCCGCAACGCCTCCGCTAGGTCGAATTCGCTCAGCGGGAGAAGCGGATCGAGTCCACCCGGCCCCGCACCGTCGCCATTGACGGACGGGAGATCGAGATACGCCGCGTAGGCGGGCTCCGCCCTGGCGATGGCTGCCGCGCCGAGCCCGAAGACCAGACAAAGGGACAAGGCGGCAACGCGGGTGAAGACGCGAACCGAGCGCCCTGCGGTAAGGAGTGTCATGTGCTGAGAAGTCCCGACATCGTTCGGGCGGCGTCGCCCGGATCACGTTTTCAGCACGGTAGCAACACGTTCTAGTTTTCGATCAACAATTCCGGCCGCCCAGGGTGGCCGATTTCCCTTGTGCTCAGCGCGAATTGCCGCCCATCGGCACGCTCGGGCCATCCACCACGGCCGGCACCGACCGGCCGGACCCACCGCCCCACTCACCCGCGCGCACATGCGACAAAGCGATCAAGCCCACCACCGTCGAAGCGGTGAGCAGGGCGGCGACGGCGAGGGCGGCGAACCCGATCTGCGCCTGCTCGACCCGGCGCATGGGATGTTCGCCACGAGGACGACGCCGCGCGAAAGTGCTTACGCCCCGGTCATAAGCGAGCATGCCCGCACCGGGACGCGCGCCGGGCGGACGCCGATCGACCGCGGATCGATGCGCGGGCGTCAGCGTGCGCGGGCGCGCGCCGCCGCACAGCAGCCGCCGAGCAGTCTCGTACCCGAGATCATCCTGCGCCGGGGCCGGATCGGCGACGCGGCGCTCGGCTTCGGCCTCCGCCGCAGCGATTGAAGGGGTGACATGGCTGATCGCAGTGCTCATCGGACAAACCTCCGTAGTGGGTGCTCCGTTGCCGGTCGAGCCGTTCGAACACACGTTCCGCGCTCATTCGCTCACATGTTCGAAGAACTGGTGTTCGATTTCTACCACGCCGCGACGACAAAGTCAGCAAGAACACCCGACATGCGTCGAACAGATGTTTGATCCAGCGGCGCTACCGGACTAGATTCGAAGGACCGAAGACACGACAGGCCGAGAAGACACATGCCGGGCGCGGACCGGTCTGGCACAGCAGGAAAGGGCGGTTGCGGTGAGGCAGACGGACGACACGGGTGACGAGACCGAGAGCGGCGCCGACGCGGCGGGTAGCGGGGCGGATCTCACCGTGCGTCAGCGCAAAGTGCTCGAGGTGATCCGCACCTCGGTGAGCGAGCGCGGCTACCCGCCGAGCATCCGGGAGATCGGTGACGCCGTCGGCCTCACGTCCACCTCGTCGGTCGCCCATCAGCTGCGCGCCCTGGAACGCAAGGGCTACCTGCGGCGGGACCCGAATCGCCCGCGCGCCGTGGACGTCAGGGGCCTGGACGAAGTGGTCCGGTCGGTGACCAGCTTGCCGGTCGCCGCGGTCGACGACGGTGAGATCACCGTCGACGTCGACCGTCCCGTCCCCACCTTCGTTCCGGTGCTCGGCCGCATCGCCGCCGGTGGCCCGATCCTGGCCGAGCAGGCCGTGGAGGACGTCTTCCCGCTGCCGCGCGAGCTGGTCGGCGACGGTTCGCTGTTCCTGCTGAAGGTCGTCGGTCAATCCATGATCGACGCGGCGATCTGCGACGGCGACTGGGTGGTCGTGCGGCAGCAGAACGTCGCCGAGAACGGCGACATCGTCGCCGCGATGATCGACGGTGAGGCCACGGTGAAGACCTTCAAGCGCACCGGCAAGGACGTCTGGCTGATGCCGCACAACCCGGTCTTCGAGCCGATCCCCGGCAACGACGCCCAAATTCTGGGCAAGGTCGTCACGGTCATCCGCAAGATCTGACGGCCCGGCGCAACGATCCACCGTCGGCGGGCCGAATGCTCGTCGGCCGGTGGACGTCCGGTACTCACAGCTGATTGCCAGGATGCGCGCAGGAGATTCACCAGGACGCTTGCGAGACTCCTGCGGTGACAGCGATCCCCGCCGAGGCCGCCCTGCCCGATGCGAATCCGATTGCCACCCGTCCCGAGCCGGGGGAATTATCGCCCGCGCGGCTATGGGAGCGCGCAGGGCTGGCGGCATTGCTGCTCGGGACCGCGGCCGCGTACTTGTGGCACATCACGGTCAACGGCATGGGCAACGGCTTCTACGCCGCGGCGGCCTGGTCGGGTGCGCGGGACTGGAAAGCGGTGCTGTTCGGTTCTCTCGACCCGGGCAACTTCATCACGGTGGACAAGCCGCCGGTGTCGCAATGGGTGATGGGTGTTTCGGGGCAACTGTTCGGATTCGGCAGCGCGAGCATGCTGGTGCCGCAGGCGCTGATGGCTGTCGCCGCGGTGGCATTGATGTACGCGATGGTCGCCGGGGCGACGACCAGCCGGGCCGCCGGTCTGCTCGCCGGAGCCGCGCTGGCGGCAACGCCGGTGGTGGCGTTGATGTTCCGGTTCAACAATCCGGATGCCGTGATGGTGCTGCTGATGACCGCGGGCGCGTACTGCACGCTTCGGTCGGCGCGGCAGGCGAGCGCGCGCTGGCTGATGCTGGCGGGCGTCGCGCTCGGGTTCGCGTTCCTGGCGAAGATGCTCGAAGGTCTCATGGTGTTGCCCGCCTTGGCGCTCACCTATCTGATCGTCGCGCCGACCTCGGTGCGGAACCGGTTGCTGCACTTGTCGGCCGCCGCGGCGGCACTGGTCGTCTCGTCCGGCTGGTATGTGCTGCTGACGGTGCTGTGGCCCGCCACGGCGCGGCCGTACCTGGCAGGCTCGACGGACAACACGTTCATGGATCTGGTGCTGGGCTACAACGGGTTCGCTCGCTTCCTGGGACAGAACCACCACGGCGGCAACAGATTCGCGCTGCCTCCGGGGTACGAGATGCCTGCCTCCGGCGGGCACACCGGCGGCGGGTTCGGCGGCTTCAGCGGACCAGGCCCGGCTCGCCTGTTCACCGGTGAGATCGGTTTCGAGATCTCCTGGCTGCTTCCGGCTGCCCTGCTCGCCTTCGCACTGGTGCTCGTCTCCCGTCGGGGTATGCCACGAACGGACCCGGTTCGTGCGGCCGCGCTGGCGTTCGGGCTGTGGCTGGTCGTCGACGGTGTCGCGTTCACCGTGATGCGCGGCGGTATGCACGCCTACTACACGTTGGCGATCGGTCCGGCCGTGGCCGGGATGTTCGCCATCGGGGTGGCCGAGGTGTGGCGGCGCCGGTCGGAGGCGTTCGGTCGTGTCGGCGCCGCCGCACTGGTGCTGACGTCGGGACTGTGGGCTTTCGTCCTGCTGAATCGCAATCCCGGGTGGCTGCCGCCGCTGCGCTGGACGCTCGTGGCGATCTCGCTGGCGGTGGCGCTGGGACTGGTCGCCGCCGCCTTCCCGGCCGGGGCGCGACGGGTGCGAGCCAGAGCCGTATCGGTGCTCGTCGCCGTGGGCGTGCTCGCCGGGATCGGCGGATCGACGGCATACGCCGCGGCCACTCTGCCGCAGGCGCACACGGGCGGCAGTCCTACTGTGGGCCCGGCACGGCCCACGACGGCGGATCCGTCGAGCGACATGCGCCGCGAGGTGACCGCGTTCCTCGACGGTGAGGTCGAACCCCAACTCGCCACGCTGTTGCGCGACACCTCCACCCCCTGGTCGGCCGCAGTGGACCGGTCCTCGGTCGCCGCGTCGCTGGAACTCGCCACTCACACCTCGGTAGTCGCGATCGGCGGCTTCACTTCCGACGATCCGGTGCCCACCCTCGACGAGTTCCAGACCATGGTGCGCACCCATCAGGTGACGTACTACCTCGCGCAGGAGGTGCGGCTGCCCGATTCGTGGCGGGTGCGCGACCAGCCCGCAGGGGCCGGCCGGAGCGACGCCCCGGACAACGGATGGTGGCGGCCGGCCGGGCACAAAGACATCGCCGAGTGGGTGTCGGCGCACTACAGCGCGGTACACATCGGCAACGTCGCGGTCTACGACCTCACCGCCCCGGCCTGCGACAGTACACAACCCTCGCCGCCCGCGGCCTGCGCGAAATAACTGGGGACTCCCGCCGTCGCGGCCACCCACCGGTGGCTCTCGTCTGGGACGAGAGGTCAGCTGCCGACGCCGAGCGCGGTCAGGAACACCAGCACGACGGTCGTCACGGCGAAAACCCCGTGTGCGGCGACGACGGCAACGGGAAAGTGCTTTTCGGGCGGTTCGGCCGTTCCCGCGGCGGAGCGGCGTTCGACCGTTCCCGCGGCGGAACGCTCTCGATATGTGGGAATCCAGCGCACCAACATCGTGAATCCGAGTAGGGCGACCGGAATCAGCAGCACGAAGGCGATCCAGGCCCACGCCGTGTTGTCGACGACGAGGTACACGATCCACACGATCAGTCCGGCCACGGCGAGCAGGAAGTGCCCGAACAATACCGGCGCGGGCAGCTGGGTCGAATTCGGCTGACGCGTGCCGCCCTTGGCGATCCAGGTGCCGAGCAGGAAGAAACCGCCGCCCGCGGTGAGCAGCCAGAAGATCAATGCGGCGATGCCCATGGTGTGCCTCCTGACGTTGGGAAGGGATTCAGCGCTTGAAGCCGCTCGCCTGGGTTGCCTCGTCGGCGACACGTACGCCGTACCGGTAGGCGAGCTTGCCCCCGAGATACCCCGACATCGCCAATGCCACCAGGGCCGCCACCGACAGCGCCAGCGGCCCGGCCGGAACCGCGCGTGTGGTGTCGGCGCCCCGCCGCCAGAAGAAACCGACCGCGTAGGCGACGGTGACCAGCAGATTGAGGGTCATGTGCAGCAGGCCGGTGCGGAAGGCGAGCGTACCCGTTGGGATGGCGAGCAGGTCGAGGAACCCGATCGTCGCGGCGGCCAAGGCGCCGAGCACGCCGATCGCGATCAGCCACGACGACCCCTTGACCAGGAACTCCGGATCGTCCACCACTCGGGACGCGAGGTCGAACACCAGACTGGCGACCCATGCGCCGATCGGGACGGTGACCAGGATCGGATGGAATGGGTGCCCGTACGGGCCGGCCAGCGCGGCGCTCACCGGCCGCTTCGCCTGCTGCGGATCCTCGGTCATGGCGCACCTCCATCGAGGTCGATCGCCTTCGCATGCGCCGACCGGCCACGGGGCCGTCGCTCGGCCACGGTCCGCCGAGTCATTTGACTCCGCCCGCGCAGATGGCCGACGGATTCCACTCTCCTGTATACGGGAATATCGCATCGAATACGGTAGGCCACAAAGTGGATGTACCACCGTACGGAAATTGCACACCTCGTTCGGAAAAGCCGCACCCATCGCCTCGACGCAGAATTGTCGGACGCTTGCACAACTGCGGTTTTCCGGCTTGTGGGATGGCTACTACATCATCGGAAGCATCGGCATCGGCATGCCCGGGAACATGTTGTTCCACATGTCGCGAATCATCCCCATCATCTGATCCAACACTGTAGTTCACCTCCCTTCGGGTGAGATCCGAAATGCGGATCAGCCCGTCGGGCACGATGGCGGGAGGACGCGCCGACACACCGGATGAATCATCCGGGAACGGTTCGGAGTTTCGCCGGACGACTATCGGTGAAATACACGTGTCGCTCCCCGAGGTCGGGCTCGACAGCTATATACAGGATACGCGCACCTAGGTGAGCCAAACACGCCTCGCGGATCTGCCGAATTCGCGAACCGTCGAGTTCGCCACGATTGACGGGGAATCGAAACTTTCTCATCGGCAACCGCCGCGACATATCGGCGCTGTTAGCAAGCAGCCCGCCTCGGTGTCGGGTGTGGACGACCGGCAACTCACGTGCTCGTCAGCTGATCGCGGGGTTCCCTTGTGCGGCGAGTCGTCGGTTGGTGAACTCCAATTGACGCACCGTGCCCACCTCCAGAGCACTCACCTGGGCGTCGTCCAAGCGCCCGCACAGCCGCCCCCAGTGCACCGCGACCCGCTCCCCTACCGCGACATCCGGCAGCGCCGCGTACCCGTCCACCCGGATCGGCACCGACCGCGCCGTCTCCGCCGACAACGCGAGACGTTCGCCGTCCCAGCTCAGCGCACGGCAGCCCAACACGACCTCGCCGCCGGCGCGGTCGAGCACCGTTCCCCAGCCGATCCGGCAGTTGTCGAGCACGTGCAGGGGATGTTCGTTGCCGTGTCCGAGCAGCCGCGACCAGGGGTACACACCGAAGACGTGGAAGCAGTGGTTGGCGGCCGCCTCCTCGGCCAGCCGTGGCGTCAGGTACGTCCAGTACCCGCCCGCGACCGGGCCGAGCAGATCCAGCAGTTCGGCGGTGAACTCGCGGGCATCCAGTTCCGCGCCGACGCCGCCGCCCAGCCAGTACGCCTCGACGATCCTGCGGTCAAGCGGGTCCGCTACACCGGTCATGCGCGCCATCACGCGCAGGTAGGGCCACGCTCCGGTGAACCGGCGCGCCACCGCCCGCACCTGCTCGTCCGAGCCGTCGCGCAGGGCGGCCGCGTCGGGCGGCCCGCAGTAGCCCAGCCGATTGGGCGCGTAGGCGTACCGGGCGAACATCTCCGCTCCGCTGCCCGCCATCAGCACGGCCCTCCGCCCGCCCGGCCCGGGGACCACCGCTGCTCGATCCGGCCGAATCGCCACACTCCGACGGCGACCGCCCAAGTGAGCAGGAACAGTCCGGCAATCACGAAGCCCATGGCGCCCAGATCCAGCCCGCCGACCCACGCCAGCGGTCCGTCGGCGATGCCGAATTCGTCGGCCAGCAAGGAGATCATCTCCTGCGCGCCGATCAG
Source organism: Nocardia sp. NPDC051911 (assembly GCF_040681035.1). Taxonomy (NCBI): domain Bacteria; kingdom Bacillati; phylum Actinomycetota; class Actinomycetes; order Mycobacteriales; family Nocardiaceae; genus Nocardia; species Nocardia sp. NPDC051911. The sequence continues at coordinate 287,305 of NZ_JBFAXY010000004.1, forward strand.
CAGCGCCACGGCCACCGACAGACCGGTGACGACGATGTTGTAGTAGACGGTGCGCAGCGGTCCGGCGAACGCCCATCCGTATGCGTAGTTCATGAACGCGCCGTCCAGCGCGTCGAACAGCGTCATGCCCGCCGAGAAGAGCACGGGCAGCACGAGGATCGCGTACCACGGCAGGTCGGTCGCCGCCGCGCCGCCCGCGATCACCAGCAAGCTCACCTCGGTGACGGTGTCGAAGCCGAGGCCGAACAGCAGCCCGACGAGGTACATCTGCCACGGCGCGCGCACCGCCCGGGTCAGCGGCCCGGTCACCCGCTGCAACGCGCCGCGGTCGTGCAGCCGCTGCCGCAAGGCGGCCTCGTCGTAGCTCCCACGGCGCATCGAACGGAACACCCGCCAGATGCCGATCAGCGAGACCAGGTTCAACGCCCCGATGGCGAGCAGGAAAGTGCCGGAGATGCCGGTGCCGAAGAGGCCGGTCCAGCGTTGCAACCCGGAGTTCTCGTCGCGCAGGTTGCCCGCCAGCGCCTTGACGCCGAATGCCAGCAGCGCGACGAGGACGAACACGATGGTGGAGTGCCCGAGGGAGAACCAGAATCCGACCGACAGCGGCTTGCGCCCGTCCGCGACCAGTTTGCGGGTGGTGTTGTCGATCGCGGCGATGTGATCGGCGTCGAACGCGTGCCGCATGCCGAGCGTGTAGGCGGTGACGCCGAGGCCGACGCCGAACACCGCACCGTCCACCACGTATCCACCGGGGACAACGAGCAGCAGCAGCGCCGACCACCCGAGAACGTGCAGGACGACCACGACCGACGCCATCCCCGCGACGCCGCGCCGCTGCCGTCCGTCCAGCGGGGCACGCGACGCCGCAGGCGTCTCGGCGATCCGAACGATGATCCACACCTCGCCTTCTGGCTCCGGGCCGATACCGGTCCCCTGTCAGCAGATCCGCGGCAGCTGCTCGCCCGCGGGCAGATCCACCACCCGCGTACCGCCGAGTGCCGTGCGGGCGACCACCATGCCGGGATGTTCGGCGACGCATCGGCCGATCACGGCGGCCTGCGCGCCCAGTGGGTGCTCCCGCATCGCCGCCAGCACGCGTTCGGCGTCCTCGGGCGCGACGAACGCCAGCAGCTTGCCCTCGTTGGCCACGTACATCGGGTCCAGGCCGAGCAGCCCGCACGCGTCGCGCACGCCGTCCGGCACGGGAAGCTGCCGCTCGTCCAGGGCCACGCCGACTTTCGCGGCACGGGCGATCTCGTTGAGCGAGGCCGCGACGCCGCCGCGGGTGGGGTCGCGCAGCACGTGCACGTCGGCGCCGGTGGCCAGCATCGCCGCGACCAGACCGTGCAGCGGCGCGGTGTCGCTGAGCACGGTGGTACCGAACTCCAGACCCTCGCGGCAACTGAGCACCGCGACACCGTGCACCCCGATCTCGCCGCTGACCAGCACGACGTCGCCCGGGGTCGCGCGTTGCGGCCGGATGTCCACCTCGGCGGGCACCACGCCGATGCCCGCAGTGTTGATGTAGATCCCGTCACCGTGCCCGGCGTCGACCACCTTGGTGTCCCCGGTGACCAGCTGGACTTCGGCCGCCAGCGCGGCGGTCCCGACCGCCTGCGCGATGCGTGCGATGTCGGCCAGCGCGGTGCCCTCCTCCAGGATGAACGCGGTGGACAGCACCATCGGACGCGCACCGGACATGGCCAGATCGTTCACCGTGCCGTTGACCGCGAGCTCACCGATGGTGCCGCCCGGGAAGACGAGCGGCTTCACCACGAACGAATCGGTGGAGAAGGCCAGCCGCGCGCCGTCGAGCGTGACGACCGCGGAATCGGTCAGGTCCGCGTTCGCGGCGGAGCCGAACGCGGGCAGGAACAGATGCTCGATCAGCTCGCCGGACATCGCGCCGCCGCCGCCGTGGCCCATGACGATGTTCGGCGAATCCCGCAGCGGCATCGGGCAGACCCAGCCCTCATCGATCGTCACGGGCGCGGCGCCTTTTTCACGCATGGGCCACCTCCGCGGGCAGATCCAAGCGCCGGTACAGGTAGTACGCGGCGCACGCGCCTTCGGAGGACACCATGGTGGCGCCCAACGGATTCCGCGGCGTGCACTGCTTGCCGAAAGCGGCGCACTCGTTCGGTTTGATCAGCCCCTGCAGCACCTCGCCGGAGCGGCAGATGGTCGATTCTTCGGTGTGCAGGTCGCCCACGGCGAAGCGGTGCTCGGCGTCGAACTCGCGATAGCGCTCCGACAGCCGCCAGCCGCTGCGCGGGATGACGCCGATGCCGCGCCAGCCCCGGTCGGTGACCTCGAAGACGTCCTGCAGCATGGCTTTCGCCGCGGGATTGCCCGCAGCGGACACCGCGCGCGGGTAGGCGTTCTCCAGTTCGTGCCTGCCGGACTCCAGTTGCAGCACGGTGCGGCGGATACCCTCCAGGATGTCCAGCGGTTCGAATCCGGTGACCACCATCGGCACTCGGTACTGCTCGGCCAGCGGCGGGTACTCGTCGGTGCCCATCACGGTGCAGACGTGCCCGGCGGCGAGGAACCCCTGCACCCGACAGGTCGGCGACTCCATGATGGCGGCGATGGCGGGCGGGACCAGCACGTGCGAAACCAGCAGCGAGAAGTTCCTGATCCCCAGCCGCTTCGCCTGGTAGACCGTCATGGCGTTGGCCGGAGCCGTGGTCTCGAATCCGATGCCGAAGAACACCACCTCGCGGTCGGGATTCTCCTTGGCCAGGTTCAGCGCGTCCAGCGGCGAGTACACCACACGGACGTCACCGCCCTCGCTCTTCACCCGGAACAGGTCCTTGGAACTGCCCGGCACGCGCAGCATGTCACCGAACGAACAGAAGATCACGCCCGGTCGCGCGGCGATCTCCAGCGCCTTGTCGATCACCTCCAACGGGGTGACGCAGACCGGGCAGCCGGGGCCGTGGATCATCTCGATCTGGTCGGGCAGCAGTTGGTCTATGCCGTGACGGATGATCGAATGTGTCTGTCCGCCACAAACTTCCATGATCGCCCAGCGGCGGCTGGTCGCGGCGCGGATCCCATCGAGCAGGTGCCGGGCCAGCTCGGGGTTGCTGAACTCGTCGAGATATTTCATGACTTCGCCTCCGGTTCCTCGCGGGACGGCTCGGCGGCGGGATTGTCCAGGCCCGCCTGCTTCGCGGCGATGGCGAAACCGTCGCCGAATTCCTCGTTCAGTACGCCGAGGTGCTCGAACTCGGCCAGGGTCCGCAGCGCGGACTCCTCGTCCAGACGCTGGATCGCGAAACCGACGTGGACCACGACGTAATCGCCGACCGCCGCGTCCGGGATGTATTGCAGGCACACGTCCTTGTGCACGCCGCCGAAGTCGACGACCGACATCAGCGTGCCGTCCCGCTCGTGCAGGCTGAGCACTTTGCCTGGTACCGCAAGACACATCGTTGCTCTCCTTCGCTCATCCCTCGCTGCACGCGAGGAGTTGCCCGAACGCGAGGCCGCCGTCGTTGGGCGGCAGTCTGTGGTGGGTGATCACGGTGAACCCGTTGTCGCGCAGCAGTGCACACGATCGCGCGAGCAGCAGGGCGTTCTGGAACACGCCGCCGGACAGGGCGACGACCGTCCCCGGGGCGGCGTAACGCGCCGCGAGGTCGAGCACCAACCGAGCGACGGCGGCGTGGAAGCGCGCGCCCACCACCCGCGGGGGCGCGCCCGCGCGAACGTCGGCGACCACGTCCGCGATCACCGGCGCGGCATCGATCCCGGCGGGATCGCCGTCCGCGAGCGGGAATCGGTAGGCGGCGTCGCCTTCCGCCCCCGCGCGCGAGAGTCCTTCCAATTCGATCGCCGCCTGGGCTTCGTAGTCGACGACGTGCCGCACGCCGCACAGCGAGGAGACCGCGTCGAACAACCGGCCCATGCTGGACGTGGGCGCGCAGCCCAGTCCGGTCCGGAACTGGTGGGCCAGCACCGAACGCTCGGCGGGCGGACACGCCGCGACCGCGGGAATGTCCTCGGACCAGTCGATCCCGGCCGCGCGCAGATGAGCCAGCGCCATGCGGTAGGGCCTGCGCACGGCGAGATCGCCGCCCGCGAGCGGCACGTACTTCAGGTGCGCCAGACGCCGGTAGCCCTTGTAGCCCGCCAGCAGCACCTCACCGCCCCACACCGCCGCGTCCGGTCCGTACCCGGTGCCGTCGAAGGCGATGCCGACCACCTGCTCGGTCGCGCCGAGCCCGTGCTCGCCCATGACTGCGGCGATGTGCGCGTGATGGTGCTGGACGGTGTAGACGGCTCGCTCCCCCGCGTGCCTGCGCGCCCAGGCGGTGGAGCGGTAGCCGGGGTGCGCGTCGGCGACCAGCTGCGCGGGACAGACGCCGGTGAGTTCTCCGAGGTGGCGCTGCGCGGCGTCGAAGGAGCGCAGCGTCGCCAGGTCGTCCATGTCGCCGATGTGCTGGCTCAACCAGGCGTAGCGGCCGTCGGCCATCGCGCAGGTGTTCTTGAGGTCCGCGCCGACGGCGAGCGTCGGCGGCAGCGGCACCGGCAGCAACAGCGGCAGCGGCGCGTAGCCGCGCGAGCGCCGGACCGGCAGTTCGCGGCCGTCGAGCGAGCGCACCACCGAGTCGTCGCAGGGCACCAGGATGCGCCGGTTGTGCGACAGCCAGCCGTCGGCGAGCCCGGCCAGGCGGGTGCGTGCGTCGTCGTCCTGGTAGCAGATCGGCTCGCCGCCGAGATTGCCCGAGGTCATCACGAGCACCTGCGGGCCGGGCGGGTCGCCAGGCAGACCGAACAGCAGCAGGTGCAGCGGGGTGTAGGCGAGCATCACGCCCAGGTCTGGATTGCCGGGCGCCACCGATGGCGAGACCGCCGGGCCGTCCCCCGAAGGGGGCTCCTCGGGCGAGGATCGGCGAGCGAGCAACACGATGGGGCGAGCCGGGCTGGTCAGCAGCGTCTCGGCGGCGTCGTCGACGGCGACGATGGCCCGTGCCGTGGCCAGATCCGGCACCATGACGGCGAAAGGTTTGTCACCACGGCGTTTGCGACGTCGCAGTTCCGCGACGGCGGCCTCGTTCGTGGCGTCACAGGCGAGGTGGTATCCGCCGATGCCTTTGACCGCCAGGATTCCGCCCGCGCGCAGCAGTTGCCGCGCGGCCGCCAGCGGCGTACCGGCTCCCGGTCCCGTATAGGCGAGCGTGGGGCCGCAGTCGGGGCAGGCGATCGGCTGCGCGTGGAAGCGCCGATCGGCGGGATCGGCGTATTCCCGCGCGCACCGCTCGCACATGGCGAAGTCGGCCATCGATGTGCGCTCGCGGTCGTAGGGCAGGCTCGCGATGATGGTGAAACGCGGACCGCAGTTGGTGCAATTGACGAACGGATGGCGATAACGGCGATCGCGCGGATCGCGCAACTCGCGTTCGCAATCGGCGCAAATCGCGACATCGGGTGAGGCGAGCGTGCGACCGCCGCCCTCGCGCGTGGTGCCCGCGATGTGGAATCCGGTGCCGCCGCGCGCCGGGATGTCGGCCTGCTCGACCGACTCGATCACCGCCAGCGGCGGCGGTCGCAGGCGCAGCCGCCGGGCGAACTCGTCCAGATCTCTGGCCGCTCCCTCGATCTCGACGATCACGCCGTTGCTGTTGTTGCTCACGCTGCCGGACAGAGCCAGTTCGGCGGCGGTGGTGTAGACGAACGGCCGGAATCCGACGCCTTGGACCACACCGCGCACCAGCAGACGCCGCCGCAGCCGCACAGTGTTCATGACTGGTCCCCGCGTTGCAGCAGACGCAGCCCTTGCAGCGCCGCCTCGGCTCCCGCCGCGTCGGTCTTCTCCACCGCGAAGCCCATGTGGATGATCACCCAGTCACCCGGCCGGGCCGGATCGTCGTCGAGCAGCCCGATGTTCACCTTCCGCTGCTCGCCGGAGACGTCGACCAAGGCGATCTGATCGTGGTAGCCGTCAGGGATCGCCAGCACCTGTCCCGGGATGCCCAGACACATCGGTCAGTCCTCCTGTCGCGCTGTAGCCCGCGGAAGCGGGGAGCCATCGGATGTCCCGGCGGGCAGGAACGCGGCGAGCACCTCGCCGACGGCGGCGACCGCCTCCGGCACCGCCGCCGCGACCGGCGCGGACAGGCCGATACCCTCCTCCACGCAGGCGACCTGGCAGCCGATCACCACCGTGGGCGGCAACACGCCGCCCAGCGCGCGTACCCCGGCGAAGACGGCGTCCGGGCTCATCGCGTGGGCGTCGAGCTGGGCGCCGGTGTCCTCCGGCTCGGCGCCGAACACCTCGACCCGGCCGGGCGCGCCGCGGTCGGGCAGCGCGTCGATCAGCAGCAGCGCCGCCCAGGGGTCGAGCAGGTCGTAGGCGAGGTGCATGCCGCGGATGCCGTAGTCCACCGCGCGCACACCGGGGTCGGGGTGGTGCGGCAGTCTGCGCACCACCTCGGGTCCGAATCCGTCGTCGCCGAGGAAGATGTTGCCGATCCCGGCGATCAGCACCGCGGCCGTCGAGTCACCCCTCTTTCTCGGTGGGTGTCGTCGCGCCGCCCACTCGCGCGTCGTCGACCTTTCCGGTCGCCGTCTCCGCGGGGGCGTTGGCGGTGTCCTTGCGCTCGTCGTACGGAGGTGCCGCCGCTTCGGTGCCGGTCGGGGCTTCCGAGGTGAACTCGGTGCCCTTCTTGGCGTCTTCCGGATGCGCGGAGGTCATCTCCTCGTGACCGATGTGGCCCGGTTCCCGGTCCGCCGGGCCTCCGGCCGCGACGCCCGTGCCCGCGTCGCGCGAACCCGGCGCGCCACGTGCCGATTGCGGCTCTTCGCGATGCTCACCCATGATGCTCCTTTCCGGTGCCCCGCTACATGTGCCGGATCTTCAGATATCGCCGCAGATCCGGGAGCGACCGCACGCCGAGATACACCCCCGCCGCCACCAGCACGGCGACGACGGTCGTCGAGACCACTCCCACGGTTTCCATAGCGGACTTCCTTTCATTCCTCGGTGCCGTCGAGCGGCTCCAGTTCGTCGGGCGCGAAATACAGGTAGCGCCCGTACCATTCGTGCAGCTCGGCCGCCGGATCGGCGTCCAGCACCACCCCGACGTGCGCCTGTCCGTCCACGTCCTCGTGAACCGAGACGACCCGGGCGCACTGCCCGTCGAAGAACAGATCCTGGGCGTCGGCCCGGCGCGCCGGATGCAGCCGGACGCGGCTGCCCTTGCGCACCAGCGCTCCCGCGACCGGCACAGCGTCCAAGTCCGGGCGAACGGCGCTGTCGGCCAGCGGGTCCCACCAATCGACGCCCTCGGGAATCGCCGGGATCAACCCGGGCCCCTCGGCGTGCGGGTCGCGCAGCACCCCGTGCAACTGCCGCATCGCGTCGGGCGACATGGCCTCGCAGCGGTCGATGATCTCCGCCGCGCGCGGGTCGGTGGCTCGGGCGCTCGCCTTCTCCGCATCGGTCATGGTGAGTATGCGCAGCGTGAGGATCTCGTCGATCTCGGTGGAGTCGAACAGCGCTCCTTCGCTCTGCTCCGCGATCTCCGGGTGGTCGTAGAGGATGATCGGCGAGATGAGCAGCACGCTGTAGTCGCCGGGCGGCCCCGCGAGCACCGGGAAACACCGGTACCGATCGCAGCGGGCGGCCACGGCGGTGGCGTCGGGCGGCGGTTCCAGCAGGGAGACGAACTGTCCGCCGGTGATCTCCGCGATGATGTGCGCGCCGATCAGCGAGCGGGCGATGGCGTCGCGCTTGTCGGTCGCGGGTGCGCCCACGTTGCGCAGGACGACCGTGAGCCGTAGGAAGCCGTCGTCCCGGTCGGCGGCGAGTTCCAGCTCACCCGTCAGCGGCAGCCGGGTCCGCACGAACGTGCCCGGCGCGGAGACGGCCGCGGTGGCGATCTGCTCGGCGTCGGAGCCGCCCGGGATGTCCAGCGGCAGGATCGCGCGGGCGGGCGGGACCGGGCCGACGGTGATCTCCTGCTCGACCGCCTCGTCCCAGGACAGCCACGACCGCGCACCATCGGTCACCTCGGCGACAGGCGTACCGTCCCCGTCCACCACTTGGCGGCGCTGGAGCTGGAGGAACCGCACGGTGAGGGTGAGTTCGGGATTCTCGCCCGGGTCGATCAGGCACTGCGCCGACAGCGTCGACTCCTCGCCGAGTCCCGCCGCGGCGGCCCCGTGCGGCCCCAGCACGCCGAACTGCCAGCGCGACTGGTTCTTGCGCGCGTCGGCCCGGTAGGGGTACAGCAGGTAGCCCTCGTAGAGCACCGCGTCGGCCACGGCGCGGGCGCGGGCACGAGCTTCGGCGGTCGTCACGGCGTCTCCTCGGTGCTGGTCAGCAGGCGGGTCACCGCGTCGTCGAAGCCGTGCAGGCCGTGGCTGGATTTGTAGGTGGCCAGCGCCCGGAGCGTGTCGTTGTGCAGCCGCACCCACCCGGTATTCGGGAAGTACGCGTCCATCAGGCCCTGCCACACCGACACGGGCATCTCGAACTTGTCCTCGCGGTCCCATGGAATCTGCTGGATGGCGAATCCGGTCGTGCCTCGGATGAAGACCGTCCCGCTGAACAGGAACAGCAGCGGAACCACACCCTCGCGCAACGCGTGCAGGTACTTCGATCCGGTCACCTCGAAGTCGTAGGTGCACGGCATCGGCAGGTCCACTTGGGCGCCGCCGGTGAAACTCGGAACCATGGTGGCGCAGTGCATCCAGAGAAACGAGCGCTGGGTCTCGTGCCACCGTTCGCGCGGGCCGAACAGATCGACCAGCCCTGCGGCCTCCTCGTCGGAGTAGCCGCGGCGGAACGGCTCGATGCGCACCTGCGCGCGCAGGGCGATAGCGTGCACGGGCTCCTCCGCGAGCGCGGCGATGCCGACGCGCGCGGACAGGATCGGCGCGACGGCGTACGGCTCGGGTTTGATCTCGAGCACGGCGAACGTCGTCGAGTACACCGGGCTCATGCCGCACCGCCGGTTTTCGCGCGCGCCGACGCCTCGGCGAAGAACTCCTCCAGGTATCGGTGCACGTCCTGGCCGCCGTCGAATCCGTGCCACAGCAGCCGCATCCGGCCGACGAACTCGTAGCAGGCGTCGATCGGTAGCAGCAGGCAAGCCGCCCGCTCGGTGCGGCGGTCGGGCACCCGGATGAGCAGCGCTTCCACGTCCGGGGCGAGCACGTCCAGCTCGGGATGCCGGTGAATGATCGAATTCCATTGCTCCAGAGGTAATTCCGACTCCGTAGCGCCGGCGGGCCCTGGATAGAACGCCACCGTCCGGTCCAGTGCGGAATTGCGGAAGAAGAACGCCAGATTCACGGGGATGTCCAGTGCGTCCCATTCGGCCCGGCTGATCGTGAAATCCGGGAACGTGAGATACCGGTCCGGCACCGCGCGATACCGCAGCTCCGCGTTCTGGTCGACGAACAGCAAGTAGCAGCCGCGGCATACGCACATCAGCTGCCTGCCTTCGACGTTCACTACGTGCTGGTGCCGGTCGGCGATCGGCTCCGCGCACATCTCGCACCGCTCGCCGGGCCGGGGGGCGGGCCCGCGATCGGCGGCGATCCGCTGGAGCGCGCGAAACGGTGTGCTCACCCGTGGACCTCCACCGGCACCGCCACCGACAGTTCGCCGGAGCGCACGAGCACGGGGAGCGGTTCGAGGTGACCGTCACCGTCGACCCGGGCGCCCGCGTGCACCACGTCGTAGTGCGCCCGGCAGGTCGGGCACCGCAGCACCGCGTCACCGGCCGGGAACCCCACGCGCCGCTCCAGCGCCGCACCCGCGAGCGATCGGTCGCATCCGGGGCAGTGGTCGCGATAGGCGTACAGCTCCGTTCCCACCCGGCAGGCGAGCACCGTCAGCCCGGCGACGTCGAAGCCGCCCACCTCGCCCGCGTCGAGTTCGGCCAGTTCGGGGACCGCGACCCAGTTGCCGGACCGCGCGCCGTCCGCGCGCACGCGCGAGAACAGCGAGTCGGCGGAGATCACCCCCGCCGACTCGGTCTGCGCGGCGACCACTTCGATGGACTCGATCTCCGGCGCGGCCGCCCGCACCGCGTCCTCGACGGCCAGTTCGAGCGTCACCGACGAGGACGGACAGCTCTTGCAACTACCCGCCAGTTCCAAGCGCACCACGCCGTCGACGATGTCGACCAGGTGGACGTCGCCGCCGTGGGAACCGAGATACGGACGCACGCTGTCCAGCGCGTTCCCTACGCGGGTGGCCACATCGTGCGGATGCAACCCGTGCACGAGCAGCAGACTCGCGACCAGATCGTCGCGGGTCAACCGCTCGACCGCCGCGTCGTCGAGCAGCTCGACCACGCGGGTCAGCGCCGCGCCGTAGAGTTCGACCAGTTCGCGCACGAGTTGCTCTGCGCGTTCGCGGGCGAGCGCACCGCCCGCCGAACTCGCTTCCAGCAAGGTCTCGATGCGATCACCGGCTTCGCGCCACCGGGAGTCGTCGAGCGTCGCGTCGTCCCGGTCGTCCGGGCGATCCTCCACCGTCACCTCCGGGTCGTTTCGCCCGACGCGGACTCACTCGGGAGTGAGCGTCTGCGTCGGTGAATGCAGCTTCTCCAGCGTCTTGCCCTTGCCTAGATACATGTGCACGCCACACGGCAGGCACGGATCGAAGCTGCGCACGGTGCGCATGACGTCGATGCCCTTGAAGTGCTCGCGGTCGTTCTCCTCGAAGATCGGCTGGCCCTGCACCGCGTCCTCGTAGGGACCCGGCGTGCCGAAGCTGTCGCGCGGGCTGGCGTTCCACGGCGTCGGCGGGTACGGGTGGTAGTTCGCGATCTTGCCGTCCCGGATCACCATGTGATGCGACAGCACGCCGCGCACCGCCTCGGTGAAGCCGCAGCCGATGCTTTCTTCCGGCACCTCGAACTTCTCCCAGGTCTTGGTGTGGCCGGCCCGGATCTCCGCCATCGCCTTCTCCGCGAAGTGCAGCGCGCAGGCCGCCGCGTACGCCTGGAAATAGGTGCGCGCGCGGTTGCGCTCGAGGGTGTTGCTGCCGTGCACCGGCACCTTCCACTCCAGCGTGACCGGCCCCTTGAGCGCGGTCTTGGGCAGATTGATCTGCACGCTGTGCCCGGTGGCCTTCACGTAGCCGATGTCGATGAGGTTGGCCAGCGCCGTCGACCACAGCCGGGCCAGCGGGCCGCCGCCGGTGTCCAGGGGGAGGTGATCGGTGCCGTCGAACCACCGCGGCGACATGACCCAGCTGTACTTCTCGTCCAGGTCGCGTTTCTGCGGCCGGGGGTTGGTGTGCTGGTTCCAGGGATGGCGGCGGTCCACGGGGTTGCCCAGCGGATCGGTCTTGACGAACATCTCCTGATCGGTCCAGTCCTCGTAGTACGAACTGCCCAGCAGGATCCGCAGTCCCAAGTTGATGTCGACCAGGGAGGTGGTCAGCAGTTTGCCGTCGACCACGACGCCGGGGGTCACGTACATCTTGCGGCCCCAGTCCGCCATGTCCTTGTACTCGAAATTGCAGAACTCCGGGTCCTGGAACGAGCCCCAGCAACCCAACAGCGTGCGCCGCAGGCCGACCTTCTCGTAGCCCGGCAGCGCCTCGTAGAAGAAGTCGAACAGATCGTCGTGCATCGGCACGACCTTCTTCATGAACTCCACGTAGCGCATCAGCCGGGACATGTAGTCGGTCATCAACTGGATCGTCGCGACCGTGCCGGGTCCACCGGGATACAGCGTGGACGGATGGACGTGCCTGCCTTCCATCAGGCAGAACATCTCGCGCGTGATCCGGCTGACCTGCAACGCCTCCCGGTAGAACTCACCGGTGAACGGGTTGAGCGCGCGCATGATGTCGGCGATGGTGCGATACCCGTGGTCGCCCGCGTGCGGCGCCTCGGTGTTCTCGGCCCTGGCCAGCACGCCCGGATTGGTCTCGGAGACCATCTTCTCGCAGTAGTCGACGCCGACCAGGTTCTCCTGGAAGATGTTGTGGTCGAACATGTACTCGGCGGCCTCGCCCAGGTTGACGATCCATTCGCCGAGGTGCGGCGGGCGCACGCCGTAGGCCATGTTCTGGCAGTAGCACGAACAGGTGGCGTGGTTGTCGCCGCAGATGCCGCAGATGCGGCTGGTGATGAAGTGCGCGTCGCGCGGGTCCTTGCCCTTCATGAAGATCGAGTAGCCGCGGAAGATGGACGAGGTGCTGTGACACTCGACCACTTCCCGATTCTCGAAGTCGATTTTGGTGTAGATGCCGAGGCTGCCGACGATGCGAGTGATCGGGTCCCACGCCATCTCGACGAGGCGGTCCGGCTCGATCGTTTTGTGCGACGGCTCCGGAATGATCTGGGTCATCAGAGAACCTCCTACCAGGTGCGGGTCGCGCCGGTTTCCAGCTTCCGGCCGCGGTGCCGCCAGTGCGGCTCCTTGTCGACCGTGCGTCCGGTGATGTGACGGAGGCTGCGGATCACCGATCCGTAGAGCCCCGATGCGCTGGACGAGAGCTTTCCGCCCGGTGGTTCGTCCATGAACGGCATGAACTTGTCCGGGAATCCCGGCATGGTGCAGCCGATGCAGATGCCGCCGACGTTCGGGCAGCCGCCCAAGCCGTTCATCCAGCCACGCTTGGGCACGTTGCACTTGACCACGGGCCCCCAGCAGCCGAGCTTCACAATGCATTTCGGCGAGCCGTACTCGGTGGCGAACTCACCCTGCTCGTAGTAACCCGCACGGTCGCAACCCTCGTGCACCGTCGCCCCGAACAGCCACTTGGGCCGCAACGCGTCGTCGAGCGGAATCATGGGCGCCTGGCCGGTCGCCATGTAGAGCAGATAGGTCAGCGTCTCCGACAAGTTGTCCGGCTGGATCGGGCAGCCCGGCACACAGACGATCGGAATACCCGCTTTGCTCTTCCAGTCCCAGCCGAGATAGTCCGGCACGCCCATCGCGCCGGTGGGGTTGCCCGCCATGGCGTGGATGCCACCGTAGGTCGCGCAGGTGCCCGCCGCCACGATGGCCGTGGCCTTCGGCGCGAGACGGTCGAGCCATTCACTGGTCGTCATGGGCTGGCCGGTGGCGGGGTTGTTGCCGAACCCGCACCAGTAGCCCTCCTCTTTGATCTGCTCGTTCGGAATCGAGCCCTCGACCACCAGCACGAACGGTTCGAGTTCCCCGCGGTCGGCTTTGAAGAACCACTCCAGGAAGTCGTCCGCACCGCCGTTGGGGCCGCACTCGTAGTCGATCAGCGGCCAATGCACGGCGATCTTCGGCAGACCGGGAAGCGCGCCGAGTGCGATCTCTTCGACGCTCGGCTGCGTGGCCGCCGTCAGGGCGACCGAATCACCGTCACAACTGAGTCCCGCGTTGATCCACAGAACGTGGATCAGCGTCTCTTCGGCTCGTACTGCTTCCTGAGTGGGCATTTCTCGCCACCTTCCGCAGCGGACCACGGGGGCCGAATCTCGCCTTTCTCGAAGAAGGGGTCACCCGCAGATGTGATCCTGATCACTTCACTTTAAGCGCGCCCGGCGGCTTCCTCAAGAGCCGCCGGACCGGCCGCGCGACGCTGCTCGGCCAGCCAGTCGTACCAGGTAGACAGGCCTGTTCCGCTGCTCACGGACAGCGGCAGGACCTCGACGCCGGGGTGTATCGAATGGATGTATTCCCGGCATCGGTCCAAATCGAAATCGACATACGGCAGCAGGTCGGTCTTGTTCACCAGGACCAGCCCCGCCGCCTGGAACATGTGCGGATACTTCAGCGGTTTGTCGGTCCCCTCGGTCACCGAGATGACGACCACCTTCTCCCGCTCCCCCAGATCGAACAGCGCCGGGCAGACCAGGTTGCCGACGTTCTCGACGAACAGCAGCGTGCCCGGCGCCGGGTCGAGCGTCTCCAGCGCGCGATACATCATCTCCGCGTCGAGGTGACATCCCGCGCCGGTGTTGACCTGCACCACACGGCACCCCGTCGCCTTGATCCGGTCGGCATCGAGCAATGTCGCCTGATCCCCTTCGATCACCGCGATCGGGGCCTGGCCGGACTCACGGATGGTGCGCTCCAGCAGCGTGGTCTTACCCGCGCCCGGCGAACTCGTCATATTGAGCGCGAGGATGCCGCGCTCGGCCAGCCAGTCCCGGTTGCGCTGCGCCAGTTCGTCGTTCTTGGCGAGGACCTTCAGCTCCAAGGTGACCGTCTCGGTGGCGGGCACGTGGACGTGGTCGGCGCCGGGGCCGTGCTCGTGTGGATGGTGGTCCTCGTGCGTGTGCTCATGGTCCGCATGGGCGTGATCGTGCCCGTCGGCGCGCTGGTGATCGTGCGGGACGCGAATCAGCGCGGCGGCGTCGTCGCCGCACCCGCAGGTTGCGCACATGCCTCACTCACCTCCATGGATCGGATACGCAGCTCGCGCCCGGAGCGGATCTCGACATCGGCGCTGCCGCAGGGACACAGCAGGATCGGGTCCGGCAGCCGGAACTCGGCGCCACAGGTACGGCATGCCGCCACCCCCGGGATCTCCACCAGGACCAGGTCCGCGCCCTCGGCGACCGTCGCCTCGGCCGCGACTTCGAAACAGAACCGCATGGCATCGGGCACCACAGCGCACAGCGCGCCGACCTCGACGGTGACGGAATGGACCCGCCGGCCCGCCGCGTGCTCACAGACGGCGTCGATGACGCCGCGCGTGATGGCCATCTCGTGCATCCGGACCTCGATTCCTCGAGTGGACAACTTGAGGCTACTCCCGGGCAAACCTCCCGCGGGGCAAATCTTCGATGCTCGGCGAACGCGTCTCCGGGGCGTCACGCGTTACGTCGGCCACGGACCACGGATACCGGCGAAGCCACGGCCGGAATCCCCCTCCGGATCCCTGCCGCCCGGCAGCAAACACCTCGTGCTTACCCCCGCACCGACCCGTCACACCTGCGTCCGCCGACGCGGTCAGTCGGGGTCGACCACGGCGCGGACCTGGCCGCTGTCGGCATCTATCGTCACGTCGTGCTCCACGCCCGCGGGAGTGGTGAGCTCCACCTCCCACACCGCGACCCCCTGGTCCGTGTCGAGCTGAATGGACGTGACCCGTCCGCCCGGCACGGCCGCCAGGGCCTTGTCGATGGCCTGCTGCCTGCTGATACCGGTATCGGCCGCCAGCGACCGGTCCGCCGCGACCGAGCGGAACGCGACGGTGTGATCGTCCGGACCGCCGGTGGCCACCGCGGACAGGACCGCGCTCAGACCGACGACGGCGGCCGCGACGGCCGTGCCGACGAGCAGCCAGCGAAGGCCGGCGTAAGCACGGCGGAATACGGTTGTCATGGGAAACCTCCTGCGCGAGTGATGATCTCGAATGCGTTCACTGTGGCGAACCGAGCTGAAGGCGAGCTGAAGTCACCTGAAGACGGTTTCAGGATCCGTCTGCCACTCTTGGGGGATGCGTCTGCTGATCGTCGAAGACGAGAAACGTCTGGCTCGCACGCTGGCAAAAGGGTTGTCTGCCGAGGGATTCGCCGTGGATGTGGTGCACGACGGCGCCGAGGGCCTGCATCTGGCGACGACAACCGACTACGACTTGATCATCCTCGACATCATGCTGCCCGGCATGAACGGCTACCGCGTCTGCGCCGCGCTGCGCGCCGGTGGCCACGAGACGCCCGTGCTCATGCTCACCGCGAAAGACGGCGAATACGACGAGGCCGAGGGCCTGGACACCGGCGCGGACGACTACCTCAGCAAGCCGTTCTCCTACCTGGTGCTGCTGGCCCGCATCCGTGCGCTGTTGCGCCGCCGGACCCGCGGCGGCGCCCGTGTGCTGCGCGTCGGTGATCTGACCGTGGACCCGGGCACCCGGACCTGCCGTCGCGGCACGCAGGACGTGACGCTGACCGCCAAGGAGTTCGCCGTGCTCGAGCACCTGGCCGTCCGCGCCGGGGAGGTGGTCTCGAAAGCCGATATCCTGGACCATGTCTGGGATTTCGCCTATGACGGCGACCCGAACATCGTCGAGGTCTACATCAGCACGTTGCGCCGCAAGATCGACGCGCCGTTCGGGCGCCGATCGATCACCACCGTTCGCGGCGCGGGCTACCGGCTGACGGCCGATCGTGCCTGAGCGAGCCGCGCGGGCCTGGTGGCGCTCGGTCCGCGTGCGCACCACGGTCGCGGCGACGGTCGTGGTCGCGGTGGCGCTGACCGCGGCCGGGCTCGTGGTGCTGGCCGTGCTGCGGCACAACCTGGTGCACAGCGCCGAAATGCGGGCGGAGTCCACCGCGCAGGACGTGGCGACGCAGCTCGCGACGGGCACGGATCTCGCCCGGCTGCGGCTTCCCGATGCCGAAAGCGAACCGGTGCAGGTCGTTTCGCTCGACCGCCGCGTGCTCGCGGCCGACGACGACCTCGCGGGCAAACCGCCCATGGCCGAGTTCGGCCCGTACGCCAAGACTTCCGATGACGATGACGATGACGAAGACGAGGAGGACGACGAAGAGAACGAGGACGAGAAGCCGGACCGCGAAAGCCTTTCGCAACCCACGGACCCCACGGCGGCCGACGCCGAATTCGGCGACGTGCGGCTGACGGTGGACGACGAGGACGGGCCGCATCCGTTCCGGGTCGCCGCCCTCGCGGTGACCATCCGGGGCGGACAGCCCGCCACCGTCTACGCGGGCTCCTCGCTGGCGACCGCCGACAGCGCGGTGGCGGACGCACGGCAAGCGATGCTGATCGGCCTGCCCCCGCTGCTCGCCGTGGTCGCCCTGGTGACCTGGCTGGTCACCCGGCGCGCCCTGCGCCCGGTGGAGGCGATTCGCAGGCAGCTCGCCGAGATCATGGACGGCGATCTCTCCCGCCGCGTGCCGGAGCCGGGATCTCGCGACGAGATCGGCAGACTGGCGAGCACCACCAACGCCACGCTCGCCGCGCTGGAGGAGTCCACGGAGCGCCAGCGGCGGTTCATCGCCGACGCCGCACACGAGTTGCGCAGCCCCATCGCGAGCCTGCGCACCCAGCTCGAGGTGGCCCAGGCACACCCCGAACTGCTGGAAGTGGACGGACTGATCGGCGACACCATCCGGCTGGAACATCTCGCGGCCGACCTCTTGCTCCTGGCCCGGCTCGACGCGGGTGAGCAACCGCGCTCGGATCGGGTGGACCTGACCGTGCTGGTCCGGGAGGAGTTGGAGCACCGCGTCCGGGACCGGGTGGCCGTGCGGATCGCGACACCGAAGGAGCCCGTCGCGGTCACCGGAAGCCGTACCCAGCTCGCCCGCGTCCTGGGCAACCTGGTCGACAACGCGCAGCGGCATGCCGCGAACACCGTTGACGTCGCCGTGGACCACGCCGCCGACGAGCGGGTGGTGCTGTCGGTCACCGACGACGGACCGGGTGTGCCGCCCGCCGACCGCGACCGGATCTTCCAGCGATTCGTCCGCCTGGACGACGCGCGCAGCCGCGACGAGGGCGGCGCGGGCCTCGGCCTGGCCATCGTCCGCGACGTCGTGGAACGCCACGGCGGCACCATTCACGTCACCGACGGCGCGCCCGGTGCCCGTTTCGTGGTCACGCTGCCCGCAGCCGGTACGTAGCCGGGCGCTACGGGTTCGACGCCGTGCCACGACTGGTGATGATCGGAATCGAGGTCCGCACCACACGTCCGATCGAGCACGTCGCGGTCGATTCCGTTCGACTCCCGGCAGGGGACCCACGCCCATCGATCGTTGCGCGCCGCTACTCGGCCGCCGTGTCCGTCTTCTCCGGTGCGATCCCGTGGTTCGACGTGGGCAGGTCATGGACCTACGACACCGCCACGGTGCCCACGACGAATCCGCCGCTCGCAGCCCTGGACAGCCCCGTCGGCGGCGAGGCCCTGCCCTTGTCCGCGTCAGCCGAGCTCGCACGCGAACCGGGCGGCGATAACGCGATTCGGCACCGCACCGTCGTTCAACTGGCGAGCGCGCTACGCAGACTCTCGATGACGACCCGACGCGCGGCACGCCCTTCCGGGGTCGGGGTCAGCGGATAGACATGAGGCAGGCCGGGAGCCTCGTGGTAGTCCACCACGACCCCGGCGCCGCGCGCCGCCTCGACCAGCAGGAGGGTGTCCGGCCACAGGATGTCATCGGTGCCGCAGAAGACCGTCAGCGGGCCGAGTCCGCGCGGGTCGGCGGCCAGTGGGCTGACGCGCGGGTCGGCGAGCTCGAGATCGCCGCGCCAGTGTTCGATGAACACCCGCGATCCCGCGACGCCCAGCCACGGGTCCCGTGGCTGCACGACCTCGATTTCCGGATTGGTCAGCGACAGATCGAGCGCGGGGGCGATGAGCACGGTGCCGGGCAGCCGCACGTCGTGCTCGTCCCGCAGGGCCACCGCGGCCGACAGTGCGATCTGCCCTCCGGCGGAATCCCCTGCCACGCATACATTTCCGTAGGTCTCCCGGTTGGCGAGCGCCAGCTCCACGAAGCCCGCGACGACCTGACCTGCCGTCCCGAACGGAATCAGCGGGTAGATCGGGACCGTCACCGCCGCACCGGCTTCCGCGGTGACCGCCGCGCACAGCGCCCAGTGCTGCGGCGCGATCTCGTGCACCCAGCCGCCGCCGTGTGCGTACACAACGTTCCCTCGTGGCGTGCGCCCGCGCGGAGTGAGGGTGTAAACCGGCCAGCCGCCGCGACGCTCCACCGTGATCGTCACATCCGCGCGCAGCCGGCGCGGCGGACCGTAGTTGCGCGGCCGCACGCTCCGATCGAGAACCCGCTTGCGCGCGGACTCGGCATCGATGAACACGCGATTGGCCCGCGTCGCCTTCAGGTACCCGCGCACCACCTGGTTGGCCAGACTCGGCATCGCATCTCCTCCACTCCGGCGACCGGCGAACGGCGAGTTCGCCATCACCTCGGAAGGCGATTGTGCCGCACCCGGGCCGGCGGCAGCCGTCGGCCCGAGCCGGAATTCGCGCCGTCAGGACAGCTTCAGGCTGCGTCCGATGATCTCTTTCATGATCTCGGTGGTGCCGCCGTAGATGGTCTGGATGCGGGCGTCCATGTAGGCCTTGGCGATCGGGTATTCCTTCATGTAGCCGTATCCGCCGTGCAGTTGCAGGCAGCGGTTGATCAGGTCGAGCTGCTCCTCGGTGCTCCACCACTTCGCCATCGCCGCGTCCTCCGCGGTCAGCTTGCCCTCGTTGAGCAGCTCGATGAACTTGTCGACCATCAGCCGCACCGCGGTGGTCTTGGTGGCCAGTTCGGCGAGCACGAAGCGCGTGTTCTGCAGCGCGCCGATCGGCTTGCCGAACGCCTTGCGGTCGCGGACGTATTGCACGGTCATGTCCAGGCAGGACTCCATCGCGGCCGCCGCCATGACGGCGATCGACAGACGTTCCTGCGGCAGGTTCTGCATGAGGTGGATGAAGCCCATCCCCTCGGTGCCGAGCAGGTTCTTGCCGGGCACGCGCACGTCGGTGAAGCTCAGCTCGGCGGTGTCCTGGGCCTTGAGGCCGAGCTTGTCCAGGTTGCGGCCGCGCTCGAAGCCGGGCATGCCGCGCTCGACCACGAACAGGCTGAAGCCCATGGCCCCCTTCTCGGGGTCGGTCTGCGCCACCACGATCACGATGTCGGAGTTGATGCCGTTGGTGATGAAGGTCTTGGCGCCGTTGAGGATCCAGTCGTCCCCGTCCCGCACCGCGCGAGTCTTGATGCCCTGCAGGTCCGAACCGGTACCCGGTTCGGTCATCGCGATCGCGGTGATGATCTCGCCCGCGCAGAAGCCGGGCAACCAGCGCTGCTTCTGCTCCTCGTTGGCCAGCTCGAGCAGATAAGGCGCGATCACATCGTTGTGCAGCGAGAAGCCGAGGCCGGAGTACTGGCCGCGCACCGACTCCTCCGAGACGATGGCGTTGTAGCGGAAGTCCTTCACCCCGCCGCCGCCGTACTGCTCCGGCATGGCCATGCCGAGGAAGCCCTGCTTGCCCGCCTCGAGCCAGACCGCCCGGTCGACGATGCCCTGCTCCTCCCACTTCGCGTGATTCGGCGCGACGTGCTGATCGAGAAACTTGCGGAACGACTCCCGGAACAGTTCGTGCTCGGGTTCGAACAGTGTGCGTTCCACGCCAACCTCCTAGTGACCACACCGGCCGGTCCACACCGACCAGTCGTTGCCCCATACCGTACCCGGGGCGAGAATCCCTGTTCACTTCTGGGGCCGGAACCATGGTCTCACCAGGAGCGGCGGATCGGGTCGAGATCAGCGGACGAGATTCCCGGCAAACGATCGAAGGCATGGGACGGTTGATCGCCACCCTGGGCGGGACGCCGCAGAACGAGGCCGGCCTGCCACTGACCGGCACGCGCTTCAGTTGTCGATCAAGACGACGGACTGCGCGACCACGGACACCGACTGAGCAGACTCAGGCGAAATGCCGACAGGCGCAGACACCGCTCGCCGATGCCAACGACCGCCGCGGTCCGCCACCCGGCGCGCGAGGTCGGATCCGTCGACGGCCCGATGGTGTCGGCGCGGATGACCGGAGTGACTGCGAGCCGTTCGGCCAGGCGAGCCCCAGCCATCCCAGTGGTGCGCGAGGTGTCCGGCCTCGGACATGACAGTCGGCCGGACCCTCCGCCGGTCCAACCCAGCTCGCGGCGCGCTCGAGAACCGGCCGTCGCTCGACCTGTTCCGACGACTCGGCCCGCCGACCGCCGCCGCCGCGCAAGCTCCAGGTCGCGATGGCGGTGCGTCCGGCCGGGAAACTCCGCGGCTGAAGTGCCGATCGGGCGTGGGAACGGTCGAGCCGTGAGCTCTGCGACGAATCGCCCTACGTGACGTGCCGCGCTCGCAGCACCGACGCCGACGCCGAACAGCCGGACGATGAACAGTCGACCGTCGCGCGGATCGCCGCAGCCCTCAGCGCGTCAGCCAACCGCGCAATCGGCCCGCCAAGGTGCGCCCTTCGTCGCGCGCCCGTTCGGCGAAGAGGAAGTTCATCTCCTCCTCCAGCGCTTTGCGCACTACGTCGCGGAATTCCGTGGCGGCGGCGTGCATGTCGCCCGCGTTGCGCCACGGCGCCGGGTCGATGGGCGCACCGGCGGAGAAATAGAAGCGTTCCGGACGCGGGATGACGGTGGGACCGACGCCGCGGATGAGCGGCGGGGTGAGGTCGCGGCTGAGCCCGAGCGCTTCCACGGTCCAGCGCAGGGGGCGCAGGATCGGATGGTCGCCGTCGACCAGGATGTCGTAGGCGTCGTCGACGCCGATCATCGCGACCGGGACGATGGGCGCGCCCGCCTCGATCGCCATGCGCGCGAAACCGCTGCGCCCCTCCCACTTCAGCAGGTACTTCTCGTTCTTGCGGCGGACCGCCTCCCGGCCACCGCCAGGGAACACCATCACGGCCTCGCCGCGCCGGAGCAGGGCCAGGCAGTTGGACCGAGTGCCGCGCACCGCGCCGTAGTGGTGCAGCAGGTGCCGGACACCGGGAACGTTGATCAGCACGTTCTCGGCGAGACCGCGGATCAAGCGGCCGCGGCGGCGCAGCACCTCGGGCAGCAGCATGGGGGCGTCGATGCCGCCCAGCAGGTTGTGGTTACCGACCAGCAGCACCGGGCCGTCGGCCGGGATGTTCTCCAAGCCGTAGAAGCGCGGGCTGGTCCACGCGCGCAGCGGCGCGAGCAGGGTGTCGATCACCCGCAGATCGGTGTCGGTCAGCGAAACCGACAGCGGCGCACCGTCGCTGAGCGCCGGATCGGCGCTGTTCGCGGCGCCGGAGCGCCGGGTGCGGGAATCGGAGCGGGCGTCCGACATGAACCCTCCTGGTGTCGATTCGATGACGATAGCGCAACGAAATCGACTGCGTCGCACCGGATGTGCGCGTCGCATCGCGACACGCCCGATCCGGTCGATCGACCAGCTCGTTCGCCGTCCCGGCAAGCCTGCCGCGAACTCGCACTTCAGCGGCGATCCACGAGCACGGATACGCCGCGAACCAGCGCGCGGAAAGACAGCGTCACATCTCAGGAAGTGAGATGCTCGACCTAATCCTGCGTACCGGCCGTGCCCGCGTGCGCGTACTCCGACAAGGCGGCGGCGAGAGCATGCGGGACGCGCGCGTGGACGCGGGTTCCGCCCTCTTCGTGATCCGAACCGAGGATGCGGCCATCGGCGTGGATGCGGGCGAGCAGGTCACCGCGCGTGTACGGCAGCAGCACGCTGATCTCCACGTCCAAGTCCCCGAGCAGCTCGGCGAGCCGCTCGCGCAGCCCATCGATCCCGCGGCCGCTGCGCGCCGACACGAACGACGCGTCCGGCAGCAGCGCACGCAGATTGGTGAGTTCGGTCGGCCCCATCGCGTCGGTCTTGTTCACCACCAGCAGTTCGGGCGGGGCGGGTGTACCGGATTCCTTGATCACGTCCGTGATCACCTCGCGGACCGCCTTGATCTGCTCGGCGGGCAGCGCGTCGGAGCCGTCCACCACGTGCACCAGCAGGTCGGCGCCGGTCACCTCCTCCAAGGTGGAGCGGAAGGCCTCGACCAGCTGGGTCGGCAGGTGCCGCACGAAGCCGACGGTGTCGGTGAAGACGACCTCGCGCCCGTCGTCCAGTTCGGCCCGGCGGGTGGTCGGATCCAGGGTGGCGAACAGGGCGTCCTGGACCAGCACGCCGGAGCCGGTGAGCTTGTTCATCAGGCTCGACTTGCCCGCGTTGGTGTAGCCGACGATCGCGACGGACGGGATGCCACTGGACGTGCGGCGCGACCGCATGGTGTCGCGCGCGGTCTTCATCTCGCGGATCTCCCGGCGCAGTTTGGCCATCCGCTCACGGATGCGACGACGATCGGTCTCGATCTTGGTCTCACCGGGGCCGCGCAGACCCACGCCGCCGTTGCTACCGGCGCGGCCACCGGCCTGCCGGGACATCGACTCACCCCAGCCGCGCAGCCGGGGCAGCATGTACTCCATCTGGGCCAGCGAGACCTGCGCCTTGCCCTCCCGGGAAGTGGCGTGCTGAGCGAAGATGTCCAAAATCAACGCGGTCCGGTCGACCACCTTGACCTTGACCACCTTCTCCAGGGCGGTCAGCTGAGCGGGGGTCAGCTCGCCGTCACAGATGACGGTGTCCGCGCCGGTCTCCAGCACCACGGAGCGCAGCTCGTCGGCCTTGCCGGAGCCGATGTAGGTGGCCGGATCCGGCCGGTCGCGGCGCTGGATCAACGCTTCCAGCACCTCGGAGCCCGCGGTCTCGGCGAGCGCGGCGAGTTCGGCCATGCTGGCCTCGGCCTGCGTGGCGGTCCCCGTGGTCCAGACCCCGACCAGCACGACGCGCTCCAGGCGCAGCTGCCGGTACTCGACCTCGGTGATGTCGGTGAGCTCGGTGGACAGGCCCGCAACACGGCGGAGCGAACTGCGGTCCTCCAACTGCAGTTCACCGGTTGTCGGATCGGCCGACCAACCCGATCGCCGCATCCGTGCCCGGTGCTCGGCGACGACGTCGCCGGTCACCGCGTCTTCGCCGGACACCGCGTCGTCGGCCGCATCGGCGGCACGATCGTTCGCGTCCGCCGGAGTGAATTCATACGTCTCTGACTTCCTCATACACCATCCATGCTGCCACGACATCACCGCAGCACGCACCCGGTTATCGGGGCGATGCCGCTACCGACCGTCCCACCAGGCCCCGGCGAGGCGACCCGAGGCCAGCAAAACCGACGGCCCGCGCAGCCATGCCGAGCCGCGCTCGAGCCCGACGGTCAGTTCGCCGCCGGGCACCCGGACCGTCACCCGACCGGAGTCGGCGCCGATCCGGAAGCCGTCGGCGGCCAGCGCCGCGGCGGCCGCGGCGACGGTTCCCGTTCCGCAGGAACGGGTTTCGCCCACACCGCGCTCGTAGACCCGCATGTCGACCGACCTCTCGGCGTCCAGCGCCGTGACGATCTCGACGTTCACCCCGTGTGGGAACAGGTCCGGATCGAAGCCGGGCGGCACGGTCAGGTCGAGCTTGCCGAGCGCGTCCACGGACATGCCCGGATCGACGCAGGCCAAATGCGGATTGCCGACATCGATGCCGAGCCCGGGCAGCGCCCAGCCCGCGATGGTCGCGGTGGACGGGCCGAGTTCGCGCACCCGGCCCATGCCGACGGTGACGTCCCCGGTGACCGAGTTCCCGGCATGCACGGTGACCGGACGCGCCCCGGCGCGGCTGCCGACCACGAAGCTGTCGCGGGTTTCCAATCCCGCCGCGTGCAGGTAATGCGCGAATACGCGCACGCCGTTGCCGCACATCTCCGCGATCGAGCCGTCGGCGTTGCGGTAATCCATGAACCAGTCGTCGGCGCCCACGTCCTCCGGAAGCTCCGCCAGCACACCGGCGGCCTGCAACGCACCGGCCCGCGCGACCCGCAACACGCCGTCCGCGCCGAGCCCGCGCCTGCGATCACACAGCGCGCCGACCTGCTCGGCCGTCAGCGCGAGGCCGGCCTGCGGGTCGGGCAGCACCACGAAATCGTTCTGGGTGCCGTGACCCTTGGTGAACTCGATATCCGGCACGTGCGATGTCTCCCTGTCTCGTCGTCATTTGGCAAACGTCCGGCGCTGCCGGGAAATTTCGTAGAGCGCCACCGCGGCCGCCGAGGGCGCCCCCAGCGAGCTGGCCGTCCCACCCATCGGGATGTGCACCATGTCGTCGCAGGCCGCCTCCCACGCGGCGCTCATACCGCTGGTCTCGTTGCCGATGACGAGGATGGTCGCGTCGGTGAAGTCGTAGTCGTAGGCGGCGTGGCTGCCGTGCTCGTCGGTGCCCACGATGCGGGTCGGGATGCCGCGGCGGATCTGCCGATTGCGGAACTCCAGCACCTGCGCGGGCCCGGCGGCGCGGATCACCGGCACGGCGAACAGCGAACCGGTCGAGGCGCGCACCGCCTGCGGGTCGTACTGGTCGGCGCCGTGTCCGGTGACGATGACGCCGCTGGCGCCGAACGCGTCGGCCGAGCGGATCAGCGTGCCCAGGTTGCCCGGCGAGTTGGGCCGGTCGAACACCACGACCACCGGCGCGTCCTCCCCTGGCTCACCCGGCTCGAAGGCCTCCAGTTCGGGCTGCCGCGACTCCGCGACCGCCACCAGTTCCGGTATCCCGGCGGCCTTTTCGCCGAGTTCGGCCATCAGCTCGGGCACCAGGCCGACCTGTGGCACACCGCTGGTGTCCAGCACTTCGCGCGCCCAGCTGGACAGCTCGGGGCCGCCGAGCCGGTACAGCAGCGTCTCCAGCGGCCAGTCGTTGGCCATGGCCTGCGTGATCGGACGCACGCCCTGCACCAGGAAACGGCCGTCGCGATGACGCTTGGTGCGGTTGTTGAGGTAGGCCTGCCACACCTGGACGGAGGCGTTGCGCGTGCTCACACGTCGGGTCACTGCGGAGTCCGTTCTTTCTCGTCGAGCAGGGCCAGCGCCGTCGCGGCCGGATCAGGGGCGGTGCCGTCCACCCACCGCACCCGGGGATCGCGCCGGAACCAGGAGCGTTGCCTGCGCACGTAGCGCCGCGTGCCGATCAGGGTGCGTTCCTGAGCATGGTTCAGGTCGTATTCGTTGTCCAAATAGGCCAGGACTTGTGCGTAGCCGATGGCCCGCCGGGCCGTGACGCCCTCGCGCAGGCCGCACTCGATCAGGCCGCGTACCTCCTCGACCAGCCCGCCTTCGAACATCGCGGCGGTGCGCCGCTCGATGCGCGCGTCCAAGGCCGCGGTCTCCCGGTCGACGCCGATGACGATCGTGCCCCAGCGCGGCCGCCCGATGGTCGGCGCCGACGCGGCGAACGGCTGTCCGGTGAGTTCCACGACCTCGAGCGCACGCACCATACGGCGCCCGTCGGTGGGCAGGATGGTGGCAGCGGCCACCGGATCGGCCGCGCGCAGCGCCGCGTGTACGGCCGCGACGCCCTGCTCGGCGAGCACCGCCTCCCAGCGCGCCCGCACGGCCGGATCGGTGGCCGGGAACTCCCATTGGTCCAACAGCGCCTGGACGTACATCATCGAGCCGCCCACGATGACGGGCACCCGGCCGCGCCCCATGATCGCGACGACGTCCGCGCTCGCCGCCGCCTGATACGCGGCCACGGACGCGGTGTCGGTCACGTCGAGCACGTCGAGCTGGTGGTGCGGGATGCCCCGGCGCTGCGCGACGGGCAGCTTCGCGGTGCCGATGTCCATGCCGCGGTACAGCTGCATGGCGTCGATGTTCACGATCTCGCCGCCGAGTTGTTCGGCCAGGTCGAGAGCCAGATCGGATTTGCCGGTGGCGGTGGGGCCGACGACCGCGATCGGAGTGATGCCGGAATCCGTCACGGCGCGTCGTCTCCCGCGGGCCGCCAGAGGCTCACGTGGTAGCCGACTCCGAACGGGGCGTCCCGGTAGCGCGTCTCGACCAGCGGATCGGCGCGGAACAGCCCGGCCAGCACCTGATAGGCCGGGCGGCCCGTCACGCCCAGTTCGGCACACAGTCCGGAGTCGAGTGCCCGCAACGCGGCGCGATCACCCGCGCTCAGCGCGTCGTCCAGCCGGTCCTGCACCGGACGGGCCCGTTCATCGAGGTAGCCGGGCGCCTTGACCGACAGCGTCGCCGCGCCGTCGGCGACGACCAGCACACCGCGCGGCTCGCCGTCGCTGTCCAGCTCGGCACGCAGCTTCGTCCCGGCCTCCCGGCAATGCTCCGCGGGCGCGTCCGCGGCGACGACACTCGCCTCGGCGACCGCGTCGGGGGCGACCTGCCCGCGTAGCCACCCGCCGATCAGTACGGCCAGCGGCAACCCGGCATCGGCCTGCCGCGCTCCGGCGACGGCGGCACTCGAGAGGCCGATCCGCACGTCGACGCCGAAGCCGCGGAACGTGCCGACGGTCTCCGGACCGAACGTGCGGTCACCGGCATCGGCGCCTATCACCGTCCAGTGGCCTGTCACGGACGCGAAGGCGCGCACGGTGTCGAGCACGGCCGACCGCAGCACCGCGCGCGGATCCGAATCCCCTGCTCCCGCCGTGTCCGCCGCACCACCGCACAACTCGGGGACCAGCACGGGCGGCGACGGAACGAGGGCGGCGACGGAGAACACGTCGTAACCGTAGTCGTTGCGGGTCCTGCCGGTACCGGCCGGCTTCGAGTGTCTCTGCCGTAAATACCGCCGAGATTGATAGTGTTCGAGGAGCTACAACCCAGGTCATCAGGGGTTGGAATCCGCGGGATTCCTCCGTGGGAAGGCATGGATCGATGGTCACAAGGGCTCGGACCGGGTTGAATGGAATGAGCTAGGGCGTAACCAGGCAGCCGTGACGCGCGGCAGGGACGAGGAAAAATGACCGACAGCAACGGAACCGCGAAAGCCGGACCCGGCAAGATGCCCCGTTCTTCCGGTGCTCCGAAACCGGGCCGCTCGATTCAACCGCCCAAACCGCACGCGGTCAAACCCGCCCCGGGCCCGGCCCAGCAGCATCCCCATCCCGTCGTCGTGCCCACCGTCTCCGATCCGAGCCGGTGGGGCCGGGTCGACGAAGACGGCACCGCGTGGGTGAAGACCGCCGAGGGTGAACGCCAGATCGGCTCGTGGCAGGCCGGTGACGCCGCGGAGGGCTTGGCCCACTTCGGCCGCCGGTTCGACGATCTGGCCACCGAGGTCGCCCTGCTGGAGGCCAGGTTGGCCGCGGGCGCGGACGCACGCAAGACCAAGGCCGCCGCCGTCACGCTGGCCGAGTCGCTGCCGACCGCCGCCGTCATCGGCGACATCGAGGGCTTGGCCCGGCGCCTGCAGGCCATCGCCGAGCACTCCGAAGAGGCCGCCGCGCACGCCAAGGAAGAGAAGGAACGCGCCAGGCACGAGCACACCGAACGCAAGGAGGCGCTGGCCGCCGAGGCGGAGAAGATCGCCGCCGAGTCCACCCAGTGGAAGGCCGCGGGCGATCGGTTGCGCGAGATCCTCGACGAGTGGAAGTCGATCCGGGGCGTGGACCGCAAGGTCGACGACGCGCTGTGGAAGCGCTACTCCAAGGCGCGTGAGGCGTTCAACCGCCGCCGCGGCGCGCACTTCGCCGAGCTGGATCGCGAACGCGCCGCCGCGAAGGCGCGCAAGGAAGAACTGTGCGTGCAGGCCGAGGAACTGTCCGGCTCCACAGAGTGGGTGGCCACCGCGGGCATCTTCCGCGATCTGCTCACCGAGTGGAAAGCCGCCGGTCGCGCGCCGCGCGAGGCCGACGAGGCGCTGTGGCGGCGCTTCAAGAGCGCCCAGGACGTCTTCTTCGCCGCGCGCAACGCCGCGGTCTCCGAGCGCGACGCCGAGTTCGAGCACAACGCGGCCGCCAAAGAGGAACTGCTGAACCACTACGCCTACATCGATCCGTCCGCCGACCTGGAAGCGGCCCGCGGCGCGCTGCGCGAGCTCCAGGACAAGTGGGACGCCATCGGCAAGGTTCCGCGCGAGCGCATGCAGGAACTGGAAGGCAAGCTGCGGGCTATCGAGAAGCGTGTGCGCGACGCCGTCGACGCGCAGTGGCGGCGCACCGACCCCGAGGCGATGGCCCGCGCCGCCCAGTTCCGCGAGCGCGTGGCGCAGTTCGAGGAGCAGGCCGCGAAGGCGCAGGCCGCAGGCAAGGCTCGCGACGCGGAGAAGGCGCTGGAACAGGCCAAACAGTGGCGAGAGTGGGCCGAGGCCGCCGAGGGCGCCGTCAGCAACCGCTGAGATATCGGCCCGATCGAAACGAACAGCGGCCCCTCCCGGCTGGGACGGGCGCTGTCGTATGGAAAGAGCCGGTCAGGAATCGCCCATGAGCCGACGACGGTCGCGTTCCTCCGCCGCCGCGGCGGCGTTGCGGCGCTGCTCCTCCGCGGCCAAGTGCAGCGCGGTGCGGCTCCACACCACCCGGATCCAGTGGAAGGTGAGCACGACGGTCACGATCGCGCCGAGGATCAGGCCGAGGCCGGGGCCCGCGCCGACGTAGTTGCCGAGCCCGGGCGTCTGGCGGTGCCAGATGGACAGCACGCCGAACACGGCCGCCACGGCACTGCCCGCGACCGCGACCCAAGCCAGCACCCAGCGGCGGGTCATCAGCGCCAGCATCGAGAAGCCGATGCCGAACACCACGACGAACCACACGAAGATCCGCGAGGGCAGCCCGATGTGCTCGGCCCGCGCGACGTCGGTGTTCAGCAGCACGTCGAAGCCGCGCGCCGCGCCGGCGTGCGACAGCACCAGCGAGGCCAGCAGCAGGAACACCGCGCCTGCCACGACCATCGCGCGGACGCCGGGATCGATCTCACCGGCGATCTTGCGCTCGACGGCGTCGAGATCGTCGCGGAACTGTTCGAAATCGGCGGTGCTCTCGACCGAGCTCACGGAATCCTCGTTTCGTTCGTCTGCGTCGGGGCTCGCCGGCTCGCGCCCCCGGTCGGCCGCGGACGCGCCGCGCTGGTCGTCGCCGGACGCGGGGACAGATCCATCGGCGCCACGGGTGGCGTCGTCGTTGTCCTGCGGGCTCGCGGTCATGCGTCGCAGCCGGTCGAGCAGCTCGCGGCCGCGGGTTCCGGGGCGGGTGCGCCGATGCGAGGCAGTCCGAGCCCGACGCCGATCGGCGCGGTCTTCGGGGTGACGCCGCGCTCGTGCGCGTCACCGGCGCGGGTACGGCGGTGGGTCTTGATCGC